>WQYA01000006.1 GCA_009781495.1 Cystobacterineae bacterium
CGAGGGGGTCGCGAGTGCTGCAGGAGCCCCGCAGGGCCCCGGAGGGTGTTTTTTTGGTTACTTTTTTGTCACACAAAAAAGTGACTCGCCGGTAGGCGAAACCTACTGCCGCCGCGCAGCGGAGACGGCCGGGCCGCAGGCCCAGCACCAATAACCCCGCCCGGGAGGGCAAAACAAAAAACCCCTTTAGTCCCCACGCAATTTTTCTAGCCTTCCTTTGGTGCCGGCCACATGCCCTGGCGGCATACGCTGCAAAATGAAGGCAATGGTGTCTTGCAAAGTCTCATATATGTCGTGAGGACGGTAGTCGAGCAACTGCTGGGCCTTCGTGCTTTCCAACCAAAACCAGTGCTCCCCTATGTCCACTTCCTGCGCATCTAAATCCGGCTCCCTCCCCTTCCAGTCCGCCCACTTGCCCAACATTTTCGCCCCCAAAATGTTCAACGTCTTGGGCAAACGCAGCAGGGGCATGGACACCCCGGAAAGTCTGGAAACACGCTCGAAAAATTCCCTCATGCTGAAGTTCAACCCCACCAAATGCCGCCCATATAACTCTCCCTTCCTCAAGGCGTTGAAGGCAACTTGGGCCACATCCCTTACGTCCGCGACGGAAATGCCGCCGTTGGGCAAAGCCGGAATGTCCCCCTGCAAAAACTTCGCAACCGTCCACGTGGAGGAAAGCCGCTCGTCCCCCGGCCCCATCAGCAAACTGGGGTTGAGCACCACCAGAGGAATTTCATATTTCGGGCACAACTCAAGCGCCAATTTCTCTTCAAAAATTTTGGACAAATAATAGGGCCACCGCCCAACCACATCCAGAGGGTAGGGCGCCTCCTCATTCAACACGCACTCCGTCTTGGAAACCGCAATGGTCCCCGAAGTCGACATTAAAATGAAACGCGGCTTTTTCTTCAGCTTGGAAATGTCGTGCAGCAAGTCGCGCGTGCAGTCGACGTGGAGTTCATACATCTGCCGCGCATCCTTGTCGCGAAAACTGACGCGCCCAGCCAGGTGGTAAATGGCATCCACACCTTCAAGCGCAGCGCGCACCAACTCCCGGTTCTTCAAATCCCCTTGCCTAAACTCCACCCCCTCGGGCAAAGCCTGGGAAGGAATACTCCTGCCTATGAGACGTATTTTGTGCCCATCCGCCAGCAATAACGGCAACAAATGCGCCCCTAAAAAACCGGTGCCTCCTGTAACCAGAATGTTCATCCCAGTGTCTCCGTCTGTTTCTCATCCAAATTCTCTAAGTCCAAAACCTTCCCCTTCGCTAACTGGCGTACCGCCTCCTCCGCAATACGCGCAATCCAACGGTAGGCCTCGGAGCGCACCATGTTGGCAACATGCGCAGACATGGTTTGTATGCGCAAGGCAGGCCCAATGCGCACTTCCAACTCTTTGCTTTTGGGCAAAAGACTGCCCTTGGGCAAGGCGTTGAAGGAGCCGCGTATATATATGGGCAATACGTCGACGTTGGCCATGAGAGACAAATAGCCTACCGTCGGCTTAAATTCGAGAATCTCCCCCGTCTTGGAGCGCGTCCCCTCAGGGAAAATAAGCAGGTTGTAGCCCTGCGTCAGAGACTCTGCCGCATAGCGCAGGGACTCGCGCAAGGCCCCTTGGCGCTCCATCGGAATGAGGTTTGTAAAATTTTCAAAATAAAACCTCTTCACGCTGCGGTTGAAAAAATAGTCGCGCGCCGCCAACGTCACCAAGTGCCCACCATGCTCCCCCAATGCCAACTTCACCAGGCCCATGTCCAAATGGCTGCTGTGGTTGGCAACCACCAAAAAATTTCTGTTTTGGGGAATAAAAGGCTTGCCTTCAACACGAATGTTAAACATGCGCTCATAAAGCGCCTGCTGGCCCAAAGCCAAAAACTTCCGCCCCGCTTTGGAAACCACTTCGGGAATTTGAAAGTCGTTAATGCTGGTTTCTTCCTCTCGTTTGGGCGCAGGCGGTTTGGGAGGCGCTTCTTTCTTGCGCCCGGACTGCAGGGCACGCCCTAAGTCGTCGACGGTTTGAATTTTCGTTAAGTCTAAACCTTGGCTTACCCAACCTGTTTGCTCTAATGCTACGGTTAACTCACTTAACATTAATGAGTCCATCCCCAAATCATCTACCAGCTTGGAAGAAAGCTGTATTTCTTGGGCAGACTTTTGCGAAGTCTGCGCAATCAGTTGCACCAAACTCTCCATGTGCTCATCCAACACCTCCTTCTTGCCTCGACGCCCCCTCAACAAAGTCTGGTTTCGCGCTTCAAGGCGTTTCACAATCTCCAACACCTCCTTGCGCTTCACTTTGCGCGTGGACGTCCTCGGCAAAACACCTTCCCAAAAATAGAGCGCCTTCACACGGCGGTAGAGAGGCAGGGAGCCTGAAATTTTTCTAAAATGCTCCTCCAATTCGCGTATGGCCTCCGCACGCCCCTTCTCGGAAACATCCGGCACGCATAGGCAGGCCACCTTCTCCCCTCCCTCCTCTGAAGGAAAGCCCACAATGGAAAGCTCCTTTATAAAGTCGTGCTTCTCATAAAGCACCTCCAACTCGTCCGGGTAGACATTCTTTCCGTTGGCGTCAATAATGACGTCCTTCTTCCGGCCTACCAAAAAGAGACGGCCGTCGGTGTCCAAATAGCCTAAGTCCCCTGTGTAAAGCCAACCGGCTTTTAGCACCGCGTCGGTTGCCTCCCTGTCCTCAAAATAACCCGCCATAATGTTGGGGCCCTTGGCCAAAACCTCCCCTACCCCGTCGTTGTCCGGGTTTAAAATTTTCAGAGAAATGCCCGGCAATACGCGCCCGACGGAGCCTGGCACCAACTTGTTGTCCGCCTTAAAAATCGTCAACACCGGCGAGGACTCTGTCAGGCCATAGCCTTCGGACATTGAAAAACCAAAACCGTGAAACTTCTCATGCACATCCTTGGGCAAACTGGAGCCGCCGGAAACCAAATAGCGCATGCGCCCACCCAGCTTCTGGTGTATGGGCCAAAACAAAAGCTTTCCTAAGTTAATGTCGCGGTAGTCGCGAAGCTGCCGGTTAAACTCCAAAAGCACATCCATCACCTCCTCCACCACCGCAGGCTTCTGCGCAAGCTCCTGCACTATTTTCCTGTCAAACAATTGCCATACGGCGGGGACGCCTACCATGGCCGTCACCCGTTTGCTGTCCAGCGCTTCGGAAATTTTGTCGCTGGTTAATTCGTCCAAATAATTCACCTCTGCACCACTCACAAAGGGCACCAAAAGGCCCGCGGAAAATTCAAAGCTGTGGTGCAGCGGCAAAACAGACAACAACCCCTCCCCCGCCCTTAACTCAAAAATACCCGCCAGCTTGGCCGCAAGCCAGGTGAAATTCTCATGCGTCAACATGACGCCCTTGGGCATCCCCGTCGTGCCTGAAGTAAACAACAACGAGGCCACGTCGCTTCCACTCAGCTTGGGCCTTTGCACGGCCACATCGGCGCCTTCCATGCCTTCGGCCAGGCTGATGCAGCGCACATTTATTTTCGTCAAGGCTTTGAGGAGGGTTGGAAGTCGCTCAAACACTTCTTCGGAAAACAAACAAGCGCCGGCCTTGGAGCGCTCTGCAATGTTGAGAATTTCCTTCAAGGAAAAGTCCGCATCCAAAGGTACGGCCGTTGCCCCGGCCAGGAGAATTCCAAAATAGGAAATGGCCCACTCCGGTCGGTTCTCTGAAAGCAACAATACCTGCGTCTTGGGTGAAATTCCCTCGGAGGCCAGGCGAGAGGCCACACGCCCTGCATAGTGGCGTACTTCTCCAAAAGTAAACCGCGTCTGCTCCCCCTCCTTGCCCAAATAACGAAAAGCCACACGGTGGTGAAAAGCAAAAGCCGAAGCATCCAAAAGCTCCAACAAGTCGCGGTAGGGAGGCATCGCCCTGCGTTTTTTCCGCTCCTCCTCCAGGTTGGGGAATACCCATTTCTCCAGGCCCGGGAGGTGGGTTTCAAGGAAATATTTGCGCCAATTCAGCTTCTCAGGACTCCAAAAAACCTTGTTCCTGTCTTGGAGGCTCAGCGAAGCAAACAACTCCCGCGTGTTGTCGCAGCGGAACAAATAGCGGTGTTGCCAAATGAAGGGCAGAAAAATGTCGACAATGTTCTGCACCGCTTCGGCTTGGTCCCCTATGTCCTCAAGCCCACTTTGCGCCCTCTCTATCCAGGACAATACCTTCGGCATCCCCCAATTCGGCTTCACCTCTTCCAACCAGGTTTTGGCTTTCTCACTCGCTTGTATGAAAAAAGGCGCGGAGCTTAGGTTGAAGGACTGGAGGCCTACCGTCCGAGGCTCTATGCGCGCTTTCAAACGGTTCATCCACTCATTGCCGGACTTACGCTCGCGAAAATGTTTGCGCCGGTAGAGGCCTACCAACTCGACGGCGCGTGAAGCGAAACAAGGGCTGGAATCCCCGGAGGCCACATGGAAAATACGCCGGGCCGGTGTGGCAATGGCTTGGGCTGTGGCCGCAACCACTGCGCTGGCTACCAAGTCTACGGGAATCATATCCAAAATGGTTTGTGTTCCCGCGGGGACGCTGCGGTGGCCTTTCAACAACACAAAACACAGGGGCGCAGAAGTGGTGAAGCCTTCGTTCCACCCGGGGAAAGGAAAACGCAAAGCGCTTTCCACAATGGAAGGACGCAAAATCGCAAAATGCAAGTCGGAAGCCTGGGCTATAACTTGTTCCCCCAGGGACTTGGTATAGGTATAGGTGTTGGGCCACCCCCAAAACTTCGCCCGCTCCATCCCTACTTCTGTTAGCTGGAGAGAAACCCAAAGCCGACGCTCGCGGTTAATGGCCATGCGCAGCGTGCGCTCGTCATGAAAGTCCTTGCCCTCTTTCTCCAAGCGCTTTTGGGCGCGCTCCTGAAATTGGGTGCTCAACGCCTTGTCTTCCGCCGTCTCCCGCACGCGCGCAATGGCCTTGGCGCAATCCTTCAACTCCTGCTCCAAAGAAAACTCCGCCTCCTTGAGTTCCTCCTTCTTGGGGAAATAGCCCACAATGGGCTCATCCTCAAAAACCAGGCCGGAGCGCTCCCCTGCGACAAATGCCGTGGAAACATGTATCAGCGGTATTTTTAAATGCTGACAAAAGGCGACGGCATTCTGTACACCCTTAACGTTAGCGTCTAAACCTACTTGTAGGGAGGGGTTAAAACTTACCAGGCCGGCACAGTTGATGAATGCCGATAACTCCCCCTGTAACCCCTCCGCTTGCGCCTCCCCCATACCCAGCCAGGCGTCTGTAATGTCCCCCTCTATTACCTCACACTTCTTCTCAATCAATTGCAGCGCCCCCCCCTCGCCATATTTCTCGCGCAGGGGGCTGAAGGGCTCGCTGGGCACCACACGCTCTATAAACCGACGCCGCGCATCGTTCAGCGAGCCTTTGCGCACCAACACATAAACCTTGTTCAGCTGCTCCCCATATTTGTCCAACAACAGGGACAAAACCACTTTGCCTAAAAAGCCCGTCACCCCCGTCAGCAACAAATTCTTGGACGCAAATACTTGGCCCATGTGGAGTTGGGGCAAGGGGGGCTTGGGTGAAGAAACTTCGGCTGCTTCCATCTGCAAAAACTCCTTCTCGCCGGGCAAACTTAGGGCTCCTCAAACAAAGCTTCCACAAATTCTGCGGGCGAAAACGGCCTCAAGTCCTGGGCCCTCTCCCCTATGCCTATAAAACCTACCGGTAATTTTAACTCGTCACAAATGCCGATAACCACCCCACCCTTCGCCGTCCCGTCCAATTTCGTCAGCACTATCTGCGTTACGGCTACCGCTTCGGAAAATTGCTTCGCCTGGGCAATGGCATTTTGCCCCATCGTCGCATCCAATACCAACAATACCTGGTGGGGGGCCCCGGCTTGGGCTTTGCCCAATACCCGGTGAATTTTGCGCAACTCCTCCATCAACGGCTGCTTCGTATGCAAACGCCCCGCCGTGTCTACCACCACCAGCTGCGCGGCCTCCTCCCTCGCCTTCTTCACCCCCTCAAAGGCTACCGAGGCGGGGTCCCCCTCCTCCTTGCCTTGTACCAAGAGGGCCCCCGTACGCCCAGCCCAAACCTCCAACTGCTCCGTCGCCGCCGCACGGAAAGTGTCTGCGGCCGCTAATACCACCTTCCTCCCCTGCGCCTTGGCCTGCGCCGCCAGCTTGCCTATGCTCGTCGTCTTTCCGGAGCCGTTGACGCCTACCACCATCCATACCTCGGGGCCCTCCAGGGGGGGGGCAGAGGGGGCAGGGGGGAGGTTTAATATCGCCGCAATCTCCGCCTTCAACAAATGCCGTATGGCCTCCAAATCCGCCAACTCCTTCTTCTTCGCCTTGGCCTCTATGCCGGCCAAGAGGCGCGAAGCCGTATGCACCCCTATGTCTGCTGAAAATAAAAGCTCCTCTAACTCTCCCAAAAGGGCGGCGTCTATGCTGCGCGGCGTACCCCCAAACAGCCCCCCTAGCCTGGCTAAAAACCCCTCCTTGCGGGTTTTCATAAGGCCCTCCGACAACGTCTTCCCCGCCTCCCTGGCTGCCTTCTCCCTCTCCTCCTCCTCTTGCCTCTGCTTGGCCAAGCGCGCCTCCTCCTCCCGCCGCAAAGCCTCCTCCGCCTCTTGCCGTTGCTTCTCCGCCTTGGCCTGGGCCTCGGCCTCCTTCTTCTGGCGGTAGGCCAAACGCTTGGCCTCCTCCTCCTGCTCCTTCAGGGCCCGCGCTTGGGCCTCAAAAGCTTCGCGGGCCTCTTTTTCCTTCTGCGCCTTGGCCTGGGCCTCCAGTTGCTGGCGCTCGGCCCGGAGAAGCTCCGCCTGGCTGGGCGCTTCGTCGGCTGCGCGTTTTTCCTTTTGCGGCAAGGTGGGGGGGGCTATGCGCTGGGCCACCGTCGCGGAGCGCTCTTCGAGGGCAAGCTGTTGGCGAAGCCGGGTACGCCGCCGCTTCCAGAGAAAGGCAAGCAGCAACAACAGCAACAGCCCTACCCCGGCGGCCACCCCTGCCCACCCCAACCCTAAGGCCTGTAAAGCGTCCGAAAATGTTTCCATAGCTAGGGGGCATACCCAAAAGAAGGGGGTTTGGGAATTTTTGCTTTATAGGGGGAGTGTCAAAAACTTCTGCGCCAGCTTATAAAAGAAAATAACCACCACAAGCCCCACCCCTAAAAATACCCAGGCCATGGGGCCTGTCAGAAAAAACCTCGCCGGTTTGCGCGCGTCTGCCCGAGGCGTGGGCCACGCCGAGGGGGGGGTGTGCGCAAAAACCGCCTCCACATGGCCGTCGGCATAGTCCCTCAGGCGCGCATATTGCGCCAAAAACGAGGCCTCGTCCTTTTCCGTCACCTTTTTCAACTGCTGCGCGTCTATCAACTCCAGGTTTTGGCTTTGCGCAAAACCCAGCAACACCTCAAAGGCCTTGAGGGCTTTTTCCGTATCTCCGCCCAGGGACAAGCCCAGGGCATGGAAACAACGCTCGCCTTCCTTCACGCGGCGTATCCAACAATCCATGGAGGGCGCCAAAGGCCAAAGCCAGTGGCCGTCTGTTTGGGGAAGGGCGCCTTGGGCGCAAAGCTGTGCCTCTGTTTCTTCAAGGCCATAGGCGCCGTCTTGTTTCTGCAGAAAAAATTCATAACGCATAGGCGTAGCGGACCCTAACCCCTGGGGGGCCCCCTTGGAATCAACCTCAGGGGGTTTCCATGAAAAAGCGGTGGGAGTCCATTTCTCCCTTGGCGCTGGTTTGCTGCTTGGGCTCGGTGCCCTTCACAAAATACATTTCGGTGGCGTCGCGCGGCGCTGTCCCTGAGGAGGCCAAGAGGCCGTTGCTTTTGTCAATGCGTACACGTAGGAGGTTAGCGTCAGGGGGGGGCATAAACTCGGACTGGGGGTAGCCCTCTAGGGCCCCCTTCATATAGGCCAACCATAGGGGTAAAGCCGCCCTACCCCCGGTTTCATAGCGCCCTAGGGGGTGCTCATTCTTGTCATAGCCTACCCATACCACCGTCACCAAGTCCTGCGTAAACCCGGCAAACCATGCATCAAAAGAGTCATTCGTCGTGCCCGTCTTCCCGGCGGCGGGTTTTTTGAGGGCCTGGGCCGCAGCGCCCGTACCTTCGCGTACAACGGAGCGCAGGAGGTCCGTCGTCAAAAAAGCCGTCTCCTTGGAAAGCACCCGCTCGCCCTCCTCAAACAAGGCGGCATAGCCTGCCGCCATGCGGTCTGTCAGCGGGGCCCAAACATCGTCATAGGCGGTATGGTCTTCCAGCGTCCTGCCAAAACGGTCTTCAATTTTGCGCACCATCCACGAAGGTGTTTTGAGGCCGCCTCTGTTGAAAACGGCATAGGCATTGGCCAACTCTATGGGCTTGACGCAGGAGCTGCCGAGGGCTGCTGAAAAGTCAGAGTTCAAGGGCGTCGTAAACCCAAAACGCGCATGCCACTCTTCCATGGACTTGACGCCCACCGCAATGAAGGTTTTCACCGCGGGAATATTCATAGAGAGGGTAATGGCCGTGCGCAACGTCACATCCCCCACAAAATTTTGGCCATAGTTGGCCGGCTTCCAACGTGTCTCGTTTTCGGTGTCGTCATAGACAATGGGGCTGTCGACAAGCACCGTCGCCTGCGTCCATTTGAGTTGCTCCATGGCCGCGGAGTAGACAAAGGGTTTGAAGGAGCTGCCCGGTTGGCGGCAGGCTTGGAAGGCGCGGTTAAACTCGTTGGCATCAAAGTCATAGCCGCCCACCATCGCCACCACATAGCGGCGGTGGGGGTCCAGGGAAACCAGGGCCGTCTGCAACTCGGGCTCCTGCTCCAATTTCAGCCAGGCCTTCGTGCCCTCCGCCGCCCTTTCAAATTCCTCCGGGGGCGCTTTGTCAAACAGCGTTTTGGCTTCCACCACACGCACCACCACCACATCGTCCAAACGTAGGGCGGCGCCCACCTTGGAAATAAGGGCATTGGGGTAATATTGGTCAGGGTTAAGCTTACGCGCCCAGCGCATGCCGGCTAAGGGTAACAAACCCTCCTCCTCCCCTATTTTAATTTTGGCCCACTGCCCATTGCCCCCAAGGGCTACGACGCGGCCTATATAAAGCGCATTCTCCTTGAGGGGCTTGCCCGCCAAAACCTTCTTCACCTGCTCGTCCAACTCGTTTTGGGCCTGCGCACCCTCCACACGTTTGAGGGGGCCGCGGTAGCCTTGGCGCTTGTCCACGGAAAGCAATTCCTGCAACACCGCCTCCTGGGCCATGCGCTGCTTCTCCGCATCCATCGCCGTAAACACTTTGAGGCCCCCCCTCAGCAGGGCCGGGTTGCCCCAACGTTCCACCACATAGCGGCGTACTTCCTCGGTGTAGTAGGGGGCAAATTCGTGGAAGACGTCTTCTACGCCATATACCTCTATGGGCGCCCCCTCCGCCTCCTCCCTCTCCGCCTCCCCTATCATCCCCTCTTCAAACATACGCCTCAACACATAGCCCCGGCGACGCTTCGCATCCTCCGGGTTTCTGAAGGGGGAATATTTGGAGGGCGCTTGCGGCAGCCCCGCCAAAAGCGCCATCTGCGCCAAGGAGAGTTCCGCTACACCTTTGCGAAAATAATTCTCCGCGGCGGACTGTATGCCATAGCTGTGGTGCCCCAAATAAACATTGTTCAAATAGAGGTAGAGTATCTCTTCCTTGCTGAGCGCCGCCTCCAGGCGAAAAGCCAACATGGCTTCGCGGAGTTTGCGCCCCAAAGTCTTGGCGGTCGCGGTTTTGTAGCCCTCGGCCTGAATCATAATGGCTTTGGCCGTCTGCTGCGTCAGCGTGGAGCCGCCTTGCATGGAGCCGGAGCCCAAGGCTTTGGCAAGCACCGTCTTATAGGCCGCACGGGCCGTACCCAACAAGTCCACACCAAAATGATCGAAAAACTGGCTGTCCTCAGAGGCGACAAATGCCTGCACCAGACGCTTGGGAATGCGCTCATAGGGAATCACTTTGCGGCGCTCTGCATAAAACTCCCCTACCAATACCCCCTCTGCGCTGAATATTTCCGTTAAAACAGGGGGGTGGTAGTCGGCCACACTGGGGACTTCGGCCAACCCAGGCGAAAACTCAATATAAATGACAGCTGCTGCCGCCACCACCACCGTCACAGCCGTCAATAACAAAAATATAAACATCCTCCAAAGCCAGCCAAGCCAGGAGCGGCGCGGCATTTGGAATACACGTCTCATAAAAGTCGATGGCGTCTTCTTTTTCTTCATCGGCTTTCTTCTTTCTTTTCCTTTTGCGCTTTCTTTTCAAGGCCCAAAAGCGCAAGCCCCCCCTCCTGCTTGTGGACACCAAAACCCATGTTCTCCAAAACCATGCCCAACTCCGAGGGCAATGGGGAAAACAGGCGCATCCCTTCCCCGTCCTTCGGGTGTGCAAACTCCAATGCACAGGCATGCAGAAACATGCGGCCAAGCCCCCAATGCTTCTTCGCCAGGCGGTTAAACGCAAAGTCGCCATAGCGGGTGTCGCCCAGCACGGGGCGACTCCAAGAGGAAAAATGCCGACGTATTTGGTGGGTACGCCCTGTTTCCAAAGCCACGGACAACAAGCTGCACCCGCTTTGGCACTCCAATTGCCGCCACAATGTCCGCGCTTCCTGCATACGCCTGCCGTGCTTTAGCTTAGAAGCATAACTCTGCTGACGCTCCGCTAGGGCCACCTCTATCCTCCCCCTTGGGCTTGGCATCTTCCCCTGTACCAGTGCGAGGTAACGTTTGTATACCTTCCCCTCCGTTAATAACTTCGTAAAATGCACCATGGCCGGACGGCGCTTGGCCACCACCAAAACGCCCGAAGTATCCTTGTCCAAACGGTGCGCAGGGCTTGCCGAAAAACCATTGCGAATGGCCTTGGGCCCCAAATAGGCCCGCACAAAATCCACCACCGTCCCATGGGGTATGCCGCTGCCGGGGTGCACAGCCATGCCGGCAGGTTTGTCCAGCACCAAAATCCAATCGTCCTCATGCAAAATGCCCATCGGAATGTGTGTCTTCAGGGGGGCTTGGGGTTTAGGGGAAACCTCGCCCACAGGCGCACTCAAAGCCTCCAAAGGCTTGCGTATGCTCACCACATCCCCCACAGCGAGACGCTGCTCGGGCTTCACCCGCTTGTTGTTGAGACGAAGGTTTTTCGTCCTAACCAGTTTAAACAAGTGCGAGGCGGGGACATTGGGAAATTGCTTCCGAAGGAATTTGTCCAGTCGTATGCCGACATCATCTTCGGAAATGGAAAGTTCAAACATGAATAGAAGCCTGTGCTTTCCATATCGCTTGGCAGCGGCCAAGCCAAGTCTACAACCAAAAAAAATGAGGGGGCCGCTATTTTCGGGTTGGAAAGAATGCGCAAAGCACAGATAAACGCCAGCCTATGTCTCCAACGTCTCAGAGGATTGAAAGCTTGTTGAAGAATGGTTCCAAAAAGTGGAACCAACTGCGCCAGGAAGGAAAAATTGCCGAGGACTATACGGGAGCCACCTTTGTCCAGCTTTTCTCTGCTAACGCCAACTTGGCAGAGCTTTGCTTGGCCGGCTCCGAGTGGGAAGCCTGTGACTTGTCGCGCGTCTCCTTTCGCAATACGGATTTGTCCAACGCCTATTTCCACGGCGGACGCCTGCAGGACTGTGACTTTCGCAACGCCCAACTGGACGGCGCTACCTTTGAAAACCTCAAACTTGTACGCTGTAATTTTTCAGGGGCGAAGGGGTTGAAGGCTTTGGAGTTGCTCGCTGTGGATATGGACGCTGTCGTTGGCCTTGAGGAGCTCGACGAGGAAGAAGACGAGGAGGAGAAGCTCCCCCCCCCTCCCCCTACCCCGGCATTCGCCCAAAACTTTCGCCCTTTTGACACCCTGGAGCAACTTTTTCAAAAAGGGCTGCGCCGTTTGGAGCAAATACCCCTCTGGGTTTTGGATGTGTATGAGTTGGCCCCCCCGCTGCCCTCCCAGGCCCCTACTACCTTAAGTCCCGAAGGACTTTTGCGCGACTTTGCAAAAGCCAAACTCACCGGCCCAAAACCCACCGTGACGGAAACCGGCTTGCAACGCGCTCAAGCCGCCCTCACACAAAACAACGCGGATGTTGCCTGCGCCATCGTCTATCTGCACCGCATGGGCGTTGCATTTTCTTGCAGCGAAACGGTGCTGCGCTCCTTGCACCATGCTTTTCGAGAAACCATTGAGGTGGACGACTTGACGGGTGCTGTGGACCCACGGCTTGTCCATGCACTGCACCTTTCCGGGGCAAAGCAGGAGTTGCTGGGCAGTTTGGACGAATTGCGCATGCGCCTGAGTGCAGCCCAACTCTTCACCGCCTTATTGCAAGCCGAGCTTTCTCCTCACAACCCCCTCTGGAAAGAGGCCGTCGAAAACGACGAAACCGCCACCTCCCTCAGCCAAATGGCCGCAGGAGGCGACTTGGGCTTTCTGGAGGAAGCTTTTCGCATTTTCGCCGGCCTGCCCGAAGAAATTCAACTTCAACGCCTCGCCTATTTGTCGGTTTCCACCCAAATTGTCGAAGGCCTGCTCAGCAAACGCTGAAAGCTTTTCTAGAAGCCGACAGGCCACCCTTACCAACCGGCGCAGAGCTTGGCGTGCTGCACACAGTCTTTTTGGCTCATTTGTTGGCAGGAGCACGCTTCTGCATTTTGGATGCACATTCTCCTTGCTGCACCCAAGCGGGAACGGACAAATAGCTTGTCGCCAGTTTTTGCAAACGCTCCTTGTCTTCAGCCTCTGCTAAAACCTCCAAAACATCCCCTAAACGGCAATAGGCCGTCTCAAAGGTATAGTCTTCTCTTATAACCTGCTCATAGGCTTCTTTGCTTTTGGGCAAATCCCCCGCCTTCTCGTGCGTTATGCCCAACTCTATGTAGGCCTGCACCACATTGGCTTTGTCTTTCCCAAACTCAGAGGCAGCCTCCGTATAGAGGGCAATGGCTTTGGAATAATCCTTCTTGTCCTCGCGAACAATCCGCGCCAACAGCATTTTGGCTTCGGGATTTTTGGTGGTGGAGTTGGCTGTCGCCACTTGCAATACCGAAATGGCATCCTCTGCCTTGCGTTGCGCTAAGAGGATTTTTGCCAACAAAACCGGAATGACGGGGTTGCGCGGCATCAACGACTGGGCTTTGCGAAGCCCTTCTTCTGCTTCCTTGGAGGCGAGCTCCTTGCGCATCCACAGACGCGCCAGCTCTATTTGAAAATAGACACGTGCGGAGGGGGCTACCAAAATGGCCTGGTTTATCTGCTTAATGGCGCCCTCCACATCCCCTTCGGCAGCAAGCCTTTGGGCGCGCACAAGTTGCAACTCCGGGTTTTGGCTGTCTATGCGAGCGGCATCCTCAGCCGCTGCAATTTTCTTCGCATTCTCAGCCCTGTTGGTGCCAATGCCTGTCCTGTTTCCCAACGCTTCTTGAAACTCTGACTTAAAAGAAGACAAATCCGCAGAGACGCGCGCAACCAAAAAGGCATTCAACATATGCGCCATGGCTTCTTGGCGTACTGAAAGCCCCAATTTGCCACCCAACAGCTTGCTTAAGTCTTCAGCGGCAGCAATGTAGGAAAGGCCAGGCTCTGCCTGCTCCAATATCGCCCAACTGCGGCCTATCAGCGAATCCGGATGGGTGCTTTCATATTTGAGAGCACGCCCATAGAGACGCCCGGCCTCTGAAGTGTTGCCTTTCTGGCGAGCAAGCCTGGCCAACATGGCATAAATCCGCGGCTCATCCGGAGCAAAGGTTTGCGCCTTCTCCAAACTTTCGCTGGCCGCATCCAAATCCCCCAAACCCATTTGCAAAGTCCCCAATGTCATCAACAACATCGCCGGCTTCTTGCCTTCGCTTTCGTGTTTTTGAACCAAACCCGCCAGCGTAGCCTCTGCCTGCTGGCCCTTGCCGCGGTAATAGTCTAACAAGGCCTCCGCCATGTAGGTGTAGGCAAATACCTCGCCACTCTGCTTCGCTATGGCCAAATGGCGCTCCGCCTCGCGCAAAGCCTCATCCCCCCCCGCATGCTCCCCCCAGCGTAGGGCTTGGGCATAGGCCAAATAGGCATGCGCAGGGACAGAGCTCTTATCCAACTCAAGCGCCTTGCGAGCTTCATCCGCCGCTTTTTGATAGGCCGTATGGTTGTCACGCCTGAACTGCTCCAGCGCAGAGCGTAAATGGCTGGTTACCTTGAGTTGCTTTTCTTGCTGATTCTGTCCCACCCAATAATAGATTAGCAGCCCGAAAACCCCCCCTATAACAATGACCAAACTCCATAAAGCCACATTCGGGCCCCCCCGCTTCTTCGGCTCCTCTTCCTCCATTTCCATAGGAGGTATCCATTGGGGCCGACGTACAGGAGGGGCAGAGGGGGGCGTCCTGGACGGAGGCGCAGAAGACGTCTGTGGACTGTCCACCTTTTGAGGCGGAGAACTTGGAACTGCCGCCTGCGACCTCGAAGGCGAAGGCGGATTCGAAGGCGAAGGCGGACGTGAAGGAGAAGGCGGACTCGAAGGCGAAAAAGTGGGTTCTGCGACTACCGTAGGCGGAGGTAGGGGCATTGCAATGCCCCAGTTGGACAAAACAGCTTGCGTCTGCATGTCGGTCAAATCCGCTCGCGCAGCAGCCAGCAACTTGGCTGTGCCCTCCTCTGTCTCACCCAACTTCATTTGCAAATGGCCACACAACCTCAAAGCCCCAATGTCGTTGGGCGCCATTTGCAATGCCACTTGGGCTTCCTCTTTCGCTTTGGCTTCCTTCCCCTGGGCCACATAAACTTCGGCAAGCAAGAGGTGGGGCTTGGGGCTGCTTGCGTTGACACGTGCCCCCCTTCTGCACACCACCATGGCTTCCATATAGCGGCCCATCGCGAGATAGGCCTCCGCCAGCGGTTGCCAGGCTTCCGAAGTGGGGTTGGCTGCGAAAGATTGTTCTAATTTTGCAAGTTCTGCTGCTGAGACGGTTTTAGAAGGAGGGGACATTTGAGAGGATGCTTCGGGAAAAGGCCAAATGGTTTATGTTCGAAGTCTGCTAAGCGCTAGTACTCTGGCTTCTTAGCACGTTTCCTGCCACACCCGCAAACGCTTGCTCGCACCTCATTTTGAAATGTTAGCTGGTGTCTCCTTGACAACAACCCAGCCCTCAACTATGCGCAGCGGTGGATGGGGGTGTAGCTCAGTTGGGAGAGCGTCGCGTTCGCAATGCGAAGGTCGTGGGTTCGATCCCCGCCACCTCCACCAAATATTTAGCCCCCCCCTTTGGGTGTCTATTGACGGGCTATAAAAGTTTTATTTTTTTATTTCCTCACCATAAGTTCATCAAATATTCATAGAAACAGGCCAGCATCATGGCGTGCCGCACACATTGGAGGCCAGAGGATGAACTCAGGTATGGAATTGAAACAGAAAACACGCGCGCTGCTTTGGATGCTGTGGACGTTTTTCGGCCTGCTGCCCTTGGGCGCGCCGGCCGCACCCCAATATGGCGAAGCCGCCCTCGTCGCCGAGTGGAGCTATGGCAGCAACCCCACCCCCCCAACCCCTGTCCCCGCAACAGACGGAGAAAATGCCGACAGCGCAACCCTTCGCAATTGGAAAAATGCTGACATGACTTATAGCAGCTCCAGCCTGGCCGTCAGCGGCTGGACAGGAGACGGCGATAAATATTGGCTGCTCTCCTTCTCCTCAAAAAACTTCGAAAACCTCACCCTCTCCCTCTCCCAACGCTCCTCGGGAACCGGGCCCAGGGACTTTCAACTTCAATACTCTGTCGACGGAAACCAATGGAATAACATTGCAAATACCAGCGTCACCTCCAGCAATTTGACAACGACTTTCAACAACCTCCCCTTGCCTGCTGAAATGAATGACTTGGAGCAAGCCTATCTGAGGCTTTTGCTGGTCTCCAACTTGAGTTCCCGCGCCGGTACGGGGGCATATGCGCCGACAGAAAGCATTGCTTCCGGCGGCATCAGCAATATCAACAACATCTCCATCATCGGCAGGTATGTCGGCGAAAGCGGCCCCACCACTGAAAAAACCGCCCCGGTTGCTGCTAACCCCCCTACCGGCGCTGTTGAGCTGAATACCCTGGTTGCCCTCTCCTCTAATACCCAGGATGCCCTTATCAGCTATAGCCTTAACGGTAGCGGTTATGTCCCTTATACCGAACCCTTTGCCCTCCCCTCCCTCCCTGCTGCCGTTAGCGCCTATGCCCATAAGGAAGGCATGGACGACAGCGACATCTCTACCTTTGTATATACCTTGAAAAAAACCGTTGTGCCCTTCGAGGAATATTATCCCTATTTCGGCCAACTCCATGCCCATACCAGCAACTCCGACGGGACCGGCAGCTTTGAACAGGCCTATGCCATGGCCAGAGACTTGGCCGGGCTTGACTTCTTCGCGGTGACGGACCACTCCAACTATTTCGACAACGCCTCCAACCTGGGCCATATGTCCACCGGGGGCGGCATTAACGAGCGTTGGGCAACCGGTTTGGAGGTCGCCGAGGCCTTCAACGCCGACGGCGCCTTCGTCGCCCTTTTGGGCTTCGAAATGACGTGGAGCAACCGGGCCTATGGCCATATGAATACTTTTAATACCCTAGGTTATGTTAGCACCAACAACCCGGTTTATAACGCGGCCGGCGGCGTCGGCCTTCGGGCTTATTATAACCTGTTGGCGCAATACCCTTCCTCCATCAGTATGTTTAACCACCCGGGCACAACGTTTGGCGACTTCAGCAACTTCGCCTATCGTACCGCGGCGGCCGACAAAGCCATCTGCCTCATTGAGGTGGGCAACGGCGAGGGAAGCAACCAACAACTCAACAGAGGCTATTGGCGCTCCGACGAATATTATGACAACGCCTTGGCCAAAGGCTGGCACCTGGCCCCAACCAACAACCAGGACAACCACACCGCCAGCTGGGGCACCTCCAACAAACACCGAGTCGTGGCCCTCGCGAAGGAACTGAACCGCGAAAACATTTATGACGCGCTTTCCAACCGACGTGTCTATGCCAGCGAGGACGATAATTTTAGACTGGACTACACCCTTAACGGCATGCCGATGGGCACCATTTTCGAAGAGACGCCGGACAGCCTCGAATTTTCCATTCGACTGGCGGACCCCGACGAAGGCGTCGGCATGGTTTATATTGTAAGCAAAAACGGCGTCGTTTTGGATTCGAAGTACGTTGCTGAGCAAGCGTATGTTTGGACTTTCACGCTGCCGCCGGAATATGAATTCTATTATGTCAAAGTCGTCCAAGACGATGGGGATAGGATTTTATCCGCCCCTATTTGGATAAGGGACGTAGAAATAGAGGAGGTGGGCATCAGCGGGCTAACGGTTGCTGCCGGCCCCCATTATGTGGGCTCTCCCGTACAAACCACCCTTGAAATTTTTAATAACGCTAACCGTATTCTAACGGTTAACAATATTCGCTATATGCTCGACGAAACGCTTGTGAAAAGCGTTGACAACCCCGGCTATGTCAACGCCGAGTCGGTGCTTTCCTATGCCAACACGGTGATTCCCAGCAGTGAGGGCCAACAGACGCTGAGGGTGGTGGTCACCACCGACAGGGGCGTGTTTGAGAAAAGCGCCACATTCAACGCCTTCGACGCTGCAAACATGCCGGTGGTTGTGGTGGATGCCGCCCACAGCAATGCCTATGTCAACGGCGACTATGCGAACAACATCCGCGCGCTCGGCGCCTCGGCCCTCAACAACGGCATTCAATTGAAGCAGGCCGACGTGTTGGACGCAGACGCGCTCCAAAACGCAAAAGGGCTCGTTATAAATCCACCCCAACGTACCATGGAGTATGTGTTTAGGGAGGAGGAGTTGAGCGCTCTGAGGGCTTATGCCGAAGCGGGCGGCAACTTTATCATTAGCGGCCGGGCGGACTATGGCGACCCCACGAATGACGCTCAAACTTCGAGGATGATAAACAGCGTCCTTGCCGCTATTGGCGCAACCACCCGCATCAACGACGATGAGGTGGTGTGGAACAACAACACCACCTTTCAGTTTGTCACCGACAACTATAACAGGAATCATCCCCTGCTAAAAAATTTGGAGCTGAGCAGGGGCATGCGTTTTTATAGCGGAGCTTCGCTCATTATAAATGCGGACAGAGTGGCCGACGGAACGGTGCTCCCCATGCTCAACGCCCTGGACGGTTGCCTTTCCTTCGACTCGGACGGGCAGAACGACGCGACACCCGCTGGAAGCGGCAGAAACATGTCTCTGCTCGTCAGCGAAAAGTTGCCCGGCGGGGGGACGGCCTATATCAGCGGCTCGGTATTTATGAGCGACTTTGAAAGCGCCTATGACAACCCCCTTCTTGCAGAGGCCATGTTGAAGGCGATGGTGGCTCCCAAGCAGCTCGTTACCCCCATCGCCGAGGTTCGCCGTGCACCTATGAGTGAGCGCTTCACCGTGGAAGCTACGGTTACGACGGCAACTTTCGGTGCGCAGCCCCATTCGTATTTTGCTTATACCATGTATGTTCAAGACGAGACGGGGGGTATTGCCCTATACCCCATTCACAGCGAGCCTTTTGAGGTGGGGCAGAAAGTGCGCGTCACCGGCAGCTTAGGGGTTTATGAGGGCGAGCTTCAGCTGGTGATGGAAGAGGTGTCTAGGGATGTCACCCTCCTCGACGGGACCCTAAACCCTAGGGACCCCCTACCACTTTCTACCGCTGACAGCATGGACGCTGCTTATCAGGGCCTGCTCGTCTCAACGCAGGGTACGGTAACCCGTGTTGTCAGCGCCGACGGGGTTATTGGGGACATTTATCTCCAAGACGAAAGCGGCGTGGAAGCCCATATCCTCATCAACGGATATATCGGCTATTCCGGAGACGGCGCGGAAGTGGAGGACTTTGTCAAAGTCGGCGCAGAAATATCCGTCGTCGGCATCGCCTCCGAAGGACTGGACGGCCTTCGTCTGCGGGTACGCGACCGCAGTGAAATAAGGCTGGGGAAGTCAGAAGCGCCAGGCGGCGAGGAGCCGGGGACTGGGGAGCCGGGCGGCGAAGCGTCAGGCGGTGAAGCGTCGGGGGGTGGGGTGTCGGAGGGTGAGGAGCCGGGGGGTGAGGAGCCGGGGGGTGGGGTGTCCGGCGAAGAGCCCCTCCATGTCAAGAAGCCGCACGCCGGCTGCTCCTCGGCCTCGGGGGCGCCCTTGGCCATGTTGGCCCTTGTTTTCTGGGGCTTGGCTCGAAGGCGCAGAGTGAGGGGCTAAAACCAACCCCCCCTAGGAAGAAAGGCTGTCCCCTTCTGCTATAGCCCCCTCCTCAACAATTGCCTTCACGACGGGACGCTTCGTCGAGCGACAACTGCGGCACCAGGGCTGGTTGCGTAGGGTGTTGTTGGGCATCTTCCTCAGCCCAAACTCCGCCAGCGGCTTCAATTCCTTGCAGCACAAACACGTCAAACGAATGTGGACGGGCGTTCCTTCCATATCAAATAACTCCGTACTTCGGCGCATACGCTTGGGAGGCGGGGGCGCAGAAGCTTCTTCAGGGAAGGGTAGGGGCGTGGGTTTGCTTGAAGTCATAACAGCTCCTTGGAAATTTCAACCACCACTCCCACAGGAGTTTAAAACCCTCGGCTCCCGCGGCGCAAGCAAAGGCTTTTGCTTTTGTCGCCAAAAACGCAAAAGCACCTCCCTCATCTCCCCCTGCAACTTCACCCGACGCATGGGCATCCCCACTGCCAAAGCCTCTAGGCCACCCCCCCCCTGCGCTAGAAAATCCGGCATCGCTACCCAATAAAACGCCCCCTCCTCTATGCCCCGCCTCCGCCCATCCTCCCCCAGCAATTGCGCCCTTACCAGCCTGCGGCCTGAAGGCGCACAGCCTATCTCCAACTCCACCCCCGCTATGTCAAAACCCCAACCCCCCTGCCCAAACGCTAACTGCATCAGCCACTTCAACTCCTTGCCCGAAAAACGCACCAGCGCCACCCGGCTCTCATAGGGCATGCTCTCATAAAACCGCCCCGCCAAAAGTAGCCCCGCCTCTAAGTCCCTATGGAAGGCCCGGCGGCTCATCAACCCTACGTCCGCCTGCGTCGCCAACCACAAACCCTCCGCCCATAGCCCCCCCAGGGCCGAGGCCTCCCCCCCCAGCGAAAGCCGCTCCCCTATTTCTACCCCCAGGGCCTCCTGCCCCTTCTCCTTGGACTGCCGCGCCAAAGGCTCCAACAACGCCTTCAGCCGAGCGTCCACCTTCAGCGCCTTCCCGAAAAACAACGCCGGCTCCGCTGCCTCCCCCGCCTCCCCAGCCCCCTCGCAACTTTGGCTGCTCGGCCACACCCTCTCGCAAATGGCTATCTCCCCCTGCAACTGCGTCCTCTCCCGCAAAAGCCGGCGCTCCGTGGGGCTCCAATAGAGGTGCAACAATGCAAAATGCCGGCCCATACCCCGGGGCTGCAATACCGGTATTCCCTTAAAATAATCCCCCAGCGGCGTGTGCCCACCCCCTAATACCACCACGTCTATTAACCCCTCAGGAAGGGCCTCTAATAAACCCCCTAGCTCCCCCTCCCCCAGCCCACAACCCCCCTCCCCCCACCGGCACCACTCCCCCCCGGCATGCAATACCAATACCACCACGTCCGCCCCCTTCTCCCGAAGGGCTATGGCCCCCTCCTCCGCCGCTAGGGCCATATCCCCAAAATAAAGGCCCTCCAAATGGGAAGCATGGCCAAATCGGACAGCGTTGGGCGCCGTTAGCCCTAAAAAACCTATGTGTAAACCCTGCCTCTCTAGCATGTGCAGCTTGCCCCCCCCCAGCCAGGCGGGACGGCCACCATCGGCCTTTGCGTAAATGTTGGCGGAGCTCCATGGAAATTTCGCGCGGGACAGGCAAGCCTTCAGCGTACCCTGCGCATCCTCCCCCTCGGGCGTCCCGGGAGGGCCCAGGGGGCCATAGGCAAAGTCATGGCTGCCAAGGGCCGCAAAGTCCAAACCCATCAGCGAAAAAACCTCCACCACCGGCTGCCCCTTCTGCTGGGCTACGGCCCACTCCCCCCAAATGCTGTCCCCTGCGTCTACCCATAGCGTACGCTCGGGGAAGGCCTCCCTCAACACGGACAACATGGAAAAAAACGTCAACGCCCCCCCCTGGGGCAAGGCCCCTTCCGCGCCGGGCGTCGTCGCCAACAGTTGCCCATGCCAGTCGCTGGTCGCCGCCAACACCAAATGCAGGGCCTCCGCCGAGGGCAAGCTGCGCTTGGGCACCGTGTCGCGCAAGGACGCTGTCGTGCAGGAAAAACCCAACAGCGCCAACACCGCTGCCAAGGCGTGTTTTCTCATGCCCACAGCTTAGCCTAAGGGTAGGGGAATTTCATTCCGCGCCAAAAACATTTTTTAGCTTCCAAGGGGGGGGTATTTCTCCTGGGGGGTTGTTTTCTGGGCCTTCGGCCGGGGGGGGGGTTAACATTCCCCTATGGGGAGGGAAGGGTTTATGTAAGCCCGCTATAGGTAAAAATAACCCCCCACTGCTGGGGTAAAAAATATTTCTAAAATGAGCCGGGCTTTAGGCCTAAAAATAACCCCCCCTCTTTTTTTTTAGCCGGGAGGCCAGCCCAGGGGGCGGCCGGCCAGGAGGTGGAGGTGGAGGTGGAATACGGTTTGGCCGCCATAGGCGTTGCAGTTGTAGACGAGACGGTAGCCGTCCTCCGCATGGCCCTGTTGGCGCGCAAGCTGCGCGGCTGCCCAGGCCAGTCGCCCGGCCAGCGCACAGTCCGCTTCCGTCAGCGCGTCCGCACTCGCTATGTGGCGTTTGGGAATAAACAGGGCATGCAGGGGCGCTTGAGGGCGCACGTCGGCAAAACCCAATACCTCGTCGTCCTCATAGAGTCTCTTCACGGGCAAGTCGCCACGCGCCGCTTTGCAAAACAAACACTCCAAATGTACGTCTGCCATGGGGCCTCCTTCGGGTTTAGGGGGGGGGGTGTAGTCTACCATAAACCGGCCAATACTTGGGCCATACGTGAGGCGGCTTCTTCGAAGGCGGCTTCTTCGGCCAGGAGGGAAACCACCATAAACCCCCGCACCGGAAAGTCGAAAAAATAACCCGGCCATACCACCACCCCCGCCTCCACCAAAGCCAAAGCCAATGCCTCCTCGTCGGGCGCTATGGGTATACGCAATACCGCTGTCCACCCGGCCTCGCGCGGCCACAACTGCCATGCGGCGCCGGGCGGCACAAGCCTCGCCAGACAAGTGTGGTTGTGGGTGCAGCGCGTCTCCACCCGCGACTGAAAAGCCTCCGCCAAAGGCAACCACGCGGGCAGGGCTTCCTGTACGGGGGTGGACACACACAAATAGGCGTCGGCCAGCCACAGCCAGCGCCGCAGGGCCTCCTGCACCAGCGGCTGGGGGCCCAGCACCCACGTCCAGGCCAGTTTGTGCTGCGGCAAACCCAACCACTTGGAGAGGCCGCCCAACACAAATGTTAGGCACTGCCAGGGGCGCCCTGCCAGGCTGTGTTGCCGGAGGGCGAATACCTGGTCCACCACGAGGGCCAGGCCGTGTTGCACGCAAAAAGTTTCCAGCGCCAACACCTCCTCGGGCAAAAGGCAACAGCCCGTCGGCGCTTGGGGGCTGCTCGCCACAATGGCCTTCGTATGCGGGCCGACCCTCTCCTCCAGCAAGGGTATGTCCCAGCGGAAAGCGCCCTCCTCTAAACGCAGGGGGTAGGCTATGTGGTGTAGGCCTTCAAACCCTACCAGGGGCTCTAACAGGGGGTAGCTGGGTAGCCCTACCAACACCTCCTCGCCACTGTCCCCTAGGAGTTTAAATATCAACCCTAAGGCCTCACTGCTGCCGCTTGTCAAACACAGTTGCTCAAAAAGTTCCGCAAAACCCAAAGCCTTGGCCAGGGCTTTGCGCGCCTGTATCAACCCCTGGGCCTCGGGGGTATAGCGGGGGGAGGGGGGCAATTCCACCAGGGGGCTTAGGCCTACCGAGGTAGGGTTGTTTTCTGTCAACGCCGTCAGCAGGGGTTTCTCGCGTGCGGCTTCCAGGGCCAAAGCCCAAGGGCTGGGCTGCATGGCAAAAGCGGTACGTGAAGAGAAGTGAAAAGGAGGCATGGCATCAGCAAAGCCCAAGCTTTCTTTTGCTGGCAAGCTTGAAATGCACGCGGCGCGGGCGCCCCTTAGCCTGGGTGCCTAAAACCCGGTTTGCACCATAGCGCAGGCCACCTGGCGAATTAACTCCCTGCGTATTTCCCTACGCGCCAAGTCCAGCACCTTGGCAGAAGGCGTTGTTGCCAGTTTGTGTTGGGCACACAGCAGCACCTCCTCTATTCTCTCGGGCGCAATTTGAAACCACTGTCTGCCGCCCCGCGACAAAAACGAGTCCAAACCACCGGCCTCCAACTGCGCCTTCAACAAGCGCCTGGCCTCCCACAACAACGTCAAATCCATCAATTCACCCATGGCGTGCTGGTTGTCACTCGGTTTTGGGGTGAAGTCCAATTTGCAAACATTCATGTCGCACATCTCCAGAGAATTTTTAATGCGAGCGGCTTCGCTTTGCCGAAAAAAAGTCCTTTTCTTGACTTCTCTCAAACGTGCAGGGGGGTTGTTTCTCTTCGGGCCAGGGCCTACATGGACGCTGAACCGGTCTTATCCGCTGCAACACGCGGGTGGAAATGTGGAGGCCAGAAAGCTGGTCTGCCCCCTGTCCAATCCCCCATAGAGGCGTCTGGCTATACGCACTTCAACCTAAAACCGTTCTGGAGGCCAATATGTTCCGCGAGAGGCTTGGCGGTCGCTGAACGTGCTCTCTTTGTGCCGCGTCTTGCGAGAAGCCGGGTATTTGTTATAGCCTTAGCCAGCCCTAGGTTTGGGGGCGCCTATGGAGACAACGGCACCCACAGAAATTCCTGTTTCGCGCCTTTTGGAGTCCGAGGCGCGGGAGTTAAAACTCACTTTGCTTGTCGGCAAAGCCGGCCTTTGGCGTCCCATTGCGGACCCGCGCATTCAAAAGCCGGGGCTGGCGCTAACGGGTTTGGACGAGGTGTTGCACCCCTCCAGGGTACAAGTTTTTGGGAATACCGAGTTGAGTTATTTGAAAACCCTCAGCGTTGCGGAGCAAAACAAGGCGCTTCAAACTTTTTGGGAAACAGAAGTCTCTTGCATTGTCGTTACCAAGGGCATGTCCATTCCGGTTTCTCTTCGCAAAGGCTGCGCCAAGGCACGGTTGCCCCTCTTCAAAACGCCTTTGCAGTCCGCGCAGTTTATTGCCCAAATTCAGACATTCCTTGAGGAAGCGCTCTCGGCAACGGGCAGCGTGCACGGCGTCCTCTTGGACATTTATGGCGTCGGCATCCTTTTGGTGGGTGAAAGCGGCATTGGAAAGAGCGAGTTGGCTTTGGACTTGGTCAGCCTGGGCCACCGCCTCGTCGCAGACGACATGGTTCTCTTGAGGCGGAGGCGTGAGGGCAGCGTCTATGGCCATGTCAGCGAGCGGTTGATGCACCACATTGAAATTCGTGGCCTTGGAATTATTAACATTAAGGACTTATTCGGCGTCTCCTCCGTGCGGCCGCGCAAAAAAATCGACTTGGTCATTGAGTTGAAAGAGTGGGACAACAACGCCCAGTTTGATCGCATCGGCACCGAGGAAAAAACCCGGCGGCTGCTGGACATTGAGCTTCCCAACATTGCTTTGCCTGTGCGTACAGGGCGCAATTTGAGCACCATTATTGAAGTCGCCGCGCGAAACCACCTGCTCAAACTCCAGGGGCACCACTCTGCCAAAGAGTTTGTCAAAAACCTCCGCAAGCGCATTCTCGCCCCCAAACCCCCTCCTCCCGGCATACTCGACAGCAGCGACGAAGAGCCCATTGCCTAGGGCCGCCCTGTTTTAAAAAGAATGGCAATGGAAACTTTAGGGCCGCATTTTTGAATGACGAGCCGAAGGCCGGTTTTTTGCCGAGCTTTTTCGAAGCCAAAGGAGTCTGAATGGAACGCGCAAAGCCTGTTTGGTTCCTCAGCGCAGTGGTATGTCTGCTTTTGGGAATATTTCCATGGAAGGCATGGGCTCAGTCTGCGCCCACTTGCCTTGGCAGCGCAGACACCAACCAGCAAGGGCTTTTTGGTGTACAAGCGTTTGTTGAATTTCGAAATGCACAATTTCTTTCCGCAAGCGAAATTGCTTTTACAAATATAAGACAGGAAGCGGTGGCGCGATCTGTTGTGCTTTCCAAAGAAATTCCTGTGAATTTGGCAGATGATTATACCATTAGCCGCGTGGTATTTGAAAAATCAACATTGAATACGAATTGCAATGCTTGCCCTACTTGCGAGCTTATCGAATTTCAAATTTCGCTGAATTGCAACACATGCGTACGAAATGCAAACGGGACCGTCACTTGTGTTCAAAACAGTCAACCCCAGTGGATAACCCTTGGGTTTAACCCGGCAGACATTCGAAAACGGGTTGAATTAGACACCCTTGGCATGGGTTTTATAGGCTCGCAGCTGTGTTGGAGAGCGAGGCTGACCGCCAAACCCACGGAAAGACCCGATTGCAGGCCGACATTCAAAAACATATATGTTGGATACCAAGCTGTAAAATCAGGGGAATACAGTCGTTCCTCCCCCATGCCTGTCGCCAACATGGCCTTTCTTGCCTCCTACATCACCCCCAGGAGTCAATTTGATTCAGAAGTTTCCTCGCGAGCCGTCACCAACCTTAAAGATTATTCTCGCCGAGGCATGGTGCGGGCCTATGAGCTTTATGACCCTGAATTTCCTGAAAAAACAACGAAAAAACTCCGATGGAGTCTCAAAAGTGGCATTTCGACTCCCGACTTTTTGGACCATGGAGGTGTTCGCTATCACCAAAAAGGACCCTTGCAAACACAGGGCACTTGGGCTCCACTGGAATTGGATGTATTTGATGAATATTTCAGTCTAGAAAAATGTAAGACACCAGAAAATATTCTCCTATATGATTTGAACCGAAGCAATTCGTGTGACAACAAGGACCCGGTTATCCTAAAGAATTGGCTGATAGGTTTGGATGCGGATGGAGCTCTTCGTGCCTATGGCGCCATTCCAACCGCGTTTGACTTGTCAACGCCGGCATTTATCAGCATGCCCGTGGCGCCGCCGCCTTGGGTGCGCATGGCATCTCAAGCAGAAATCAACAATTATAGACTGTGGAATGGGGGGCGAAAAAGTTCAGATAAGGCTTTGCTTTGGTTGGGTTCTACAACAGGCGAGATATATGGCATTGACGCCGGAACTTATTATCCAGACGAACAAGACGGTTGCCTCACCTCCGTTCGACATCATCGAGGTTATTTTCAACCTTTGCCTGGATGCCCCAAAAACACAGATGGCAGCCTCAAAAGGTATACCGGAGAACTTGAATGGTTTCCAGGCGTCGGCAAAGTCAAAACGGTTTATCGCCCATGGACCTTTAGAGCTAACTATATTTATGAATACAACACAAAATATTATGGAACAGAATATCAATCGCGATTTTCCGTTTTGCGCCCTTCCATCAACGCTTCGCTTTCATTTGTTGACGTTGATTTTATGTCACCTCAAATGAAAATGCAGCACGACTTTGAGAACCCTAACTTGCCGTTAACCTGGGAATTGGACCAAGGTTTGGGATATAGGCCCAAAGGGGGGCATTCGCTCATTGCCATCAGCAGTGGGCCCAACCAAAGTCTTTTTCAAACCATATTTTCCGGTAGAGATGAGCGTTTATATTATTTATGGGAATTGGATTTCAAAACAAACAAAAACGTTCAAGAGTTTTTTGACAATGCTTCTCAATATTTCAAACCTGCTTTCAACAGAAACAGTTCAAGACATACACCTTTGACAGGCAGGTTTATGTTCAACAAACCCACCCCATCTCTTGAAGTAGGTATTGCCAAGTGGATGGCGGTTGTGGGCTCTGACTATCACCCAGGCGTGGATGGCGCTGGAAGACTTTTGGCCGGCGCCATTTATTTTATTGATTTATATACAGGCGAATTGATGGATTTATCTTCCTATATTCCCGGACCCAATTGGGTTGGATTGACTTTGTTGGAGCCGGGGGAAGGGGTGGGAGGAGAAATTGTTGGTTTGGATTTGCAAAATCAATCTGTTGAAAGGCCCAAACCAGAGACCGACGGCATCTATGACGTCATTTATATTCCAACAACATTTGGGCGTGTCTATAGACTTAATTTGTTAAAATATGACAACAACAGCAACGACAGGTTTGGAGACCCCTTCAGCAAATGCAAAATCATTGATATTCCTGAAATCCTTGGCAGGGTTTCTAACCTCAACTCTGAAGATTTAAAACGTCAGGGAATCTATAGCAACCTTGCTGTATATAAAGATGGGAAAACCGTCCGCATCTATGTTGGGACTGCGGATAATCCGGATATATATGATAAAGAAATAGACCCCCCGGCGGCAGTTTATTATGTGCTTGCCTTTGAGTTGGATGAGTCGTCCGTCGGAACAGCCGCGTGTACCCCTGCAAAACCTCTTTGGATAAGAGAGCTTCCCCCCGGGGAGAAGGTTTGGGGGGGCATCAGCGTGGCGGCCAAAGAAATTGTCGTCGGCACTGCAACCGGCGGTTCATCCGACATTTGCGGATTGGATTCCAAAACACAAGGAAACCTCTATGTCCTGGCATCCACCACAGGGGAATTGAATCAACCTCCCAAAGCAGGTCAAATTGTTGCGCCTCCCGTTGCCTTTGATGGGCACTATCTTTATGTCGATGCAGAAAACAATTTTGAAATTATTGCTTCAGAAGGTGTTGCTGGTTGGAACAACAATCCCGAAGGCTCCCAAAGCATCCAAACATCGAGCATGAAGTTATTAGAGCAGAGTTTTGAACAAGACATTCGCCAAAAGAAGCCATCCAACACACCCTAAGGGGTTGATGCATATGAAAAAGCAACGCGGGTTTGTTTTATTGTTGGTTTTAGGCGTTGTGCTGGGGCTCACCTTGGCCATTTTGTTTTCCTTGTTAACTGTTCAAAAACAATCCGATATTCAGGGGATGAGCAAAAGAAACAAAATGGCTCAATATGCAGCGGAAGCGGGGTTGAATGAAGGGCGAGAGATTTTGCGTCTTGCAAGTGAACAAGCGGCTTCGCAAGGAAATGCAAATGTATCTGATATATTAGACAGGTTTGCTGTTGTGAGGGATTTTAGTGATTTGGGTGAATGGCATGATTTATTTTGTTATTCTGAACCACCCGCTCAAGAATGTAACCTATGGGCCCCCTTTAATTTCAGCAAAGATACAACCGTTTTGACAGCAGACTTAAACAGCAAATTTGGCAAATTGGATGCAGAAGACTTATGGGGAGGAAGTGTTCGCTATAGAGTTTTTGCCTATGTGGACAGCACGGACATTCTTTCCATGAAAATAACAGATGGTGCACCCATTATATTGCTAGGCTTAGGCGAAGTATTGGGCAATGCAGGACAGTCCTATCGCATCTACAAACGCGGGACTGTCGTATATGAAAGAGACAACACCGTGCCTGTTTTGAGTGGCGGCGCTACCTATAAAGGAGGCGAAGGCAATGCGTTTCTGGCACGATAAACGTCTGGTTTTTTCCCGTCATAGGGACAGCCGTTTTGATAAAGGAATCACCCTTCTTGAAGTCCTCGTGTCTGCTGCTTTGTTAATGTTAGGAATTTTCGTTGCCATGGGGTTGTCAAATGTTGTGAATAAAAATGAAAGAAATTATCATTTGTCATTGACAGCCAACAAGGTGGCGCAACATTTGCTGGAAACCGTGGTTTCCGAAAATTGCCTATTAAATCCAACGACTCAAGTTTGCCAAAACCTAACCGACAGAAGTGGAATTCCCTTTTCTTTGTGGGTGACGCCTGAGGGAGAGATTCAATATACAAACCCGCCAAACGAAGACAACGGCATTGAATTTGAGGCCAGGTTTGACGTCCAAACAACGAATGGTTGTCTCTCGGGAACATCCCTTGTCAATTGTGTGGCAAACCTGGGAACGAACAACAACACGGAAGCCTGGGCTTTGGACAGGAATTTGATTGGGGAGGCGCCTGGAAATCTGCACAATGTACGGATAACAGTTAGTTATGTAGACCCTTTTAACAGAAGTATTCGTTTTACGAGTTATCAAACCAGAATGGTCCCTTAATGAATGATAACTGACTTTATATAATACAGTTATTACACAGGAAATGATTCAAATGAAAATCTCTGTTTCTAAAATATCAACAAAAGGAATGACCCTCATAGAAACACTGATTGGAATCAGCATCGCCATTGGTTTGCTGGCGGCAACACTCTATGTAGGAACAGAGCTGCACAGAAAATCCTCCTGGAAAGAAGATGCCTTGGCTTTGCACAGCACGGGAATGCAAATTCTTCAATCGCTTGAGGAGCGTGTGTTGAATGCAGGGAATGGATTTGGCTCAGGCTTGCTGATAATGGCTGGGGAACAACATCGCTATGCCATTGAAGTATATCCTTGTAGAAATGAGTGTGTGGCTGCACAAAACTATGGGCCCTATAGGAACATGCTGTCAGACAAACGCTCTGATGAAATTCAAATTCTCCGCGTTTCTCCCAATTATGCTCGAAACATTCTCTATGAGATGAAGGATGCACAAAACTCCATCTCCAAATATGCAACGGGAGCAACACCCAACAATGTTGCCACAGAGTTTATATGGGAGCCGAATTGGATATATGCCATTAAAGAAAGAAACAACTCTTGGGGGTGCGCTCTTCGACTGAGCATAGAGACTGAAAACAATCAAAACATTATTTCATGCACAGACTATAATAACTCCAATTTCTGCAGATGTATTGCATTGCAACCTCCGACAAGGCCGATGGGGCAACTTTGGTCTCGAAATATGTTTAGGGATTGGCTGGTAGGCCCTTTGGATGGGTTTAGCGCACGCATAAAATTTACAAATCAGATACCTCGACTTGAAATAACAGACTCTTTTGTAGATGTGGGCTCTGTGGATGGAACAACCCTTGGAAGCGCTTGGTGGACAGACCGGACAAAGGCAAGCCGGGCTGTTTTGAGTTTGAATGCCCAGCTGGGGATTCCAGACCCTGCCAATCCAAACCAATTGCTTTGGTTCCCAGACGCAAGTCGAAATCACCCCTATATTTCCTTGTGCACACGAAGCGGCTTTTATACCGCTGAACTTGCACGTTGTTCTGAAATTGTTCAAAATGTGTTTGGCGGGTTGGACCCTGATTTGGATATTGAAGGTGTTCAAAACGCATTGATGCGCCGCGTTCGCGCGGTTCGTTTGATTTTGGTTGTTCAATCCCCAAGAGTAGATGCCCAAAAAATCAGCTGGGATGGCAGCGCTTTTGAAGTCAACGCCGATGGGACGTTTCAGAATGGAAAACTCACGCGAAGATTTGAAAAAATCATCTGGCCTCCCAATCTTCAGCAATCTTTTGAAAAAGGAAATATTCCAGAGGAAGGCAGCGGTATAGGTGGTGTTCTCTTTCCTCTCAATCCATAAACCAGGTTGTTTCTAATGAGCGACAAAGCAATTTACAGCCAACTTCCTTTTTATAAAACAAAACCCAAAAGACGAGATGGGTTTACGCTTGTTGAGCTGCTGCTTATTCTGACCATTGTCAGCATTCTCATCGGCGTGTCTGTGGCTGTTTGGAATAAAGTCACTTTGCAACAAGAACAGAACCGTTTTGTTTTTGGTTTGCGTTGGCTGATGATGGAGGCTCGCCAAAAAGCCATCACAGAAAACCTGCCGGTTCGAATTGCCATTGAATGGAAAGACAGAGCGAATTATTATGCAAAATCCATTTCATGGCTGCAACTTCCTTGCAACTTTGAAGAAGGCCCTCTGTCCCGGAAAACCTGTCCCACAGAAGCCTGTGTGGGAACCCTCATGGACACCGACTTAACCCGCTGCACGCCCGTTTCAAAAAGCGAAAAACTGAATGCGCCCGCAGGAATTCGAATGCATGGGTTTGTGCCAACGGTTTGCTTCCTTGGAGGCTCTGGATTGCTTTCTCAGGATTGTCAGACACAAAGTTCCAAGCAAGGGGCAGGCATAGAGTCTTATTTTCCCCTCTATATTGACAATAGAGATATTGGCTATAGCCCACGCTATTATTATTATATACACCAATTTACTTCCTATATAGAACTCATCAATTGCAACAACCCTGAAGACGCAAACAACTCCATTTGCTATTAGACTTTTGGGCTTCACGCAACGCGTCGACTTTGGAAATGACACACTCCATGCGAATGCTTTTGGGTTTGCTCCCCTTCTGAGGGTGTATGTTTTTGAGTGTTTTAGGCTCAGGGGGTCTTCAAAAAGTGCATAAGGGCCTGGGGGAAGGCCGGGGTAGGCTCCAGCCTATGTTCTCCACCGTCCACCACCCAAAGCGTCAAATGGCGACGTTGTTGGGGGCACAGCCAGGCCTTCTGCTCTATGGGCCGTCTGAAGAGGAAGGGGGGGTTGCCCAACTCAAGGGGCATACACGCTCCTTCGCTGGCCCAATGTTCCAACATGGAGGCAACGGAGGGGAAGCTGGAGGCTTGGGGGTGAAGTTTTCCGCCCTCCAGCGGCACCAAGGCATCGCTGCTGCCGTGTACATGTAAAACCGAGGGGCCCGAGTTAGAGAGGGCGGGGCATAAGGTGGGTGGGGCGCCTGCCACAGCCACCAGTTTGGAGAAACGTTCCGGGGCCTCACAAGCCAATTGGTAGGCCATAAAGGCGCCATTGGAGAGTCCCACCAGCATAACACGGGTTGTGTCCAGGGGAATGCGTTGGGCAATATCGTCGAGGACGGCCAACACATAGGCGGCGTCGTTGGGGGACTGGCCGTCCTGGTTGCAGCAACTGGCATTGGCATCCCAATAGAGTTGTCCGGCTTTGTTGTGGGTTCCCTTGGGCCAAGCATAGGCAAAGCCCGCTTTGCGCAATTCGGTTTGAATGCGGAAGAAGCGCTCTTGCACCTCGGGCGTGGTGTCATAGGCGTGCAAAAGCACCACCAGCGGAAGCGGCTTGGGGCTGGATTTGTCCGGCATCCAAAGCACATAGGGGCGCTCAGGAAAGTTTTGGGGGGCAAAACTTTGCGAGTTGGTGCAGGCGAGGAAGAAAAGCAAACACAAAATTCCCAGCATTCTCATGGCGCGGTTGGGTCTTTCTGCAGGGGTTGAAGGAATTGGCTTTCAGGGCAAGCTTTCCAATTGTCCCAAAAGGCCTCACGCAAAGCGCGGTGCTCGGCAGAGTCCAACATGGAAAAGCGTTGCAAAGCTCCTTTGACGAAGCGTTCGCAAAATTGTTTTCGCTTTTCATGGGAGAGTTGCCGTTGTTCTTTGGAGAGGGCGCCTTCGGCAATGGCCTTTGCAAGGGCGTCCACAGCTTGCTTGCGTTGCTGTGCGCTGTTGCAAAGCAAAAGGAGGTTGGAGCCGGCGGCAATGGCCTGCACGGCTGCCTTTTCCATGGGCCAATTCAGCATAATGGCGCCCATGCCCATGTCGTCGGCGACAATAAGTCCCTCAAACCCCATTTCCTCCCGCAAAAGCCCTCTCAGCAGGGTGGGGCTCAGGCTTGAAGGCCAAGCGGTATCCATAGCCTGGTAGCGTACATGTGCCGGCATAACAGCGGCCAGTCCTGCCTTGGCATAAGCGGCAAAAGGAATCCATTCGCGGCTCCTCAAAAAAGCTTCGTCGTGGGCAATGGACGGCAGGAAAAAATGGGAGTCCTGTTGTGCGTCGCCCTGTCCGGGGAAGTGTTTGGCGCAGGAGGCGACGCCTTGGCTCTCAAGGCCCCTTGCGAAAGCCAAGCCCAGTTGCGCCACTTGGCCCGCTTGGCTATGGAAGCAGCGGTCTCCAATGGCGGTATTGTCGGGGTTGGTGTCAATGTCCAAGACGGGGGCGAGGTTCCAGTCTATGCCGAGGGCCGAAAGTTCAAACCCCACGAGGGCGCCCGCCTGCTGGGCCAAGTATGGCTCCGTAGGTTTTCCAAGCCTACGCATAGGGGGAAGGTGGGTAATAGGAGGGGTGCGTAGCCTGGCAACGCGGCCGCCTTCCTGGTCTACCGCGAGAATGAGGGGGCGTTGGGCATAGGTTTTGAGCTCGAAAACCAGCTTGGCCACTTGTGCGGGAGACTCCATGTTGCGTCCAAACAAAATGAAGCCCGCCACGCCCTCATCCATTTGTCTGCGCAAGCTGTCTGAAAGTTCCGTCCCATCAAAGCCAAACAAGCACAGTTGCATTGCTTCATGGCGTGCATCCATCTCTTGCATGTGCATTATTTCCCGGGGGTAGAGAAGGCAAAGGCTTTGGCATAGCGGGCGGCGCGCAAAAGCGCCTGTACCATGGGGTGGGGGTTGGCTTTGTTTTGCCCTGCAATGTCATAGGCGACACCGTGGTCCGGCGAAGTGCGCGGCAAGGGCAGGCCCAAAGTCACATTCACGGTATTTTCAAAGTCAAGGGCCTTGGCAACACACAGGCCCTGGTCATGGTACATGGCCAACACCGCGTCAAAAGGCTGCGCGGCAAGGCTTGCAAAAAAACCGTCCGCAGGGAAAGGGCCCTTGCAAAAAAGCCCCAGGCTGGAGGCCTTCTTGAGTGCAGGCAGGAGAATGCGTTGCTCCTCGTCCCCGCGCAAACCACCCTCGCCGGCATGGGGGTTGAGCGCCAACATGGCAAGGCGCGCCGTCCGTCCCAGCAAAGCCGAAAGTGTGGAAGACAGCAATTGAAGTTGGGCCGTCAACCCTTCCACGTTGAGCGCTTGGGGCACTTGGGCAATGGGCAAATGGTTGGTGGCCAAGGCGACACGCAGCTTGGGGCCGTCCATTAACATGAGGACGGAGCACCCGAAAGCCTCCGCCAACCATTCGGTATGCCCCACAAACTCAACGCCCGTGCGCAAAATGGCTTCTTTGGAAACCGGCGCGGTACACAAGGCCTCCAAGCTTTTGGCTTTGGCGGCGGCAATGGCTGCATTCACATAGTCCAGCTGTGCCCTGCCCCCAGCCAAAGAGGGGCAGCCGGGTTTTCTGTCTTCGGGCGGCAGGTGGCTTATGGCATGAAGCTCTATCTCCTTGGGCAGCAGAGACGCCAAGGAAGCATCCCCAAAAACAACGGGCGTCAAAGCCTGCCTCAACTCGGAGTGCAACAAGGCCTTGCTGAGGACTTCCGCAGAAATGCCCGAAGGGTCTCCCGCGCTGATGCCAATGCGAGGCAAGCGGCTCAAAGTTTCTCCTCAATAATGGCTTGGGCGCGGAGCTCTTGGGAATAGTGCCTCGCATAGGTTTCCATCTGCTCCTGTATGAGTTTTTGCCTCAAGCTTTCTTTCACTTCCTCCAAGGAAGCCAAAGGCAAAGCGCGGCGGTCTTCCATTTTAATAATGTGGAAGCCCAAATTCGTCCTGACGGGCTCGGAGACTTGGCCTGTTTCGAGGGCAAAGGCCGCATTCTCAAACTCCGGCATCATCACCCCCCGTTTGAAATAGCCCAAGTCCCCCCCCATGGCAGCAGAGGAGCCCTCGCCATGTTGCTTGGCCAAAGCAGCAAAATCCGCGCCAGGGGCTCTGGCCAGAGAAACCATGTTTTGGGCCTTGGCCAAAGCAGCTTGTGTGGCCTGCGCGTCTGCATTGCTGTCGAGGCGAATGAGTATATGCCTGGCATGAAGCTCCACCTCGCTGCTTTCGGACTTTGCCCACCGCTCATAGGCCGCTTTCACATCCTCATCTGTAACGTTCACTTTGCTTTGCAGTTTGACGCGAATCAACTTCATGCGCCCCAACTGTGCTTTTAACTGTGCACGGTAGGCGACAAGCGTCAAACCTTCACGTGCCAAAAGAGACTCCAGCTGCTCCAAGTTGACGTTGTTTTGGCGTAGAATGTCTTCAACAGCCAGGTTGAGCTCCTCGTTGGTGGTTTCAAGCGCCAGTGCTTTTGTTTGAGCGTCCATCAACTTTTCGTCAATGAGCGACGAGAGAATGAGTTTTTGTGCGGCACGGTATTTCTCCGCGTCCAAAAGGTGGGGCGAAGGAATTTCTTGGCGCAAGCGCTTCTCTAGGGCGGACCAGGGGATAATTTCGCCGTTGACAACGGCGGCGACTCTGTCAACCAACTCGCGGCTGCTTGCAAATGCGGCAAAGCAGAAGAGGAAACAACCCAACAAACCTTTTCTCATGGGGTTTCCTCACTAGCACGTTTGCTTGGCCAAGTGGCAGCCAGCAAAGCATGGTTGATTTCTATATGAGCCTGGCTTTTCAGCTTCTTCAAAAAATCCGCCTTCATTTGAGTGCCGTATTCTGAAATTAACCTGGCTTCAATAGACTTTCGGACTTTGTTAAAGGGGATGCGTTGAGGGCGGAATTTTTTGTGCACCCAAAAGAGGTGCCACCCAAAAGGCGAAGGAATCGCATTGGATACTTCGTTGGCGCGCATGGAAAACAGGGTTTCATCCAAAGGCGAGGGCATGACGTTTTTCCCAAAACGGCCCAGCTTCCCCCCATTTTCGGCTTCGGGGGCAATGGAATATTGCCGCGCCAACTTCTCAAAAGAGCGCCCCGCTCTCAAAAGGCGCAGCAATTTGTTGGCCTCTTGTTGTGTTTTCACCACAATTTGGCTGGCTTCAATCTCTGCAGGAGCAAAGAAAAGCTCCGCGTTGTCTTCATAGAAGCTGCGCAATTCCTCTTCCGTAATGGCAATACGCTCGAAGACTTCTTTGGAGAGCAGCGCCTCAATGGCCATTTGTTCCGCCGTTATTTTTTCTAAATGGGCCATGCGAAAACCCTGAGTGTCCACTTGGGCCTGGGCCATATGCTCCAGAAAACCAGCCATCAGCACTTGAATGTGTTGTTTCACCTGGGCTTCATTCGGAAAAAGTTGTTGTCGCTTGGCTTCTTGGAGCAGAAGGGTTTTGTAGATGAGCTCTTCCAGCAACAGCTCCGGGGAGAGGGAAGGCTTGGCCATCTCCTCTTCTTCACCCCAAACCCCCACTGCCAACTCACGCTCCATGTCTCCAAGCAGCAACACCTCGCCGTTGACTTGGGCAAGCCAATGGGCCGGCAACTTGGGCAACGGCGGAGGGGCGGCAGGCTTGTCACAGGGGCATGCGCCCAGCAACAGGACGGCCAAAAGGGCCTTAGGGAAGTTTTTGAGGTTGAGAGGATCCAACATGGGAGTATGCGCAAAAGCCACGCCTTGAATAGAAATGCACCGCTGCCGAGGAAGCAAGGTATTTTCGTGTTGTCCACCTCAATAAGGAAAATCCTTTTTTTTAGGCTTGCTTTGTAGGCATGGCTCCACCGAGGGTTTGGCCCACGCGCCTTCTGGGGGAGAGGTAGGGCCTCCTTGTGGCATTGAGCACAACTTGTGGCAAAAACCCACACTTTGAAGGCTGTAGCCTTGACAATCTAGAAAAAAGGGAAGAAATCTCTCGGCCGGTATGCACATATTCAATCCAAGTTCAGCCGTCTTCGTTTCCGCAGGAGACTTGGGGTGGCTGACGCAGACATTGTTGGGGGCTACGCTGGGCAGCGTCGAATGGGTGCTCTGGCTTTTGGTGGGCTTGTCCGTTGCCTCCATCGCCGTCATGTTGGAGCGCGGCGCTTTCTATTCCCTGCGCAAGCTGCGCGGCACATCCGAGTTGTTTTCTCTGCTCGCCAACGCCCAATGGGACAAGGCCCGGGCTCTCCTCAAAGGACAAAAAGGACTGGAGGCAAATACGCTCCTCGTCGGGCTTTCCATGGTGGAGGCCAACCCCAAAACGGCCGAAGAAAACATGTCCGCCGCATTGGCCAAAGGCAAAATCGGCTTTGAGCGCTACCTCTCCTTCCTGGGCACCCTGGGCTCCAATGCGCCCTTCATCGGCCTCTTCGGCACCGTGCTGGGCATTATTAAGGCCTTTCATGAGTTGGGCAAACAAAACGTCCAAGGCGCCGACATGCAACAAACCATCATGACAGGCATCTCTGAAGCACTGGTCGCAACCGCCGTGGGCTTGGCCGTGGCCATTCCGGCCGTGGTGGCTTTCAATGCCTTCATGCGCTCTTTGAAAAGCCGCGTCGGGCGTACACAGGCTTTGGCGCACTTGCTGCTGGGCGGCATGGGCCAAAATACCCCGGCTATAAAAAAACCTGAAAAAACTAAAACTACCGAAGGCAATACGGCATGAGCATTCAGCAGGGCGACGGTATGGACGATGAAATTGTGGCCATTAACGTGACGCCTCTGGTGGACGTCGTCTTGGTGCTGCTCATTATTTTTATGGTTACGGCCAGCTTCATTATTAAGGAAACCGTGGAGGTGGATTTGCCCAAAGCGGCCAATACCGGCGAAACCGTTCAGGGCCTCATCTCCATCGTCATCGACAAGGAAGGGAATTTCTTCCTGGACGGTACACAGGTGGATGAGCCCGCTTTGAAACAACACATCCGCAACAGCGTCCTCAAAGACAAAGAAAGCAGAGCCATTGTCTCGGCTGACCAGGCCCTCGCTTATGGCCGAGTTATGCACGTTATTGACATTGTTAAGGGCGAAGGCATCGCTAAATTCGCACTCAACATCCAAAAGGAAGCCTCCGCCGCCTCCGAATAAATGCCATGCAAAGCCCTTTCTCCGAAAACCCCAAAGGACGTTTCTGGGCCTTGGCTTTTGTTCCGCTTTCTGTGGGCATCCACCTCGCCGGACTTTGGCTGCTGGGGCCACACCCCCCTTCCATAACCCCTCACCGGCCTGTGGAAATAGAAATTATTCATACGGCGCCGCCACCTCCCCCGCCTCCAACCCCCCTGGAAAAACCCACGCCTCCCCAACCCCTGCCCCCAACCCCTAAACCTCCCCCGGCCCCTAAACCTCCCCCCGCTAAGCCCCCCCCACAGGCCCTCCCTCCCCCCACCAACTCAGAGCCCCCCAAAACCAACAGCCCTCCCCCCATCGTCGCCGGCCTCTCCCTCTCCTCTACAACGGAGGCGGGCACCTTCTCGGCCCCCGTCGGCAATACCACCTATGGCTCTATGCAGGGGCCCGCATCCAACCCCACAGAAGTGAAACCCTATAGGGCTGAAACCTATGCCCTCCCCTCAGAGGTGGATGAACAGCCTTCCGTCCTCTCGGAATTTAAACTCCCCTACCCGGAAGAGGCCCGTAAGGCCGGCATTGAGGGTACCGTGCGCCTGCGGCTCTGGCTCGACGCCCAGGGAAAAGTCAACCGCGTCAAAGTCCTCCGCAGCGTGGGCTATGGCCTCGATGAGGCCGCTCAAAACGCCATTGTCCAATTTAAATTTAAACCGGCTAAAAAGGGCGGTAAGCCTAGCCCTATTAACATCATTTATGACTTCCACTTCTTCTTGGACTAGGGGGGGGGAGGCTGAAGCAAGTGCCTCAAACACCTCCATGCCCCATGGGAGGGGGGGGAACGAGCCACCACATACGGTTACCATTTATGAGCCATGCCCCATGGGAGGGGGGGAGGGGGTTTATGCCGACAGAAACCCCCTTAGCCCCAGCTCGCTGGCCCCTACCTTTCCACATCTCCACCCGTGTGTCGCAGCAGCTCCATTCAACCTTAAACCCCTCTGGAGGGAGGGGGGGAGTTGAACTCTCTACAGCCGCCCAGGGGGGGCCAAGGGCCTCTTTGCCTCGTTGGACGGGGGGGCTATAAAAAAAATGCGGGGTACTTGCTCTTTTTCATGCATAGGCCACCCCCGCAGACTAGAAATAGAAACAGAAGGAACGCCCCACGTTTCGTGTTTCCAAAGGGCTGAAGGAGGCCTTCCCCCCGACTCCTCGCCCGCCCGGATGCCCTTTGGGTATCCGGGTTTTTTTATAGGCTTCCTTGGGGGTCGCTCGTTACCGCCTTGCACAGCGCACGGGGGCTGTCCACATTCAGCCCGCGGCCGCACGCCAGGCGGTAGGCCAACAGTTGTAAGGGGGCTACGAAAAGCAAGGGCGACAAAAATAGGTCGGCCTCGGGCAGGGTGTGCACCCGCATGCCCTCCCCGGGCTCTAGGGGCTTCTGCGTCAATACCCATAGGGGGCCCCCACTCCTGCGTATTTCCCCTAACGTACCCTTCATTAACTCAAACCCCTCCTGGGGTAGGGAAGGCATTAACATAAGGCTGGGTATGCGGGGTTCTACCAAGGCCATAGGGCCATGCCTAAACTCCCCCCCTGCAAACCCCTCCGCATGTAAATAGGCCGTCTCCTTTAATTTTAACGCCCCCTCTAAGGCAATAGGGTAGGCCGGTCCCTTGCCTATCACCAACAAATGCCCCGCCTCCCGCAGGGCCAAAGCCATTTCCTGTACAAAACCACCCTCCTCCAACACCTGGCGCATTTTGTCGGGAAGCGCGGCAAAGGCTTGCAGGTGCTTTTCCAGCCATTCCCTGGGCAGGCGCCCACGCACCACCCCCAAATGCAAGGCCAACAAAAATACCGCCGCAAATTGCGCTGCAAATACCTTGGTGGAGGCGATGGCTTTCTCCGGCCCCGCCCCCAACAAAAAGGCCGCATGCGCCAGGCGCGTGGCTGTGGAATTCTCTACGTTGCAAATGGCCAAAGTCCTCGCCCCCGCCTCCCGGGCCTTCTGCATGGCTTCCAAACTGTCACGGGTTTCCCCGGACTGGGAGAGGCCTACCGCCAGGCAATGCTCCAACGGCAGCCGCGCGCTCATACGGTATTCATGGGCATATTCCACTTGGCAGGGCAGCCCCGCCAGCGCCTCTATCATCCACTTGCCCGCCAGGCTGGCATGGTAGCTGGTGCCGCAAGCTAAAAATAAAATACGCTCACAGCTGGCCCCCTCCCCGCTGAATAGGCCCCCACCGTCCCCCTCTAATAAACCTTTGCTGCGCTCCACCAATGCCGCCAATACCGCCGGCTGCTCCATTATCTCCTTCAACATGTGGTGCTCAAATAAACTCATAGGGGCCTCCAACTAGGGGGGGGTTAGCCCTATACCCTAGGGCTAGGGCTTGGGCTTCCGCTTCTTCTCTTTCAAACGCCCCGCATAGTCCAGTTTGTTTTGCTGCGGTATGCGGGAAATCGCCAAGGCCCCCTCCGGCACGTCCTGCGTCACCGTGGCGCCTGCCGCTACCCAGGCGTTGTCCCCTATGCATACGGGGGAAACCAACTGCACGTCGGAGCCTATAAATGCCCCCTTCCCTATGCGGCTGCGGTGCTTGGCAAACCCGTCATAGTTGCACGTAATGGTTCCAGCCCCCACATTCGTGGCCTCCCCTATGTCCACGTCCCCCAAATAGCTTAAGTGGTTGGCTTTGGCCCCCTTGGAAAGCACGGCGTTTTTGGTTTCTACGAAGTTGCCTATGTGCACGGCTTCCTCCAGCCGCGTGCCGGGACGCAGCCGCGCGAAGGGGCCCAGCATACACCCCGGGCCCACCACCGCCCCCTCCAATACGCAATAGGGCTTGAGGTGCGTGCCTGCGCCTATATGGCAGTCCGTTATATGGCTGCCTTGGTCTATTTTTATAGCCTCTTCTAATCGGCTATTGCCCCCTATAAATACTTGGGGGCCTAGGGTACACCCCTGGCCTATTTCTACCCCCGCCTCTATCCATGTGCTTTGGGGGCAAAGCAACGTCACCCCCGCCAGCATGTGCCTGTGGAGTATACGCCGGCGCATGCCGTCCGTCGCCTGGGCCAGTTGCACCTTGTCGTTGACCCCCATGGCTTCGGCTTCGGGAATGCAGAGGGTTTCTATCCCCCCCTCCCCCCCACCCCTTGCCGCTGCCGCTACTATGTCGGTTAAATAAAACTCCCCCGTCAAAGGGTTGGGCGAAAGCGCTTCAAGGGCCTTCCAGAGAAAGGCGGACTGTACCACATAGCAGCCAACATTCACTTCGCGCAAGGCACGCTGCGCTTCGGTGGCGTTCTTCTCCTCTATTACCGCAACCGCCCGGCCGTCTTGGCGCCATATGCGGCCATAGCCGTGCGGGTTGTCCAACATGCTGGTGAGAAAACTCAGCAGGGCCCCCTCCTTGCGGTGTAACGCTAACAGCCTCCCTAAACTGCCCTCCTCCAATAAGGCCGTATCCCCTGCCATGAGTAATATGTCCCCTTTAAACTCTGCTAAAACCCCCTTAGCGGCCAGTACGGCGTCGGCTGTGCCGCGCTGCGCTTTTTGCACGGCAAAATGCAAAGGGGCTTTGTCCAAAACGGCGCGCAGGTTTTCTTCTACGCGCTCGCGTTGGTGGCCAACCACGGCAACCAGCGGCGCTGCGCCCAGTTTTTCAGCAAGCGCCAAAGGCCAATAGGCCAGGGGTTTACCCAACAGGGGGTGGAGTACTTTGGGGAGGGGAGCGTGCATGCGCTCTCCTTTGCCTGCACACAAAACAACGGCTGCCAGAGGAGGAAACATAGCCCCATGCTGAGTCTAAATTTGAAAAACTGCCAATAAAAAACTGGGGAGGGGTACGTTTCTGGACGTTTGCACAAGCCCGAAAATGCCTGGGCATCTACGAAAGAGAATTGGGAGGGAAAGGTGGAGGGAATGTGGCCAATCCTCCATTGAAAGTGCTAGGTATAAAAACGGTGGAGCAGATGGATGAAAAAATGCCGGCCCTCTGTGCCGTTGTTCCTGGCCTGGTGCTTGAGGGGCGGTGGCGGCTCGTAGAGCACATCGGCAAGGGCGCCATGGGTGTCGTCTTTCGCGGGGTGGACTTGCAAAAAAAGCGCGGCATCGCCGTCAAATTTCTGGCTGCCAAACACTGTGACAAGCCCAATGTGTTGGCGCGCTTTGAGCGTGAGGCGCGCCTGATGACCACCCTACGCCACCCCAATATTGTCCGCCTCTATGGCGTGGGACGCCACGGCGTACAGCCCTATATCATCATGCCTTTCTTGCGCGGGCTGACGTTGGCGCAAGTGCTCGAATGCCGAAAAGGCAAGCTTTCATGCGAGGAGGCTTTGGCCGTTGTGGGGCAAATGGCCGCGGGACTTTCTTTCATTCACCACCACGGGCTTGTCCACAGGGACATTAAGCCGCAAAACGTCTTCGTCAACCGAAATGGGCGCGTCACCATTTTGGACTTGGGGGTTGCGCGCGACAAGTCGGAGCCTGGGCTTACCAAACCCGGTACACTCGTCGGGACACCCTATTATATGGCGCCGGAGCAAATCAGCGGGAAAACCGAAGTCGACAAACGTAGCGACGTCTATGCCCTGGCCGCAATGACTTTTGAGTTGCTGGTGGGAAGGCCCCCCTTTATTGGGACGGACCCTTTCGAAATCCTCCGCGCCCACAAACACAAACCGCCACCGGATGCTTCGCGCCTGTCTTCCCAAGTCGACTCGGCTGTGGCCCGAGAAATTTCCTGCGGGCTCGCCAAAAACAAAGCGGAGCGCCCCCAAAGCGCTTCAGAGTTTTATGCCAACCTCAAAGTCCTCATCGACTTTCATGCAGAGGTGGACTTGGCCCAAGCCTTCCCCTTCCTCAATGAGTCCCCCAAACGTATTCCCAAAACCAACCTGTCGCAGGAGCATGCAGCTTCAGAAACTTTGGCCCAAAAACCCGCTGCCAACATGGACAAAACCATAGACAAAGTTGCCCATGGAAATACCGGCGAAAAAAACTTTAAAGCCCTAGACAAAAATACCCACGGGTATGCCAACGAAAAAACCTTTAAATCCCTCAACAAAGTCGCCCATGGAAATACCGACGAAAAAACCTTTGGGGGAGAAAAAATACACGCGGCTTCTTTTGAGAATGAAAACACCCCTCTGCCGGAGCCTATGCTCCCCCAAGGCTTCGGGGAGTTAAAGGTGGTCAGCACCTATAAGGGTTCTACCATACCCGCTCAGCTGTGGTTGAATGGTAAACCTCAGGATAATACCCCTATTTCCCTAACCCTCCCCCCGGGGGAATACCTCCTTCGACTGATGCGCCCCCAAGGCCCCCCCGTGGAGCGGCGCATGCACGTCTCCGAGGGACAAAGGCGACTGTTTCGCATTGACTTGCCTTGAGAGCGCCCCTTGTCAACACACCCCTTTCAAAAGACGCATTCGAAACCATGAAGCGCAACCCTTCCGTGCTCGTTGGCTGTCTCTACAAAATAACTCTGTGTGCCGCATTGCTCATCGGAAGCAACTGTACGTGCCAGAAGTCAACACCTTCCGCACAACAAGACAAGCTGGTTGTTTTTGCGGCAGCTTCGCTGCGGGAGGCATTCAACGCCATGGGCGAGCAATTCAGGAGCACCCACCCCAACGTCGAATTGACATTCCATTTTTCCGGGACTCAGGAGCTTCGGACACAAATAGAACACGGCGCATCCGCGGACATATTTGCCTCTGCGGACTTGCGGCAAATGGACAAACTTGCTCAGCAGGGGCATGTCCTGCCTCCCGTTATTTTCACTCAAAACAAGCTGGCTGTTGTGGTGGCCAAAGAATCGGCTCCTCACATTCAAAAGCTGTCGGACTTGCCCTCGGCTTCTCGTATTGCTGTGGGTGTGCCTGAAGTGCCTATTGGCCAATATACGCTTCAACTGCTTGGCCGCATGGGCGCTGAGTTTCAAACACGCATAGAGGCCAAAGTGGTTTCCAGAGAATTCAACGCAAAACAAATTCTTGCCAAAGTGCGTCTGGGCGAAGCACAAGCAGGTTTTGTATATAGGACGGATGCTTTGTCCGCACCGGAGCTGGCTGTGGTGGAAATTCCGGACAAGCTCAACCCGGTGGTAAAATATCCCATGGCCGTCATCCGCAACACCTCCCATTCTCAACTTGCACAGGCATGGGTGGATTTTGTACTTTCAGAGGCCGGCCAAAGCATATTAGAAGACGCTGGGTTTATGCCGCTGGAGACGAAACACCCAATTGGACATTGAAGCGTGCGCCTCAAATTCGAAAATTTCACCCTTCGTGCTGTCGGTTTTTTGTTGGCCGCATTCCTGGTTTTTCCTGTTTTGGCTTTGTTTGTGGCTTCTGCACCGCGGGAGCTTCTCTTGGGCCTCCAACACCCCCTCGTCTGGCCGGCCCTACGACTTAGCCTCCTCACCACCACCACCACCACCCTTGTGGTTGTTTTCTTGGGGACTCCTTTGGCTTGGTCCCTTGCCCAATCCAAACGAAAAGGCATTCAATTCATAGAAACCCTGCTGCAACTTCCTCTTGTCATTCCACCTTCTGTTGCCGGTATCGCCATGTTGCTCGCATTCGGCAACCGTGGCTTGTTGAGCGCTCTTCTGCACCCTGCAGGCAACTCATTGGCTTTCACAACAACGGCCGTCATTATGGCGCAAGTGTTTGTGTCTGCGCCTTTGTTCATCCAATCCGCCAGCAGCGCTTTTCGGAGAATAGACGCAAAGCTTGTGGTGGTTGCGCAAACTTTCGGGGCTTTGCCATGGAGCGTTTTTTTTCGTGTTGCGCTCCCGCTTGCCCTGCCCGGGCTTGCCGCTGGAGCGGCCGTCAGCTGGTCTCGGGCTTTGGGCGAGTTTGGAGCAACGCTCATGTTTGCCGGCAACCTGGAAGGTAAAACCCAAACTTTGCCATTGGCCATTTATACGGCATTCACATCCGACATACGTGCCGCACAAGCCATCTCCATTATTCTCGTCCTTGTCGCTTTTGCGCTTTTGTTGCTGATGCGTGTTTTTATGAAAAAGGCAGAAAGAAAATTCGACGGCATGCCATGAAAAAACAGGGCGGACTGCACATAGACATTTCTGCTCAAATCGGCCCTCTGCTGGTTGAAGTTGCCTTTGGCATAGGGAATGAAACCCTGGTGCTTGCGGGGCCCAATGGGGCTGGAAAAACAACGCTCCTCTTGCTGATTCTCGGCGCGCTTGAGTGCAAAAAAGCCCACATTCAAATGGGTGAAACCCTTGTCGCGGACACTGCGCTGAAAATCCACGTCCCCACAGAGGACAGAAACATCGGCTATGTTCCTCAGGACTATGCTTTGTTTCCACATTTGAGTGTCCGCGAGAATGTGGCGTTTGCGTTGCGTTGCCGTTCTTCTCAAAAGAAATCTCTTGAGATGGAGGCCGCACTTCAAAATTTTGGCCTGTCGGCTTTGGCAGACAAAAAACCGCACATGTTGTCCGGCGGAGAAAAACAACGCGTTGCACTTGCACGGGCTTTGTCTCTCAAACCTCATGCCCTGCTTCTGGATGAACCTCTTTCTGCTCTGGACATTCGTTCTCGAAAATCAACACGCGAATTCCTCCTTGGCACACTAAAAAACCTCTCTGTGCCAAGCATTGTCGTGACGCACGACGCTCTGGAGGCACGTTTGCTTGGACAACGCATCGCTGTTATGGAATCCGGAAAAATAACGCAAATGGGCACATGGGAGGAGCTTGCGAAAAACCCTCAATCCACCTTTGTCGAAGAATTGGTTGGCGCCAACAAAAACCTTCGTGAGGGTTGAGCGGGGATTCTCACAAGCAAAACAATGGCCGCAACCAAAGCAACCGCGCCGGAACCTGCAAAAGCCACCCCCCCACCCAACTTGTCCCAAACCATTCCAAAGGTGGTGCTCGCAAGCAGGGCAGCAAACCCAATCAACATGTTATAGGCGCCAAAAGCTTTCCCTTTGGCTTTGCCGTCGGCAAGCTCCGCAATGAGTGCTTTTTCAGCCCCCTCCATAAGGCCGGAAGACACCCCATAAATAACAGCAAAACCCCAAAGCCATGGCAGCGTCTGCGCAAACCCCATCATCGACCAGGTGAGCGCATAGACAACCCAACCCAAGGCCAAAATATTTCTCTTCCCATAACGGTCAGCAAGGCGTCCGCCCGCCGTTGCCGTGCTTGCTTTCATCAGGTGTATGGCAAACCAAAGCAGGGGAAGCAGCATGGGAGAAGCACCCAACTTCGCCGCCTTCACGAGAATAAATGCGTCCGTGGCATTCGCAAAAGCAAAGAGGGTGATGGGCAAAAGTGCCCGCTTCAAAGGCGCCGGCAATGCAGAGGACACCTGGGCCTTGGCAGAAGGCAAAAGCTGTCTTTGAGGCTCCCTCGTCAACACCAAAACCAACATGGCAAGCACACCCGGCACAGCCGCCCACAAAAACACTGTGCGCATCTGCTGCGCGCTGGCGCTCTCGGCCGTCGTCGCACCCAGCAACCACAACAAAACCATGCTGAGCAAAGTCCCCAGGGCCGCACCCGAATGGTCCATGGCTCGGTGAAAACCATAGGCCCGTGCACGTATGGCAGGCGCCGTGGCATCGGCAATCAACGCATCCCGAGGCGTTGTCCTCACACCCTTGCCAACCCTGTCAAAAACGCGAACCAAAAGCACATGCCAAGGCGCCAAAGCAAAAGCAACCAGGGGGCGGACGGCTGTGGAAACTCCATAGCCAAAGAGGACGAGCGGCTTGAGGCGAGACCGTCTGTCTGCAACAACACCCGTGAAATATTTCAAAACATTTGCCACCAAATCCGCCGCGCCTTCCACCAACCCAATAAACGCATTTGTCGCGCCAAGCGTTGTCAGGAATATGGGCAGCAGAGGGAAAATGGCCTCGCTCGAAACGTCCGTCAGCAAACTGACCCACCCAAGCCCTATAACGGTTGCCGGTAAGCTTCGGTTCTTCTTTAAATGGCTATCTGCCGTCTTTAAGCCCATGGATACCTTTTGCCGCTAAAACCAAAAGCGCTGCAAGCATTCTTAGCAATAAAACCTCCCCAAGGGCTCCCTCCCTTGTGTTCCTATATTTTTCCTCTGAATAGCCCCCTTCTTCTTCTCTGCCTTGAAATCTCCAGACCGGTTTCCGGCTGAGGTGAGTACAACCAGACGCTTCCATGGGTGATTGGACGGGGGTGAGGGGGTTTCTGCTGGCAGAAACCTCCTCACCCCCAGCTCGCAAGCCTCCAAAACTCCACCTGTGTACCGCAACGGCTCACAGCAACATAAAACCACCCTAGAGTGAAGTGAGCGTTTCTATTTGCTTGCGCAGCTCATCGCGAATGTTGCGAAAGGCAGAAAGTTTCTCTTCTTCAGAGCCTCCCATGCTTGCCGGGTTCATCAGTGGCCAAGCAAGCCTGTGCAAAATGTTCGCGGGGACAGAACACTCGTCTTTGGAGCATAACCTTATAAACGTGTCTATGTCCCCCATTGCTATGTCCGCAAACCCTTTGGGTCGCTGGGCAGAAATGTCAACGCCTATCTCTTTCATCACCCGAATCGCCAGTGGATGGACTTGCTTGCCCGGAGTCAACCCCGCACTCCAAATGCGTACAGAAGACGGCAACAACTTGCGCGCCAAACCCTCCGCCATTTGGCTTTGTATGGCGTTTTCAACACAAACAAACAAAATCCCTCGCGGAAGGCGCGGCTCGTTGGCATTTCCAAGACGCCCAAGGTGTCGAATGTCCGTCGCCTTCACCATGAATACCACCATCTCCGCCAAATTCGTGGCATGGTCGCCTATGCGCTCAAGGTATTTCGAGACCGATTGAATCTTCGTCGCCCTATAAATGTTTCGGACATCCTCCATCATATAAGTCAGCATCTCCCGGAAAATTTGCCCATAATAGAAATCCAGAGATTGGTCCTGTTCAATAACTTGCCTCGCCTGCTCCGCATCGCGGCTGACAAAAGCATCCAGAGCGCTGCGCGTCATCCCTTGCGCAATCTCCGCCATGTGCTGCAAATCCACATAGGGCTTGAGGGAAGGCACCATGTTCAACTCAATCACCCGCTCGCAAATGTTGACGCCCAAATCTCCAATGCGCTCAATGTCGGTCACCATCTTCATCACCGTGGTGATGGCGCGCAAGTCGGAGGCAACGGGTTGTCGCTTCGCCAAAACCCTCAAACAGAGCTCGTCAATGTCTATTTCCAGCTTGTTCACCTCGCTGTCCAACTCCATCATCCGGTGCGCCAACTCGCTGTCTCTTTTCAACAAGGCTTGGAGGCCTCCGGCAATCATCTCCTCCACCTTCGCCCCCATGAGAAGCAGTTGCTCGCGGATTTTGCGAAGCTCACCGTCATATTCTTGTGCTGTATGCTTGAATGTCATCATTGCCAACATGCCTCATCCAAATCGGCCCGTAATATAGTCTTCCGTTCTCTGGTTGCCTGGTTTCGTGAAAAGAATGTCGGTGTCATTGAACTCCACCAGCTCACCCATATAAAAAAACGCCGTGTACTGAGACACTCGGGCGGCTTGTTGCATGTTGTGCGTTACAATGACAATGGTGCAAACTTTTCCAATGCTGTGAATGAGTTCCTCAATGCGTGAGGTTGCAATGGGGTCCAAAGCAGAGCATGGCTCATCCATCAACAATATTTCCGGCTTCAACGCCAAGGCCCTCGCAATGCAAAGGCGCTGCTGCTGTCCTCCGGACAAACTCGCTCCGGAACGGTTGAGGATGTCCTTCACCTCACCCCACAAGGCCGCCTGCTCCAACACCTGCTCCACCAACTCATCCGGACGCGAAACCTTCACGCCGTTGAGTTTCAAACCAGCCAGCACATTCTCCCTAATCGACATCGTTGGAAAGGGGTTTGGCCTTTGAAAAACCATCCCGACTCGGCTTCGAATTTTGACCGGGTCTATCTTCCTGTCATAAATATCCACACCATCCAACAACACTCTTCCCGCAACATGTGCCTTGGGCACCACCTCATGCATGCGGTTGAGACACCGGATGAATGTGGATTTTCCACAACCTGAGGGGCCTATAATGGCGGTTACCCTTTTGTCGGCTACAGATAGGGATACGCCCTTAATAATTTCTGTCTTCCCAAACCATGCCCTCAAATCCTTAACCTGCATCTTCCCCAAAGCCCCCACCTCCTCCCCTTGGCTACGCAGTATCCTCTCTTTGCTTAAGGGCGCTTCTTCTTCGGAAATAGCCACGGCTCCTCCCGTGTCCCTAAGCTGAAACATTTGCTTTGCCGTTATCATCGTGCATGACTCCGTGAGCTTGTAAGCAACTTCGCAGCAAGATTTAAAATGAGAACCATCACCACAAGGACCAGCGCAGCCGCCCACGCTTGCTGATGCCATTCTTCATAGGGAGAGCCTGCATACTCATAAATTTGAACGGGCAAAGAGCTGATGCGTTTGTTTAAATGGACGGACCAGAATGGATAGCTTCCCGCCGTAAACAAAAGCGGCGCCGTCTCGCCAAAAGCCCTCGCTATGGCAAGCATGACGCCTGTAGCAATTCCGGACATGCCCGCAGGCAACACCACTCTCAAAATAACACGCCACTTCGCCATCCCCAATGCGAGGCCGGCTTCCCGCAGGGAATTGGGAACCAGTTTTATCAATTCTTCTGTCGTCCGAATAATGGTTGGCAACATCAAAATACCCAGGGCGATGCCGCCTGCAAAAGCAGAAGGGCTGCGCATGGGCAATACAACCAAGGTGTAGACAAAAATGCCGATGAGAATGGAGGGAACTCCGGACATGACGTCCGCACAGAAACGCACCAGCTTCCCAAAAGGATTGGCGCCAAATTCAGAAAGGTAGACGCCTGCAAATACCCCCACTGGAATTCCAAATATGCTCGCTATGGCTAAAAGTACAAAACTTCCTAAAAGTGCATTGCCAATACCCCCACCCAACTCCCCTACGGGTTTTGGAAGCTCTATGAAAAAACTCCAATTTAACCCCCCAACGCCCTTAAGCAAAACATAGGCAAGCAAACTGAACAACGGAATGACCGCAAACAATGTTGCAAGAATGCACCATGAACGCATCACCCCATCAACAAATTTTCGCCGTTGGTAGACTCCCATTTCACAAACTCCGTTCAGCACCCGGTATGCGCCCAACACGCCAAACCAGCAGCTTGGAAGCAATGTTGAGAATCAGCGTGACGGCAAACAGGACAAGCCCCAGCTCTGCCAAAACAGACAGGTAGAGTTCATCAGAAGCCCCAGAATAGTCATTGGCAATCATGCTCGCTATGGTTGCTGCCGGTGCAAACAACGAAGCAGAAATTTCAGCGCGGTTTCCAATCAACATCGTCACAGCCATCGTCTCCCCCAACGCCCGACCAAACCCCAAAACAATGGCTCCAACAATGCCTGAAACCACATTCGGCAACACCGCAACACGTATGGTTTCCCAACGCGTTGCTCCCAAAGCAAGCACCCCTTCGCGATAGCCTTTGGGGACCGAAGCCATCACATCCCTGCTCACAGAAGCAACGGTTGGCAAAATCATAATGGCAAGGACAATGCCTGCGGCAAGCATCCCACGCCCATTCCCTTGAGGCACCCCCTGGAAGAGAGGAAGGAAGCCGAGTGTTTGCGTTAAAATGGGATAGACGGTTTTAAGAAGCCATGGGGCCAATACAAACATGCCCCACAACCCATAGACAATGCTTGGAATGGCAGCCAACAACTCGACAAGAAGACTCAAAGGTTTTGTCAGCCAACCCGGTGCAAGCTCTGAAAGAAAAATGGCTACCCCCAAGGCAATGGGAATCACCAGCAACAAAGCGATGACGGAAGAAACCACTGTTCCAAAAACAAATGGGAATGCACCAAATATTTCCTGGACGGGATTCCAATCTCTTTCCACAAGGAAACCAAAACCAAAACGCTGAATGGACAATGCAGACGCACGTGTCATCTGAATCACCATCGCAGCGAGCAAAAAGACAGCCGAAGCTGCAAACACAGCGCTCATCCACTTGAAAACCCCATCCCCAAAATTCCTGCCGCCCTTGCCGTGGTGCTCGCCGAGTTCCAGCTTCGGCACTTCTTTAGAATGATTAATACGAGTTTGATGCATGTCTTTTTCAGCTCTTCGTCATCAGCAACACCTGTTTGCCTGAGTGCATTTCGCGAAGTTTCGCTTCTATTTTTGTCACGACTTGAATGGGCAGCGGCGCATAGTGGAGAGCTGCACCAAACTTCTGGCCATCATGAACGGCCCACCATAAGAATTTGGCAAGCTCCACGCCTTGAGTTGCGTCAGCCTGCTCTTCATAAACCAGGACATAAGTAAAAGAAGAAATGGGGTAGCTCAGCTCTCCTGGAGCATCCACAATGGACACTCTCAAATCCTCAGGTATTTGGGCAACCACGTTTTCTGCCGCAGCACTTATGCTTTCAAGCGAAGGCTCGACAAACTGCTTCTGGGCATTCTGCACCAAAGCATAGGCAAGTCCTGACTGTTTGGCATATGCCAACTCAATATAGCCAATGCTCCCAGGCGTCATTTTCATCTGCCCAGAAACACCTTCGTTGCCTTTTGCACCCAGGCCAACGGGGAATTTCACACTCTTTCCGGCGCCCACTTTCTCTTTCCAAGAGGCGTTCGTCTTCGAAAGGTATTCTGTAAACACGGCCGTCGTTCCACTGCCATCTGTTCTGTAGACAACAGAAATGGGCTGATTGGGCAATGTCACACCGTCATTCAGCTTAGCAATGGCAGCGTCGTTCCATTTTTGAATCTCCCCAAGAAAAATCTTCGCCATCACCTCGGAAGAAAGCTTCAAACTGGAAACCTCCGCCAGGTTATATGCGACAACCACAGCTCCAAGCGTTGTTGGAATGTGAAGAATTTTTCCCGAAGCTTTGGCAAGCTCCTCATTCGTCATCGGGGCATCGCTTCCACCAAAGTCGATGATTTTCTCCGTAATCTGCCGAATCCCTCCACCTGAACCAATGGATTGGTAGTTGACGCGAATACGTGGGTCCACCTTTTGGTATTCGGCCATCCACTTGGAATAGAGAGGATAGGGGAAGGATGCTCCCGCCCCCTGAATTTCTATGGTCTTTTCATTCTGCGTCAAAATTTTCGAAGTGTCGCTTGTCTTGTCAACCGTCGTGTCCGAGGGTTTGCACCCCATGGAAACCCCAAGCACGGCAACCGCAATGCAACCCACTTTCTGCATCGTCCGCATTGTTTTGTTCCTTTCAAACATGGCTTATTTCAGGCGTGTGACATTTTGATGACAGCCGCAAAAGAGCTTGCGGCCCTCTGTCAAAACGCAACCTGCCCCGCGAGAATAAATTCATTGCTTGGCTTGAGTTCTCTGTATTGCACTCGGCCATAGGCGAGCTGAAACTTCACCTCGTGCTTGCGCAAATAATAGTTGAGTCCCACGTCATATTGCCAGGAGCGGTCTTTTCCCCCTGCAGCCGTCTTCAGCTGAACGTTCGGGTCCATATAGCCGATGCGGAAACAAGGCTGCAAAACATCCAAAAATGTCCAGGCAATGGCGCCATAAAATCCCTGTCCATTCACGGATGGAGCCGAATTCTTCACGTCATGCGCACGAATGTATTCCGCTTGAAACAAGAATGGACCGTTTTCATAGCGCACGTCCACCTCATATCTGTCTTTGGCGTTTGTCTTGCGGGAGCCAAGCGTCATATAGGCAACGCCTGCAATCACAAGTCCCTGGACAGGATAAGCTTCCAGCCTCACGGCAATGTCTTTGGCGTTGTCGACGTCCAAAACATTTTGGCCTGCACCATTGAAAACTCCCGCTGAATAACCAAAGTATTTAAAGTTTTTTGAAAACCTTATTCCCAAATCTCTCTTGTCGCCAAATTCTCTTGAAACCATGGCGCGCTCCGGGAAGAGAATTCTCGAAGAGGAATTGTAGCCTTCCCAACTCACCGGAATTTTAAACTGCCCAAGTGAAATATCGACATAGGGGCTCTTCACCGTAATAAAAAAGTCCTGAAGAATGGAAACAGCGGAGCTGCCAGGCTGCTTCACCGTCACGGACGAACCATCGGCGCCTTTTACGTTTACAGTGGTATCTTTAAATTCCAGCAGTTTTGCTGGGTCTATCATCGCTGCATAACTGATGAGACCAGGGACAATATCCCCTTTGGCATGAAGCTCAGCACGGCGCAGACGAAACGTTGTTGACGTCTCCTCTGCGCGTTGCGCAACAAACCAACCTTGCAATAAAATGCCCGGACGGAAAAAACCTTCTGTGCCGACACCCAATTGTTTGGGGTCTGGTTTGTCCGAAACAGCCACGGGCGCAGGAGTGGGCGTCGGTGGTGGGGTTTCAACCGGCGGTTGAGACGGTGTTTCTGCCTCCTCCGCGGGCAAATTTGCTTCTAGAGTTTCTTCTAAAGTTTGTTCTGAAGTCTCTTCTGAAACTTTTTGCCCACCCTCGTTTTGAGCGCTGGCCATTAGGGCGCCACAGAAAACAAACATCGCCACACTTCGAATCAGGTTCTTCCATTTTTGCATACATTCCTCGCTTTTCTAGCGGGACATGTATGTGCTCTGGCATGTGACAGTAAGGTGACGAGGAAGCAAAGTCTTCGCGGCAAAACTTCAGGCAACACTCTGCGCAACCGGCAAGGTGAAATGAAACGTGGAACCCTTGCCCGGCGTGCTCTCCACGGAAACCCACCCATGCATGGCTTCTACGAGGTGTTTGACAATGGATAAACCAAGCCCTGTGCCTCCCACTTCACGCGAACGCCCAGCATCCACTCTATAGAAGCGCTCAAACAAGCGAGGAAGATGTTGGGCTTCAATACCCTGACCTGCATCCCTCACCGACACGCGCACAAATTCATGCAACACCTCAACCCCAATGTGCACAGGCGTGTCTTCGGCGCCATATTTTATCGCATTGTCCAAAAGGTTGGAGAGCACCTGTTCCAACCTTCTTCTGTCTGCGCGAACAAATGGCGTGCTTTCTGGAATTGCTTTTGAAAAACGCATGCTCTTGGCATCGGCTTGTTTTTGAAACATCGACAGCGTCTGCGAAATGCTGTCTTCCAAATCAACGTCTTCCAGGGCCAGTCTAAATTCTTTGGACTCAATGTGAGAGAAGTCGAGCAAGTCCTCCACGAGTTGATGCAAACGCTCGGTGTTCCGCTCAATAATGCCAATAAACTCATCCGAGAGTTCCGGTTGAACTTCAACAATTCTGCGCAGCGTTTCTGCGGATGAACGCACAGCGGCAATGGGCGTGCGAAGCTCGTGTGAAACGTTTGCAACAAAATCTCGACGCAAGGTTTCAAGACGACGCAAGTCTGTCACATCCACGAAGACAGCCAACATTCCTTGTGGCTCTCCTTTGAATGCGGACGCATGGACCAACAAGCGCCGAGAATGGACCTCAAATTCAGCGGAAACCGGCTCTGTTGAAAACTTGGCCTCGTCCATAATCCGCTTCAATGTCGCGTTGCGGATAAGCTCAAGTTGGGACTTTCCGGTCACATCCACACTCAAGTGGAGCAAATTGCGCAACGCCATGTTTGCAAACACCACGCGCCCATCCTTGCCAAGCAACAAAACACCTTCCTGCATCCCTTCCAAAACCCGGTTCATCAAATCGCGCTCTTTCCTGAGCTCATCCAGCGCATTTTGAAGCTCACTTGCAAGTTGGTTTAACACGCGGCCCAGTTCCGCAAACTCGTCTCTGCCTTCTATGTGCGTGCGCTCAGTCAAATCTCCTGAGGCCATTTTTCTCGCTGAGCTGGTCAATCGTCGGACATTTTTCGACATCCAAAAAGACAAAAAAATCGTCAAAAAAACCGAAACCAGAAAAGCAATTCCTGTGGCGCTCAAAATGGAGTTGCGCAGATTTTTCAGAGCGAGCTCAACTTCCGTCAGCGGTTTTGCAAAACGAATGGCACCCACCACAACACCCTCCCTCTGAAACGGAACTGCCATATAAATCATCCGTTGCTTCAGCGTGCTGCTCCAGCGGACAGAAAAGCCTTGCCCACCCGAAAAAGCTTGCTGTACTTCCGGTCTGTCGGCATGCGCTTGGGCATGCGCAATTTCGCTCATGTCCATTCCAGAGTCGCCGAGAACGGTCCCATCTTTCAGAAGAATGGTTACCCGGCCTTCTCCACGAGCACTCAAATCATCCGCAAGAGCCTTCCACTGGGTCTGTTCATCAAAGCTTGCTTCAAAAGCCGAGGCTTCTTTTTCCAGGAAGTTGAGGCGAACCTGCAAGTCATTTCGAATTCGAGCGGTTAAATCCGCATCCAACACCCGGGACAAATAGGTGTCTGCAACAAGAAACGAAACCACCAACACAGCAACCACAACAAGAAACAACTTGGAACGCATGTCCAACTTCACAAATCATCCTCTTTGGGCAATTCTGCAAAACGATAACCAACGCCGCGGATGGTTTCAATATAGTCCCCCGCCAGCCCAATTTTCTCACGCAAGCGCTTGACGTGCGTATCCACAGTCCTCGTGGTGATGTCCGCCTCTATCCCCCAAACATTATCCAAAAGCGACGTGCGACTTTGTACACGGTTTTTGCGCTCATAAAGCGTTACCAACAGCCTGAATTCAATCGCCGTTAATTCAACCTCCTTCCCATCCACAAAAACCCTGTGCGCCTCCCGCTCTATGCACAGCTTTCCAAACCGAATGGGCAATGGGGCAACACCCTCCCCTCGGGCCCTCCTCAGAATGGCGTCCAGGCGCAACAACAACTCCCGGACACTGAATGGCTTTGTGAGGTAGTCGTCAGCCCCCAATTCAAACCCGAGAATCCTGTCAATCTCCTCACCCTTCGCTGTTAACATCAGAATGGGAATGGATTGAGTCGCAGCATCCTTCTTGAGAATTTTGCAAACTTCCGTTCCCGCAATGTCCGGCAACATCAAATCCAAAATGATAAACTCCGGGGACCTCTCTCGCGCAAGTTGAATTCCTTGGCGACCACGAAGCGCAGAGGAAACTTCGTGGCCCGCTTGGCGCAAATTGAATTCCAGAATTCTTTGCAAATCCGTTTCGTCTTCTATGACCAATATGTGAGCCATCTTAAGTTTTGAGCTATGCTCTCTTTTGTTACGTTTTGATGACACGAGGGTAACAAACGGTCGACAAGCGCCTGCTCCCTCCCCGCCACCGCCCCCCACTTCCCTATGCCCCACGTGGCCTAGGAGCCTTGCTCCAAAGCCGGAAATTCCAGGCCTTCAATTTCTTGCATGGACTTGCCCGCTATCCCTTGCAAGTCCCCATACATTCCAAGCGTCGCCTCAACCACCTTGCCAATTTGCATCTCCCGCTTGGCCCATTGCTTCATCATGGCTTTGCGCTCCTTTTCCAAATCCTCCTGCATCAGAGAAAAGGCTTCCACAATGGCTTCTATGCGTTGACGAAAACCAGAGCCCATGAGGTATTGGTAAACCATTTCTGTCTTCGTCTGTTTCCCTGCAGAAGCTTGTTGGGCCATGCCAACTTGAAGCAATGCATGACGAAGGCTGGTTGCCAATGGAAGCACCACGCGAGGACTCGCAACCCATATGCCTTCTATAAAATCAAATGTGTCCATGCCCTTCGGGAGGACTTGGCTGATGAGCACCGCAACTTCGGCCTTCGCCGCACGCTGGTCTTCGCGTAATTTTGAAAGCCAAGTCTCATGCCAATTCTTCGTGCGCTTCGCTTCCCAAAGAATGAGGCCACAAGCCTGGCCACTTTGAGTGTAGACATATTGCAGCAGGTCCCCACCCCATTCGCCTTTGGGAACAGGTTGAATAGAATCCGTGGGGAACGCGTCTTTGAGACATTTTTCAAGCTCCAACTCTTGGACTTCGCCTTGCAACTGCTGAGAGCCTTGCTCCGCTTTCTGCTTCAGTTCTTCAATTTTCTTCTGCATGGAAACGATGAGTTGCTCCCGCTCCATCGCCTTTAGCCTAAACCCCTCCTCTAATTCTTTTTGAGCTAAAAAACGTACTTTCTCTAACTCCTCCGAAATACGTTTCTCAATGGTCAGCTCGACTTCCCTTTTGGCATCGTCCAGCTCCCTTTGCTTTTTCATGAATTCCGCTTGCGTCTTTTGCGCCTCAGTCAACTTCTCATTCTGCACTTTCAATACCGTCTGCACCTCCACCAACTCCTGCGCCTTCTTCTCAAACTCCGCAGCCCAAACGCGTTTGGCTTTCTCAGACTCTTCAGCCACCAGCTGCGTGCGCTCTTCCTTCAGACGCGAAAGCACCTGCTCCTCTATGCTGTGCTTGGCCTTCGCTATTTGTTTTTCTTTTTCGAGAATGTTTTCTTCACGCAATAAAATATCTTTTTCTTGCTTGGCCAACTTTGCTTCAAATTGCTGCCGCGTGGCAGCAACCAGCGGAGCAGCCAAAGACTCCGTGAGACGAATCTCTGTCTTGCAATTTGGACAAACAAGCTTGGGCTCTGTCATGTTGCTCTCCGGCGATAAAAGCGTTTTTAGCTCAACATGTTCAGGCAGGCCACCCTCACCTGCTCTGCTCCGCCTCAACCAACAGGCGAGCAACATCTTCCGCCGCATGTTTCGCTCGCCAACGCAGGAGGCGGGCGGCCTTCTCCGGGTTTGCGCTGCTTATGGCAATATCCGAAGGACGCATTGCAGCTCTGTTTTGTTGGACATGCTCTTCCCAGTTAAGGCCGCAACATTTGAAGACAGTGGCCGTAAATTCCCTCAAAGAACAGGTGCGGCCGGTGGCGATAATATAATCATCCGCAATTTCGCTCTGCAGCATGGCCCACATGGCTTCCACATATTCAGGCGCCCAACCCCAGTCACGAACAATGTCCATATTGCCAAGAATCAGCGTCTCCCTTGCACCAGCAGCAATACGACATGCGGTGCGTACTATTTTTTGTGTGACGAAGCGTTCTGAACGCAAGGGGGATTCATGACTGAACAGGATTCCGGAGCAAGCAAAGAGGCCATAGGCCTCACGGTAGTTGGCTACCTGCCAGAAAGCGGCGGCTTTGCCCACGGCATAGGGACTAAGAGGATGGAAAGGTGTTGTCTCAGTCGCCGGCTCCAACGTGTTGCCAAAACACTCACTGGAGCCAGCATTGTAATAGCGGATTTTCCCCCCCAGAAAGCGAATGGCCTCAAGCAGCGTCAGGTTGGCTGTGCCTATGCTGGAAAAAGTGTCCACCGGCTGCTCAAAAGAAAGCCCTACCGAGCTTTGCCCGGAGAGGTTGTATATTTCATGCGGCTGCGCCTTGGTAATGGCAACAAGGACGCTGCGGAAATCAGCCGGGTTGGCCGACAAAGTCTGCACAGCATCCTGAATGCCCAATGCACGCAAATTGGCGAATGAAGCGAACTGCGTATCGCGTGACGCACCAAAAACCCTATAGCCCTTGTCCAGCAAAAAACGCGCGAGATAGGCGCCATCCTGACCGGAAACACCGAAAATCAATGCATGCTTGGTTATGCGTGCGTCCTGCATGGTCATTCCTTCGTTTCATGCACGGCAAAACCTGTCTGCAGGCACAGGCTGTCACGCCGAGCGCCAGCAAAATCTTCCTCCACCATTTCACGCACCAAATCAACAAATGGGGTTTGGGGCTGCCAACCCAACTTTTCGCGAGCCTTTGCCGCATCACCAAGCAGGGTTTCCACTTCTGTGGGCCTGAAATAACGAGAATCTACACGCACAATGACCGAACCGGGCCGCAGAGCAGGATTGTTGTTCAACTTGGCAAGAATATTGTTGAAAAAAGCCTTATGGGTTGCACTCTCTTCTCCGGCGGCCTGGCGTTCTATCAAATCAATTAAGGGGCGCTGGTCAAAAACAACCACCCTTCCCACTTCATTCACCCCCTCACCTTCCCAAGCAAGCGTCAAACCCAAGGTAGATGCTGCCAGTTCAATGAATTCACGCACCGAATGCTGTTCTCCCGTGGCGATGACATAATCCTCAGGCTTGTCCTGTTGGAGCATCAGCCACATCATCTCCACATAGTCCTGGGCATGGCCCCAGTCGCGTAGGACGCTCAAATTGCCCATATAAAGACAATCATCCAAACCCAGGACGATGCGCGGAAGGGCACGGGTGATTTTGCGTGTAACAAAGGTTTCGCCCCGCAGGGGGGATTCGTGGTTGAAGAGGATACCGTTACAGGCATATATGCCATAGGCCTCACGGTAGTTAACCGTAACCCAATAGCCATAGAGTTTAGCGCAGGCATAGGGGGAGCGGGGATAGAACGGGGTAGTTTCTTTTTGGGGCACTTCCTGTACAAGGCCATATAGCTCAGAGGTAGAGGCCTGGTAGACACGGGTTTTCTTTTCCAAGCCCAGGAGGCGGACGGCTTCCAAAACGCGCAAAGTGCCAAGGCCATCGACATCGGCCGTGTATTCCGGCAACTCGAAGGAAACCCGCACATGGCTTTGAGCGCCGAGGTTATATATTTCGTCGGGCTGAATTTCCTGCACCAGGCGGATGATATTCGTGCTGTCCGTCAAATCGCCATAATGCAGAAAAAAGCGTTTATCCTTGACATGCGCACCCTGGTAAATGTCGTCTAGGCGCTGGGTATTGAAGAGCGAGGAGCGGCGTTTCATGCCGTGGACCTCATAGCCCTTGGCAAGCAACAACCGCGCCAAATAGGCGCCGTCCTGGCCGGTTATGCCCGTAATCAGTGCTTTTTTCATGTTAGGTATTCCACAAAGAAAGTGTTGAAGTTAGAAAACTCAAGTTGCCTTTAGACCAGAGAGGCTTCAAAAACACGATAAATTTCATTATGTGCAGACTTGTTTTGGGTGAGGGCGGTGTGTCAAATCATGTGGATATATTGACGGAGGTCCCCCAAAACCCGCGGGAGCAACCTCGGCCCGAGAGGCCATATGCTAAGGCAATAAGGGGTGACGGCTTGGGAGCCTTCTGCTAAATGAGCGAGCCTGGACCACACGTATTTCACCCAATAGGAGATAGGAGAACGTGGGGATGTTTGTTCTGTTGAAAAAAAACAATCAAGATCCTACCTTGCCCATTTGTCTAGCTATAGCAGAAAGGCTTGTTCGCAAAAATTTCGGCTCACAAGTTGATGGGTGCGATGCCAAGCAAAAGCTTCGAACAGCTCGCCAGAACGGCTGGCTTGGATATTTGCCATGCATTGAAAAGACGGCTGGATACACCTTGAATCCTCTAGTCGAATCCGGGCGATGTTTCTTTGGGGGCCTTCCACAGAAACACCTCCCGGATATTTCCAACCACTGTGAAAGAGTTCGACATGAGAATAGCCCTACTTAACGATACGGCGGCGGAGGCACATTGGGGCTGCAACGCCGTATCGGATGCACATGCTCGAATGTTGGGCCGCGCAGGACACGAAGTGGCCGAACGTTTCTTTATCGGCTGGAACCACGGCATTTCGAAACCGTGGGAACCTTCCTCCGTCGATCATCTGCTACGCGATGACAGTTTTCGGCAGCGCATAGAGGGTGTTGATGCAGTTGTCCTGAACGGTGAAGGCACCCTACATCACACCAACGGACTCGCGTGGCTGGCCGCACTTGGTGCTGCTCAGCGATTGGGAAAAATCACGTTGTTGGTGAATGCCGTTTATCAGGACAGTGAATCTCATGAAGACGTCATCGCGAAATTGGACGATTTTACTGTGAGAGACATCTATTCGCTCGAATATGCAAAATCGAGAGGGTTGTCGGCAAGACTTGTTCTTGACTCCAGCTACGCTGCATCATTCACAAATGACAAACTCGCCGACCTCTCTGGAAAGGTTGTATTGACAGATTGGCATCCCTTTCGAACGAGCGATGTCGGCGAAACCATCAAAAAACGTGCCTCGGAACACCATGAAAACGTTTTTTTCTTGCCGTTTGCGCGGGCTGATGCGGCCAGGACATGGAGCAAGGGGCCCGCAACATTGTCTACTGCGGCAGTATTTCATACCGCTAGACACCATGGGGTCTGTTTTGCCATAAAAGCGAAAGTCCCTTTTGTCGCTCTTCCTTCAAACACCTGGAAAATTGATGGGTTCTTGAAACAATATGGCCCCAAAATTCCGGTGGTCACTTCGTTTCAGGATTTAAAAGAGGCGGAAGCCTGGGCCATTTCAAACCGAGACTATTATGAAAACCTTTTTCTACGAGTATCTGAAGAAATGCCGCTCGACACCTTTCGTTGCCTTGGGGTGGAGGAGAAGGATGAGATGGGAGAGCAGCGGGAAGTTGAGCGACTTGCCGTTGACCTCAGCAATTATTCCAAAATGAGCCCTTTAATAAATCAAGAACAGGAAACCCAAGCGTTGTCCAAACGATTCATAGACATGCAAATAAAGTCCGGAGATAAGCTGCTTAGCCTGTGCGCACCACACACCAACAAAGACAACAATCCATCTCTGTCTGACAGCGTGAAGATGAATGAAGCAGCCATACAAAAACGCAAAAAACGTTTATTTATCTCAGGCGGACTCTTTTCATTGCTCAACATTTTTACCCTTAGGGAACAATTTCCTGAGGATGCTGAAGATGTTCTTTTATTGCCAAATGAACCGGGAAGTGAGTTGTTTTTTGATAGTCAACTAAAATTGGCGGAAAAAGGAAATTTTGCCAGGATCTTTCCAACCAATTTTCAAATTGATGAGTTAAGGGGGCATATTGATTTTGAAGAAATTGACGAGGTATATACCACCTCAAACGTTCGTGTATATCCAGAAGTTAGAGATAAATTTCGGAATGCGAAGTATTTTTTCCATGAAGCAGGGTTGACGTCATACATAAAATATTACAACGACAAGTCAATAAAAGGGGCATTTTTCCAATTAATGCACGACAAATTTGGCTTCATCAACGACAATGATATCGACATAAAAAAGCTAGATAAAGATATTTTCTTGAAAATTGCTTCTGATATGTCGTGTTGCTATCCAATTCACATACCTTTTTCAAAGACAGACAAAGTAATATTATTTTTGAGTCAATATATTTTGTTTTTAGGCCTTGGTTCTGAACGAGCCGCTTCTCTATATAAAGAAAGCATGCGACGTTTGATCGATCGTGGATATAAACTTATATTTAAGGTTCATCCCCGTCATGCCCTAGAAATTCAAGCCTTATTACGAGATACATTTCCACCATCGCATTTGTATTTTTTAGATAATATCCTCCCTTCAGAAATTTATGACTTTGACGTTGTTGCGGTTGTATCCTTTTCATCCGGCGGTTTGCTTACAATGAGCCACCTATACGACCTCCCCGCATTCCATATCGATTTTGACGCTGATTTTAATCTTGAACTCGAAAAATTCTTCCCGCGAGTTATCAGGGAATATACACCAAGCTTTGAAATTCTTTTGGGAAATGCTGCAGACAAAGCAAAAAATGAATGTCAGAAAATTTTGTGCGAAGTGTTTAATAAGTTCATGTCTGAGAAACCTTTGCTTTCTGATAATAAAAAATTGAAAGAAGGTCTGGATAACATTGTTGATCTTGCAAAGCATCAACTTGTTAAAAACCAGAAAGCGGCAATAACACATCGTCTTACGGAAACAGAACATCGCCTCGCAGAAACAGCACACCGTCTTGCAGAAACAGAACACCGTCTCGCAGAAACAGAACACTGTCTTAACAAAACCAGCGCACAACTCAATGTCGTCTTGACGTCGCGTTCTTGGTATCTGACAAAACCTCTGCGTTTTTTGGGTCGATTGCTACGCAGACTGCTCGGCCGTGGCAACCGAAAAGGTGACACGTGAAGGCGAATATTTCATCGCCTTCGTGCCCTGTTCTGGGTTGTTGTCCAAGCGGACATGGGCGGTTTACGTCAATATTTTCCGAAACTTTTTCTGATTATGCAAGCCTACCAATTCCTCGGCTCAGTCCAACATGAGGGCAGGCCCCTTTTTAACCTTCTGACCCAACAGCTTGAGCAACACGAACTTTCCGCCTTGCTCTCATATAGCCCGGCTTCCAGAAATTCAGACTGCCGAAGGTGCGCCGGTTTTTATCTGCAAAGAGGAGACGTTATCGTCACAATGTCATGCAATCAGCCATTCTCTCCGAATAAATATAACGCTAGGTCTTTCTTGTGTTATGCATCTTATTTAGGAGCATTTAGAATATCTCAGTCTTAATAGGAAATGAGTTATGGAACGCAAAGAGAATGAAGCAGCCATACAAAAACGCAAAAAACGTGTATTTGTCTCAAGTGGGCTCTTTTCATTGCTTAACATTTTCACACTTAGAGAACAATTTCCCGAAGATGCGGACGATGTTCTCCTGATATCGGACGAGCCGGGAAATAACTCTTTCTATAAATATCACAAGGAGTTGGCCATTGGCAGAGGGTTCTCAGAAATCATGCCAACGAATTATGACTTCAGCACCTTGAACAAGCATATTCTATTTGACGAGGTTGATGAAGTTTACACCATATCCCATTATTTTGTTCACCATGCAATCCAAGGAAAGTTCAAGCGGGCAAAGTATTTTTTCATTGAGGAAGGGTTAACCTCATATATTAAGTATTATGATGACCCATCTGTTGCGGGGGCACTTTTCCTGTTGATGCATGATAAATTCGACTTCATAAATGACAAAAACATAAATATAAAAAAGCTAGATAAAAATATTTTTAGAAAAATTGCTTCTGATATATCGCTTCGCTCCCCAATTCATATACCCTTTTCAAAGTCAGATAAAGTAATATTATTTCTGAGTCAATATAATCTCTTTTTGAATTTTGGGTCTGAACGTGCTGTTTCTTTATATAAAGAAAGCATGAGGCGTTTGATTGATCGTGGATATAAACTTATATTTAAGGTTCATCCTCGTCATACAATCGAAATTCAATCTTTATTGAAAGATGTGTTCCCACCATCGCATCTATATTTTTTAGACAATATACTCCCTTCAGAAATTTATGATTTTGACGTTGTTGCGGTTGTATCCTTTTCATCTGGTGGTTTGCTTACAATGAGCCACCTATACAATATCCCAGCATTCCATATTGATTTTAATGCTGATTTTGATCTTGAAATCGAAAAATTCTTCCCACGGGTTATCAAAGAATACACGCCTAATATTAGAGAAATTTTTGAATTAAAAAATGATATAGCAAAAGAAGAATGCAGGTATGCATTGGACCAACAATTCAAAAAATTTCTCAAAAACAAACCGCTACTTTCAGAAAACGCAATGCTGCATGAGGATTTAGATGAAATCATAGAGCATGTCATATATCAAACATCAAAAAACCTTAATAAACCTATAACGATATCAAAAAAACAAGTCAGAAAGCTTTGCGATACCTTGCGTATCTGGGACGTACCAAAATTTAGCCAATTGCATCTTGAAATGACAAATCATTGTGGTTTCAATTGGTCTATATGTCCTCGAAAAAACATGACAAGAAGCCTTGGCATCATGCCGATAGAAGATTTATCTCTTCTGATGGATAAGTTCTCATATATAAATTATGAACTTGATGTTCATTTGCATGGACATGGAGAAACACTTTTGTGTAATGATTTGCCTGAGCGAATAAGGCTGATTACAAGCAGAAAACAGAATTTTACACCTTGCATATTTACAACGCTTAGTTATTCTAAGAGTGAATCTTGGTTTGAATCGCTTGTTGAGAATGGCCTAGGGAAAATTATCGTCTCAACATATGGATATGACAAAGAAACATATAAGACTGCTCACGGCGTAGATCGTTATGATATTATGGTAGATAATTTGAAAGTCCTTGCTTCATTTCAAAAGAAATACCGGTTTAAATTACATGTGCAACTCAATGAGTTTGAGGATAATGAGTTGTTATGCATAACACAGTCTGAACATCAAGAGCTCCGCAATCGATTTCGGAAATACCTTATTTCCATTGAAATTGATGAAAAAAATATCGGCATGCAACCATCACATAAATGCGGAAGCGAGAATTTTCAACTTGCTTCAAATTCGAAGATGCTCCCTTGTTCGGTATGTTGGGGGAATAGGCGCTCGCATATTTTTGTCAGTTGGGATTTAAACGTGTATCCTTGTGTTTATGACTATAATGGCGCAATCTTATGGGGAAATTTGAAAAAAGACAGCTTGGAGGAGATTTATCGTTCCCCATCCAGAATGAGATTTATCGAATCCCTTATGTTTGGAAATAAACCGGAATTATGTAAAGGTGATTGCTATCCAAATGATGGGTATTGCGATGATTATGAATATAAGCTGATAAAGGAATCATATTGAAATGACTGACTATATTGAGCAACACAGAATTTCACATAACAGCTCAATTGACTATGAGGTAGGCTCTTCCAATTATCTTGACGAGTTACGACTTGTCCTTCATGAAATTAAACCGAAAACAGTTCTTGATTTTGGATGCGGAAAAGCAGTTTTGACAAAAGAACTGGCTGCGGAATTTCCGCTTATTGCATTTTATGCATACGATCCTGCCATACCTGGAAGAGACATATTATACCTTGATAGGGCAGATTTGGTCATTTGCACAAATGTATTAGCGCATATCCCAGAAGATTATCTTGAGAAAATTATACAAAAAATATCAAATATATCACAGATTTCTTTCTTTATTTTGCATCATACTCTTGCTCATCTAAGCCTTCCTAATGGCGAAAACGCTCACTGCACTGTAAGGTCGGCTCACTGGTATTATAATTTTTTCAGTAAATATTTTAAATATGTTCAGCCATTGAAAGGACGCAAAGAAGCATTTTCTGCTATCGTTACATTCCCTGTATCGACCGATTTTTTATCCACTTACAATAAAATAACCGCTAATAACCTACACGAGCAAATCTCTTCGCTTGAAGATAACTTGCTCAATTTAGAAAAGCATACAGAATTTAGGCTCAATACTGAACAGCGCTTGATAGAAACAGAACGCCGCTTGACGGAAACAGAAGCTTCCCGGAGCAATCTCGAACACCGTCTGGCGGAAGCCGATGCGCAGCTTCTCTCTGTCTATCGCAGCCGTTCCTGGCGCATTACCCGGCCGCTGCGCGGCATTGCTGGTATGTTGCGCGGAGGCTATGGCCTTTTTAAGCAGGGAGTTAAAGCGCTCCTAAAACCACCATTATTGCTCCTAATTCGCTTGGCACGCCGTCATAGGACCATCAATGCCCTGGCTCTTTCCTGCCTGCGCCGGACGCCCAATTTGAAAAAACGGCTACAGATGCTGGAAATGAAGGGGCATGTCATTGCCACCCATAGCGTCGTGCCACCAGCATCCAACATAACTCGGTCATTTAGCCAACGGAACAGGCACTTCGGGCATAGATGGGCAGAGCTGACAGACATGCTCGACACAAAGGACAGAAGGTAACTATGCGTATCGTTGTCGATTTGCAGAGCATTCAAGGACCAAGCCGGTTTCGAGGAATTGGTCGTTATTCCTTTGAGTTAATTAAAGCGCTCATTGCCGTCGCAGCCGATGATGAAGTGCTCATTTTTCTGAATAACCAATTGCCAGAATATATCAATGAAATCCGATATGATTTCCGCACATTACTTCCCCAAAGCAACATCAAAATATTCGAAAGCCTTCCTGGATGCACTTTGCAGGAAGGACATCCAAACAGAATAAATGCTGCAGAAATTTTACGGGAACAATTTATCATCGATCTTCAGCCGGATGTTGTGTTGATCCCTTCCATTCTGGACACAAGCAGCACACGCTCTTGTATCTGCTCTGTTGGTCGTTTAGCTGACAAAAACTTCCCTGTTGCCGTAGTATTGTATGATCTTATCCCGCTATATGATATTAACCGATACTTGCCAACAGAACTTGACCAGATATCCTACCGGAAACGATTGGAGGGATTGGTCAAGGCGGACTTGCTGCTATGTATTTCAGGATTTACGGAACTAGAGTATCGCAGATTATTCCCCGGCACATATTGTGACAGCACAGTGATTTACGGCGGCGCCACAGACATATTCGCACTGCCAACATCCGAACAATCTGCTGTTCGCACTGCCCTCAGAGATGCATTTGGCATCACTAAGCCATATCTTTTCTTCACTTCAGGTTTCGATTTCCATAAAAACCATGAAGGACTGCTGCGGGCTTTTGCCAAGCTGCCTGCAGCCATACGGAACAAGCATCAGTTGGTCTTTTCTGGCGCAAAAAATGACGGCATTGAAGCACATTTTAAGAGCATTGCCAGGCAATGTTCTCTTCCGGATGATACGTTGATTCTGACCGGGCAGGTGAAAGACAGTGATTTGGTACATTTATATCAAAACTGCCAGCTTTTTATCATGCCCTCATTTTACGAAGGGTTGGGCCTGCCTATTCTTGAAGCCATCGCCTGCGGCGCGCCGGTTATTGGCTCCAATACTGCCAGCATCCCAGAATTGCTGCCCAATGATTCATTGCTTTTTGACCCTCATAATCTCCACTCTATATCCTCTGTCATGGCATCTTTTTTGGGCGATGAAGAACGCCTGCTCAAAGCAAAAGAAAGCTGTCTCAAACATGCCGAACAATTCAGCTGGACTAACAGTGCTCTAAAAACCCTATGCGCCTTACGCTCTGCTGTGAATAAGCATAAGACGCTCCAAAAGAAAACCTTGCGAGAAGACTTTCCCAAAAGCATGCAAAATATTGCCTCTCTCACGTTATCGGCAGAAGAAAAACGAATGACTGCTTTTGCTCAGACAACCAATGAAGCCACCTTGGGCAAGGAATGGACATTGCGTTGCCCACGCAGAACCGGATGGCTCACGACATGGAACATGCGCTGCGGTATTGCCGCCTACTCCAAAAATCTCACGAATTTTATCGTTCCAAAGCCGATCATTCTCGCCCCTAAAGATGTTCCCATCACAAATGATTCGGAGTGTAAAGTCATATCCTGCTGGTCTGAAAAGAAAAAAGAGGCGGGATTACATGAAGCTCTTGAGATAATAAATAAACTCTCTCTTGATGAGATTATGATTCAGTACAGCATTTCATTCTTTTACCCAGAAGAATTTTGCTTTTTTGTTCGTGCCTTACTTGAAAAAGGTGTTTCAGTTTTTGTTACCCTCCATAATACAACCGATGCAAACATCCATTCGGTTATTCCAGTTCTACGTGATGTTGATGGGATTTTCGTCCATTCTTTTTATGATTTTTTGAACCTATTAAAACATGGCATAAAAAAGAATGTGAAATTTCTTCCTCTTGGTGTTTGCTTGTATGAAAACAAAAACATCGCAAAGACTATCGACAAGAAATGCAACTCCATATCAACATATGGGTTTTTTTTGCCGCATAAGGGACTTTTGGAAATGATTGAAGCGGTCTCATTGCTTCATGCCGAAAATTTCCCCATACACTTGAAAATGATAAATGCTGTTTATAGTCGAGAACTGTCCGAACCTTTCATCCGTACTTGTTCAACCAAAATTGCAGAACTTGGTTTGGAACATGCGGTCCAGTTATGCACTGATTTTCTTGAGGACAGCGAGAGTATCTCTCGTTTGCGCGAAACAGATTTAATAGTTTTTCCTTATCAGGATACGGGAGAATCTGCGAGTGCAGCTGTTCGATCTGGCCTTTCAACTGGGAAACCGGTGGCAGTTACACCTCTTAAAATCTTTGATGACGTCAAGGATGTGGTGTTTAGCTTGCCTGGTACAGATCCGCAAAGCCTTGCATCCGGAATCAAGGAAATTTTGACGCAACAGGCCACGAATTCTAAAAAATACGTCGCCTTGCAACGCCGTGCCGAGAAATGGCGAAGCAATCATGATTACGCCAAAGTCGCTGCATATCTCAACCAAGAAATGAGCGCTTTGAGTCTAACGCCGCACCATTTGCCTGCCATTGATTTACACCGACAGTTATTCATGGATGTTTCCCATATCATTGCTCATGACGACCGTACCGGCATACAACGCGTCGTCAGGGGAATATTGGGTTCTCTCTTAAACAAACCTCCATACGGCTGGAAGATACTGCCAGTATACACACGCCCAGGCCTTCCCGGATATTTCCATAGCCTAAAATACGCTGACAGCATATTAGAAAACAGCACGCTTTCTGGCGAACAAGACAGGCCGGTAGTGTTTCATCCAGGTGATATTTTCTTCGGTCTGGATTGGGTTCCTGATATGGTTGAGCACTATACGCCTATCCACGCTGCCATGCGACAACAAGGCGTAACTGTGAAATTTTGCATGTATGACATTTTGCCCTTAACACATCCGGAACGCTTTGAAGAGCACATACAGTTTCTTTTTAAACAATGGTTTGACTACTTGGTACATCACACCGATGGCGTGGCCTGCATTTCTCAAACCACCGCCAATACTGTTAGGGACTGGGTTCACGACCATTATCCTGAATGCCCCAACGTATTCACTGTGAGCGCTTTTTCCATGGGTGCGGATATCGTCAATTCCGCCCCAAGCTTGGGAATACCGTCAGATGCTCCTACTGTACTTCAGAACCTGCAACGGAGGCCGAGTTTTTTACAAGTGGGCAGACTGGAGTCGCGCAAACGTCCAACACAGACTCTGGCGGCATGTGAAAAACTCTGGGGTGATGGGGTGGACATCAATCTTGTGTTTGTGGGCAAACTTGGATGGGATATGGCAGGCTTGGCTACGGCAATAGAGAAGCATCCGGAGAGAAACCATCGCCTTTTTTGGCTTCAGGATATCAGCGACGAATATTTGCAAAAAATATATATTGCATCTTCAGCCCTTATCCAGGCCAGCTTAACAGAGGGGTTCGGCTTGCCGCTCATTGAGGCAGCTCAGTACAAACTTCCCATTATTGCCAGAAACATCCCTATCTTCAAAGAAGTGGCCGGAGAGCATGCATGGTACTTTTCCGGAGAGAGCGCTGAAGCGCTTGCCATTGCTTTAACTCAATGGCTGAACGCTTATAGCAAAAAAGAGCACCCTAAATCTGACAATCTCCCGTGGAAGAGCTGGGATGAAAGCGCAGATCTCCTTTTGAATGCGTTTCATATAAAAAGAAAGTTTGAGCAGACTTAGACACGTCCCTCACTGTAGATGTCGGTGCCAAACGGGAGCTGAAGTGCTTTTATGATGCAATTATGTGAAAACCACATAGTTTCACTAGACCGGTTCAAAGTTGACTTAAGCTACTGTGACACAGGTTTTTCGGCATCTTCCCGCACTTCCTCCTTCGGCCGTCCTCGACGTAGCGAGAGGCTACGCCTGCGGGGGCCTCAGTCCGGGCCATGTGAATCTGCTCGAAAACCTCGTGTCTCGCTGCGCTCAAGTCAACTTTGAACCGGCCTAGACTTGGTAATTGATATTGCAGCAAAGATGTCGAAAAACCAGAAAACATTAAATAATTATGAAAATCAATTGGTTGAAAATGAGCTCAAATAACACATTGCCATCAAATCCATTACCGGAAAATTTGTCTCACCAACCAAGCTGGATAAAATGGACGCTGGCAATATTGGCTGTCATTTTCGCCTTTTTATTGCACCTGCATCATGAAATGGTGCTTTCCCCTTCTTCCGACACGGCTACCCTTATACAGGAAGGGCGGGATGCGCTGATGCAGGCAACGCTTTTCCCAGATTTTTACATGCCCAACGAACTACAAACCATGCCAACGTTTTTCCCGACGATGCTTTATGGGGGTCTATACCTCGTTACGGGTAATTCAGGGATAACCTTATTCCTGGCAGGAGTCATATCGTTCGTCGGACTCTTCATCGCCTTTCTATATCTGCTTAAACCACTCAACGTCGAAACACCCTATGGCCTTTTGGCTTTCTCCTTGCTTTTTCCGTTTCGTGATACTTTTTATTATTGGCAACTTGCGGTCACTGCATTCATGTTCATCGGTCTGTATGTACGGCTAGAAAAAGGACCGTTAAACACTTTCGGCCGCATCTTGCGATGCTTGTTGCCCCTCATCGCTTTTTCTCAAGGTTTCGCCTCGTTGCGCCTTGCTTGCACTTTATATTTGCCGCTGGCTGTCGCTATGTTATTGTCGCAGATGAAGATTTCTCATGTTCGAAACCCTCTGAATCCGCTGAAGTGAATAAACTGGAGAAATCTCAAGGCAGATCCACTGCTATGGTTACTGTCTTTTTTGCTCGGGTGGGCCTCATTTAAAGGCTATCGTACCTATAGTGGATTCCAGCTGGCACATGACGCAAGTGCCGGTTTGAAGTTTGCTAAAATCGGTGATATTCCCTTTCGCTTTCTGGAGAGTGTAAAGCAATCGTTCATCATGCTGCGTGGCCACTCTGAGAGTCTACGATCAACGAATGGAATCTATCTCGCATTACTGCTTATCCTAACAGTGGTTCTTTCTTGGAAATGGATAAGTATGTGTCGCCAAGGAAAAGTTTGGAAGGCAGCCATTGTCCCAGCAGTTTTAAGTTTAGCTGCTGTCCTGGTATTCATGACTGTCACGAAACAACACGCACTCACAGCAAGGTATTTCTACCCTGCCCTGCTGCTCTTCGCTCTTTTAGCAGCATTAGTCATGGAATATGCTGGCCGACAGTATCGTCCGGTCTATGCTCGGCTTTTATTTTGTCTCTTCGGAAGCTTGACTCTGTTGTCCGCTACCCACATCCACTGGAAATCTCTCTTAAGTGATATACTTCATCCGCCATATCGACGACAAGCTACTGAACTTGAGCAACATTTGAAACCTTATGGTCTTACAAGAGGATATGCATCATTTTGGAACGCTTATATAAACACCATGGGAGTCGATGAACGAATTGATATCGCTGGGTGTTATCCAGGCCCCAATTTTCTGGGACCTTTTCGCTGGCTTACCAAACCAGGCAGGTTTTCACCCGCCTTTGCCGATAAAAATGTGTTTTTGTTGCTCACAAACGAAGAAAATCTCTTGACTAACAAGGAAGCCCGGCCGAGTGCCCTGCTCACCAGGGCGAAGAAGCTTGAACCCTTCAAGCAATACCAAATTTATCTCTTTGAGGACAGCAACCCGTTCATTCAGTTTGGCAATGCGTTGACAAATCCTGGAGATAGTTTCCGGTTGACTGCCCTTTATTACGGATTTTTATATTCGGAATCACCTGAGTTCAACGAGGAATCAGCCTGGTTGAGAAAAGGAAGCGGGTGGATATTGCACGGGCCTTATGAACCTATGCCTGCAGGGGTTTATGATTTTGAAATCCGCGCTCATATAGCTGGAGATGAAACCAGCACCTCAGTTAAATTTGATGTGGCGGATAAGCAAGGCGAGCGTATTCATGCGCGTGCAACTTTATCGAGGATGGAAGATATTGTAATCATCCGGAACGTAGTTATCCCAGAAAAGGTGTATGACATCCAGTTCCGCCTTTTAATGGAAGGTCCGAATGTAGAATTTCGCTTTGATTCAATTACCCTTACCAGGAAGAGCTAAGGATTCATCCTAGTTGGCTTATTTTTAGAGAACATAGAAGTATACTGGAAGAAGGTAATACAGTGAAATACATCAGATTCCTCCCAAACACCTTAGTTGAGCTGGGAGAAAAACATACGCTAAGTTTTAGATGAGATTTTAGTGATGATAGTTTACTCATGAGGAAATAAATATGGGAATAAAGCGCTTTATCTAGAACACAATGAAACGAATATTGAACCCTATAGCTAATTATCTAGCTAGGCAGATTAACGAAAAATTGGAAATATCTTCCTATAAACCTGAATTAAACCGCACGTCATTTTCGGAAAACACTGCATGCGATTCATTGAAAATAGATGCACAGTTTCTCCCTGAGCAGGGTGTGGATATAGGCGAAAAAATGTCTTTTTACAATAATTTCCCTGAAAATAGACTGCGAGCTCCTTATGTCTGCTCTTCTCAGTTGTGTAATACAGAATTTTTTGGTCTCCCTCTTTTCCAATATTGGATGAAGCTTCTTAAAATATCGCCCCGTATCGACAGAAAACATTGGGAATATGTGTATATCACTCAAGCACTTTATGAAAATGGGATGTTAACCCCGGGCAAAAGAGGTTTAGGATTTGCGTGCGGCAAAGAACCATTGCCTGCCTTATTTGCCAGTATGGGATGCGAAATACTCGCCACAGATCTTGACATAAATGATGCCAGATCCACCAAATGGGTTGAAAGCAACCAAAATACTATGAATGCGATTGAACACTTAAATGAACGAGACATTTGCCCCCCGGATCGGTTCGCTGAATGTGTAAATTTTCGAAGCATGGATATGAATGAAATTCCTAAGGAACTTTTCGAAAAATTTGACTTCAACTGGTCAAGTTGCGCCGTAGAACATATCGGCGGAATGGAAAAGAGTATGCATTTCCTAACAGAAAACTTAAAGACTCTCAAAAGCGGCGGAATAGCGGTGCATACATTTGAATTCAACCTGTCGTCAAATGACGATACATGCTTTCTCCCTGATAGCTTCATATTCCGTAAATGCGATGTGGAAAATGCCACACAAGCTTTACGCACGGAGGGGCATGAGGTCTATCCCTTAGATTTTAAAGTGGGAACCTATCTTTCTGACAGTTTTATAGACACATACCCGTATATGCGACACAATGCGCATCTCAGGCTTGTGCTAGAAAAATATATCGCCACTTCATTTGGTTTTATTGTGCGTAAAGGCCAATCATCTAGGATGATTTGATTTCTTGCGTTTGCATATAAGGCAATGGCACCAAGAAAGACTATCAGGCAATCAAAACGTCTGGGAGACTTTCAAATTTCTCAGAAATGCCCCGATTGACATGGGAGGGAAACATACGCCAGATGTTGGATAACATATTGGATGTCTCTAATACTTGAGCATGCTATCAACAAGTTTTTTCCTAAATAACCATACATTGCGGCAAAAAAAATGCCGTTTGAACGTGCTGTTTAAGCATGTCACACAAAAGCTCTAAAGTCATTAAGCTATATACTCCTTCAAAATTTCCTTTGCAGCCCCCTGGCGGACAATCTTCCCCCCCTCCAGCCAATAGATGGTGTCGCACTGCTGCAGCGAGCTGAGCCTGTGGGCAATGAATACGCGTGTCATGCCTTGCGGCAGGGCGCTGATGGTACGCTGTATGGCCGCTTCTGTCACATGGTCCAAAGAGCTTGCAGCTTCGTCGAAAATCAGCACGTCAGGGGCGGGATAGAGGGCACGAGCAATGGTTACGCGCTGGGCTTGCCCGCCGGATAGGCCCGCCCCGCTTTCGCCAATTTTGCGGCTCAACCCCTCAAAATTCTCTCCCAAAAAATCCATCTCCGCCTGCAAAGCGGCCTTGCGAAGCCGCTCTTCATCCAAAGGACGACCCCACTCACTAAAAGCCACATTTTCCGCTACAGTCCCAGCCATGAGATAGGGGTTTTGCGGCACATAGCCGATTTTTCGGCGAAAGGCGGCCAAAACAGAAGCTTCCATTTCGCACCCATCTACCCGCATTTGGCCTTTCGTGGGTTGCAACAAGCCTGAAAGAATGTTGATGAGGGTGCTCTTGCCAGCCCCGGATTTTCCTACAAAGCCCACACAGGCCCCTTTGGGAATCTCCAGCGTCACCCCACACAGCGCATCCTCCTTCGCTCCGGGGTAACGATAATGCACGTTCTCTAGACGGATGCTTTCACGCACGGCAAAGTCTGACCATTCCTCTGAAAACGTCTGCTCAGGAACTTTCCCAAGGCTCTCCATATATTCAAGACAGGGTATGCCCATGGGTTTGTGGGCGCGTATGCTCACAATGGCGCCGACCGCTCGGTTCAGCGAGGGCAAAACACGCCAGGCAGTAAGGATGAGCATGGCAATGTCTGTAATAATTTTCGCCTGGTCGGCATTTTTCACAAGTACCAGCCAGGCCAGGTGCAAACCTATCAAAAGAAAGCCCGTACTCTCCAGCGCCCAGGAGGGGATAGGCGGCGTAAAACCGAGAAAAGCCTGCGGTCGTATACCCTTGGTCATAGCCTGGGCAATGGCGCGCAAAAACATCGGTTGCTGCTGATAAATGAGTATTTCACGTATGCCACGCACAGCGGCCATGGAAGCGCGCGACTCTTCGGTATGCGCTTTGGCAGAACCATCGGATGCGCGGTCAATACCTTTGCGTATGCTGCCATAAAGACTTATCGCGACAATGGCCATAGCGCAAACCACAAGCAGCGTCAGCCCCGGAGCATAGAAAAACAGTCCCAGGAAAAGCAATCCGGAGACAATAAAATTGCTGTAGGCCACAAGGCTTTGCAGCAGCAGTTGTCCTAAAGATTGGCGCCAGGACAGCTTGGTAAGGGTGTCAGCGCTTGACGAGGAAAGATGCCAGTCATAGGGCATATAAACAAAACGCCGCATGATTTCGCTGCCCACATAATTGGCCGCTTTGTTGCCGAGCAGACTGGTTTTCCAGGTAACGATGGCTGAAGTGATGTTTTTGGCTACAACCAGGACAATAGGTAAAAGAACAGCGTATAGCATGATATAACGCATATCCGCAAAAAACGGCACAAGACGGGGAACACGTCTCAGCAAGGCCGCCACATATCGCGAATCCAATATCTGCTCTGGTGCATGAATCACCCCCGCAAAAAAGGACAGACTGACGATGCTGCCAAGCTCAAGCAATCCTAAAATCACCATCAGAACAAACAAAACAACAACATTCCTTTTCAAGGCCTTCGGAAGAATGCCCCATATGCGAAAAAAGCTGGAAAAGAATAGTCGAAAAATGTTCACGTCCACTCACTCACAGGGCACTTGGGCAACATGCCGGTTTGTCGTCAGCTAAAGAAATGAGGTTTCGGCGAATATTCCGCAAAATCCCCGCCGCTGCCTCTATGTCCGGTTCGGCCCAACGGGCATGGGGGATATTTCCAAAAAATGCGTCATTCACGGGAACCAGGGTATAGGGCACGGTAAAAACACGCTCTCCTTCCATAAAATCCATATTCCCCGACCAGCCTGTGGCCACTACATATAAGCCACGCAACATGGCCTCGCGGATGGTTAACCCATATCCTTCTGAACGGTGCAAAGAAAGATATATGTCATGCGCTAAAAACAAACGCTCCAAGGCGGCTTCATCCATCCACTCGGCCATAAGACGGATGTGCGGATGCCCAGCAGCCAGCGCTTGCAACTCCCGCCAGGCGGCCATATTGGCCTCGGCTTGAATGATTTTGAGGGTCAACTCCGCTTCTCCAGGCCTAAAGGCGGCCACAAAAGCCGCAATGGCAGCTTGGGGGTTTTTGCGGGAAATAAGCGAGGTCATGTCAAAAATGAAAAGACAGCGCACCCTGCCGTCAAGACAGAAGGATTGTTTTACAAGCTTTGGTTGAGAAACAACATAAGGGCACACCGTCACTGTTTTTTGGGTGTTTCGGGTAATGGCGGTACGAATGAAGGTGCTGGGCGTCTCAACAGCGTCCACAAAGCGCAGGGCGAATTTCCATAGGGAGGGGATGTCTTCAAGCTCCCATAGCCAATGGGCAATTATATGTTTATTTTGGAAAAATTTCCTCCCCAGTTTGCATAAAAGCCATAAAAATTGCGGTGGGTTTAGGTGAATAACCACACAACCTGTGCCCTCCTCCCCCTTTAGCTCCGCTAGGTTATGAAAAGTACCTTCCGCCGCCGGCTTCTTTAGACTTTGCAACATCTCCCTGCTGACATCTACACAAAAACAAGGGCGATTTTCCTGGCGCAGCTGCTCAACATAAAGCTCCGCTGAGCGCGAAAGCCCTCCCCCTGCTTGAAAATTACCCATAACATAGAGAGGGCTATCCGCCGTCGCCTGTACAGGCCGACGACGGCCCATACGCAACAGGCACAAAACCTTGAGAGGAAACTCCCGTACGGCAAACGGCAAAGCGTGCCATGCTTTTTTAATTTGAGTCCGCACCCAACTGCCAGAAGAAGCGGCCTCCTTCACAGAGACACCTTCAAAATACAAAAACCGGCAGAGCGGAAATTCCCCAAAAGAAACCGACGGCTTGGCCCTCTCATACACGCAGCCAACACACGCTTATTCACAGGCACAAAGCGACTCCTGAAAAGAAAATACCCGAAAAGGGCAAGGCATCTTCCCGACGGGGTTGATGCCTTGCCTTCTCCCACCCTATTGGAAGGGTGTCAAGTTCAGCCGGCCACTTCATCATGACATACCGCCAGTAGAAAAATTCCCCCCCCCGCAAAGACTTAACCTCACTTAGGGGCTGTCTTTGGGTTTAAATACCCTGCCATAGACTAAATTGCCTTCTGGATTTAAATATTGAACGCTTAGCTGAGGCGCTTTCATGCCGTTTTGTTTCAAGTCGTTCACAAGAGCTTGCGCAACCGGCGCCTGGGCTTCAATGCGTTGGGTAATATCCAATATGGAGCCAATATCCTCAGCATTTTTATATTTATAGGCAATGACAACAGATTTGTTTTGGGAGGATACTTCCAATTCCATGGTGTCGTCGACAAAAATATTCATGGATTCAGCAATGGAACCCTTGGACTGGCTGACGAATTCCTCTATGCGGACTTCATCCGAATGAGTATATTTCAAATAAAATTTAAAATAAAAAATAGCAGATAGGCCAAATATAACGAGAAATATATTCCTAAGAATAACTTTTGTGCTTTTCATAAAATACTCTTCATAACGGCTTTTAGCTAAACGCTTATTGTAACATTAAGCCAGGTTTTATGGCTATTCACAAATGTAAATTTAGGATTCTTCATTTAAGGCTTCAACAGAAGCAATAAATCTATCAAATTTCTTCCCGGAAAAATAAAGCCGATATTTCTTCTTCTTCTGGCTCCCTTTATGAATGGCCAGAAGATATCTGGAAGTCATAGGAGGGATACCAAAACTAATCATTTCATATATATGAGATGAGAAGAAATATTCCGAGCGAGGCAATGTCATATAGACTTTTTTCCCCCTTGAAAAAGTGACGCCGTCTTGCGTAATGCGTACTGTTTTGTTGTTTCTCATGAAAAACAAACACCCAACAGCGAGTGTTGCGCCATAGCTCAGCAACCACATGGGGGCCAGGGGATTCTCCTGAAGGAGTTTAAAAGGGTCTACCTCCATGAGTCGCAGCATGACTCCGAGGACAATCAGCATTGTTATTCCCATAGAGGCGATAGAATACCTGATGAGAACTCCCATATTCGTCTTGTAGAGCATGTCCATGTTGCGGTTTCCTTCCCTTGCCGTAAATAACTCCCTCAAACCTTAGGCCCCTCCACCACGGTGTCGCCTCTTATCAGACAGGGGACTACCAAAACAGAATAAAAGAAGAAAGCTGCCTTTCAATCCCCCCTCAATGGCTTAGAGTTTGACCCCCCGCCCTCGTTGTGCCCTAAAAAGAAACCCGGCCTTTGAATATTTTTCCCCCTTCGTCGTCTCTGGCTTGAATGCTCCTGCCTTTGTCGTTGCCCTTCTTCTTGAAACCACTGAAAACAATAGAGAAACCTTTTGAAACCATCGGGTTTTCTTCCACCCCCCCCCTCGCCCCCTTCGACAAAAAAACAACCATGCTTGAAAAATACTTCCTTGTTTTCTTTTTGTGTTCCTTTGCAGCGCGTGCAGAAAACAAAGAAGCCCTTTCCCCCGCGCCCGACGCCTCTTCAAGCCAGGTGGAAGCTCAAGAGCTTTCCCTAGAGGAAATTCTCGCTTATGCGGAGCAACACTCCCCCGCACTCCTCCTCGCCCAAAGCGCACGCCTGCGTGCAGAGGCCTCCTATGTTGCGGCTTCGCCCCTCCTGCCATCCAATCCAGAGTTGACGCTGGCCGCAGGCCCTCTCTTTGGGCGAGCCGGCACGGGACTTGGCCTCAACGCCTCTCTCATGCAACAAATATACATTGCCGGCGAGCGCGGGCTGCACATGGCCAACGCCAACCAAAACCTCCAACTCGCCCAAGCCGAAATTCAACAAGCACACTGGGAAGTCTCTTGCGACATTCGAGAAGCGTTCTATGCAGCCTTGCTTGCAGACGAGCACCTCAAACTCGCCGAGCGCATCCTCAGCTTCCATTCGGAAGTCCTGCGCGTCGTTGAGCGACAAATTTCTATAGGCGAAACCTCCCCCCTCTCCCTCCGCATCGCCCAAGCCGAAGTCGCTCAAGCCCAACAGACGCTGGTCGCCGCACAACAAGTCTCCCTGTCCGCCCGCATCCAACTGGCACAATTGTCCGGTTGGCCGGCGGATACCCCTCCTCAACCTGTGGGCATAACCATCTCCCCGCTAACCCTCCCTAGACAAGAGCAACTCGTAGAAATGGCCCACCAAAACCTCCCCCTCCTTCAAGTGGCCCTCGCTAAACTCCAAGAGGCAACCTCCCGCCTCGCCCTCTCTAAACGAAATGCTTGGCCACGCCCCTCCTTGGGTATCCAATACCAATATGAGGGACAACAACCCCATAGCCCCAGCAGCAGCATCCTCATGGGCGCCCTCTCGCTCCCCATCCCCAGTTTCCAAACCAACCAAGGAGAAAAAGCACGCTCCCAAGCAGAGCTTGCCATCAGCCAAAGAGAGCTTCAGGCAAAATATCAACTGCTCTATGGGAAAATCGCTCAACTGCGCAGCGAAGTCCTCGCTGCCATGGAGCGCAGCCGCGCATATGGCGCCGACATCCTCCCGCGCTTTGAAGAAAACCTGCACCTGCTGCGCAGAGCGTTTGAGCTTGGAGAAATCGACATCCTCTCCCTCTCCGCAGGCGTTAAACGTTTTCTCGAAATCCGAAACGACGCTCTCAATGCCCAACGCGACTATCTCTTCGCCCTCATCAACCTTGAGAGAAATGTCGGCATCAGCATCTCCCAGCCCAATAGGCTTCAACCATGAAATATTTCCTCTGTACCTGCTCTGCTTTATTTTTCCTGCTCAATGCTTGTAAGCAAAATGTCCCTGACGCTAGCCCTCTGCATGCTGCGGATGCCCATCCCCACCTCGGCGAAATCTACCTGCCCCCCAGCGTTGCTGAGCGCGTCGGCATTCGCGTCGGAGTCGCCCAGTTGCGCTCATTGAGCGGCGGCATGGCCATTCCTGCTGAAACCCAATTGCGCCCCAACAGCACAGCGCATGTCTGGCCCTTGGTTTCAGGACGCTTAACCAAAGTCACCGTCTCCATCGGAGAGTCTGTCCAACAAGGACAACTCCTCGGAATTGTCGCCTCAACAGACGTCTCCGCCGCACGCTCCCGGCTCAACCAGCTGCGCGCTCGACTCTCCGCAGCTGAAGCCGCCCTCCGACGTCAACAACAACTCTCCGCAGAGGGAATTGGCGCCCACCGCTCGCTCATCGAAGCCCAAACACATGTTGAAGAGCTTAAAGCCGAAGCCGATGGCTTGCGCAGCCAATTGTCTGTCTTCGGCTCCGGAAGCGGAGGAGAGCTTTCTTTGCTTTCTCCCATCGACGGCGTCATCAGCAGCATCCACGCAACGGTCGGAGAAATTGCATCGCCGGAGCAAATTGTCTTTACCATTACCAACCAAAGCCAAATATGGGTTCGCGGAAATGTCCCGGAGCTTGAAATTAACCGCATCCTCCTCAACTCTGCTGTCCTCGTTCGCTTCCACGCCTTCCCTGAAACCACTTTCAAAGGCGCCATCAGCTATATTGAACCTTCCCTGGATATCAAAACACGCTCCCTCCCTATTTGGATTTTGCTGGAAAACCCAGAACCCAAACTTCGAAGCGGCCTCTTCGGGAACATAGAGCTTCTGGGCGGACACCCCAATGAGCGCGTCCTGTCGGTGCCTATGGAGGCCATTGCAAATATGGATGGCCAGCCCATCGTCTTCACCTATGAAGAAAGCTCTAACCTCTTTAGGCCAAAACCTGTCACCCTCGGCAGAAGGGCAGGCAACTTCTTTGAGGTGCGTTCAGGCCTTCAGGAAAATATCCCTATCGCCTTAAGCGGTACCTTTACTTTAAAAAGTATCCTTAAATATAAAGAGTTGATGGACGTCATCCCCAACTGAGGACTTCACATGAAAAAACTTGTCGAAGCCTGTCTTAGATGGCGCCTTCTCGTCTTTGCCTTCGTCGTCCTCATCGTCTTCGTCGGCGTACGCAGCGCTTTAAACCTCCCCATTGACGCTGTGCCTGATATTACCAACGTCCAAGTCCAAGTGCTTACCCAGGCCGCGTCCCTCGGGCCTGTGGATGTGGAGCGCAGCATTACCTTCCCTATTGAATCCTCTATGAGCGGATTGCCCGGCGTCACCAACATCCGCAGCATCTCCCGCTTCGGTTTGTCCGCTATTACGGTTGTTTTCGAAGAGAACATGGACCTTCTGCGCGCAAGGCAACTCATTTCTGAGCGCCTCACGCAAGTCAGAGACATGTTGCCTCCAGGCATTTCTCCAGAATTGGGGCCGCTCAGCAGCGGACTGGGAGAAATATTCCAGTTTGAAGTCCGCAGCCGCCAAATGTGTAAGGTAAATGACACCCCTGAAACCCCCTGCCATACCCCTATGGAGCTGCGCTCCCTTCTGGATTGGTTCATCGCCTATGAGTTGCGCTCCGTCCCCGGCGTCGTCGAAGTCAATTCCTTTGGCGGAGAATTGAAAACCTATGAAGTGGAAGTTTTGCCTGAACGTTTGAGAGCCTTGGACCTCTCTCTCAACAACCTCTTCGAGGCACTCGAAAAAAACAATGCAACCGCAGGCGGCGGATATTTGATTCGTTCGGGCGAGCAGCTGCTCGTCCGCGGCGAAGGCCGCATCCAACACCTCGACGAAATCGGCGACGTCCTCATCGAAACACGGGACGATGGTGTCCCCGTGCGCGTGAGAGACGTTGCTCGCGTCCGAATAGCCCCCCTCATCCGCCATGGCGCTGTTACACGGGACGCCAGAGGAGAAGCTGTTACCGGTATTGTGATGATGCTTGTAGGCGCTAACGGTAGAAAAGTAGTCGAAGACGTTAAAACAAAAGTAGCTGAAATATCCCCCTCCCTCCCAGAGGGGGTCTATATCGACACTTTCTATGACCGTGCGGAACTTGTGGATAGGACCATTAAAACCGTTGCGGAAAACCTGACGCTCGGGGCCTTGTTCGTTATTGCCGTCCTCCTGTTCCTCCTGGGGAGCATACGCGGAGGACTCATCGTCGCTTCCGCCATCCCCTTCGCCATGCTCGTCGCTGTCTCCGCTATGCATATGCTCGGGCTGAGCGGAAACCTGATGAGCCTTGGCGCCATTGACTTTGGAATCGTCGTTGATGGAACCATTATCGTCGTCGAAAACGCTGTCGTCCACCTCGCCGCTGCTGCTCGCGGCAGACAAAAACCCATGAGTTATAAAGAAGCCTCTGAGGTGGTTTTGGGCTCTACCTTGGATGTGCAAAAAGCCGCTCTCTTCGGGGGGGCTATTATTATCCTCGTCTATGTCCCTATCCTTACGCTGGAGGGCATTGAAGGTAAAATGTTTAAGCCCATGGCGCTTGTCGTCATTTTCGCACTCATGGGCGCATTCGTCGCCGCATTGACTTTCGTTCCCGCACTCGTCGCAACCTTCCTTCGGAAAAATACCCAGGAGAAAGAGTTGCCCATCGTCAAAATGCTTCACCGCGTCTATCCACGCATGCTCTCCCCTCTCATGCGGCACCCCAAAAGAGTGATGCTGGTTTCTTTGCTTCTGTTGCTGGCAACAGGCTTCGTCGCCTCTCGAATGGGTGCAGAGTTTATTCCCAACCTCGACGAGGGCGCTATTGCTGTGCAAATCACCCGCCTGCCCAGCGTCTCCCTGGAAGAAAGCATTCTGGGCTCCACCCGCTTTGAAAAAGTGATTCGCGAATTCCCTGAAGTCACCACCGTCGTCTCCAAAACAGGCCGCCCCGAAATCGCAACGGACCCTATGGGTGTCGAATTATCGGACGTTATCATTATGCTAAAACCACCCTCAGAGTGGATAACGGCTAAATCTAAAGAAACCCTTATTCATAAAATGTCCCAACGCCTCTCTGAAGCCCTTCCCGGCCTCGGCTTCTCCTTCTCTCAGCCCATTCAACTGAGAATGTCCGAGCTTATTAATAACTCCCGCTCGGATGTGGCGATTACCATTTTCGGGGATGATTTGGCCACGCTGGAACGGCTCAGCCTCCAAGTCCAAAACGTCCTCCGCAACGTGCCTGGCGCAACGGACATCCGAGGAGAACAACTGACCGGCTTGTCAACACTGGAGGTGACTGTGGACAGAGCCTCCGCTTCCCGCTATGGCGTCTCTGTACGCGATGCCTTGGACGCCATTGAAGCTCTCGGAGGTAGAAAAGTCGGCGAGGTTTATGAAGGCGAGAGGCGCTTTACACTCCAAGTCCGCGTCCCCTATTCCTTGAGGAATGACTTTGACCAAATTCGCTCGCTCCCCGTGAGTGGAAGCAATGGCCCCCTGGTCCCCCTGGCCCAAATCGCCAGCATTCAGGTGGTGGACTCGCCTGCCAGCATCAGCAGAGAGCAAGTCCGACGCAGAACCAATGTCGAAGTTAATGTACGTCAAGTCGCCCTCTCCTCCTTTGTCGCTAACGCCCAAGAAGCTGTCGCTAACCAAATCCAACTCCCCCCGGGCTATACCATGCGCTGGGGCGGCCAATTCGAAAACTTAAGCGCAGCCTATGAGCGCTTGGTGGTTGCCGTTCCCCTCGCGCTCGGCCTTATCCTCGTCCTGCTTTATATGGCTTTTGGCTCCCTTAAGTCCGCTACACTCATCTATCTGAATGTGCCTTTTGCCGCCGTCGGCGGCGTGTTCCTCCTCGCCATGCGCCAAATGCATTTCTCCATCAGCGCGGCCGTTGGCTTCATCGCCCTCTTCGGTATTTCTGTCCTCAACGGCGTCGTCCTTATTACCACCGTCAACAAACTGAAGAAGGCAGGCAAAACCCCTCAACAAGCCGCCTTTGAAGGCGCTATCTCCCGCCTCCGCCCCGTCGTTATGACGGCCAGCGTCGCCGCTCTGGGCTTCATTCCCATGGCGCTTTCCACAAACTCCGGGGCCGAAGTCCAAAGGCCGCTGGCTACCGTCGTTATCGGCGGGCTTGTCAGCGCTACCTTCTTAACCCTGTTTGTACTCCCTACCCTCTATGCCTTCTTCTATCGTAAAACACCCCCTCCCCCTCAAGCCCCCCCCTGCAGCTGAGTATTTTAAAAATAACTCCTTTGCAGGAAGCCATTAAAAAGCACTTCCTTTCAAGAGGTGTTTGGGTGAAAAATATCTCTTTTTGCCTTGCAGGCAGCTGCCGAAAAGCATTTTTTTTCGAGTGTTGTTTTCGTGAAAAAAATTTCTTTTTTTGCAAGAGGGGGGGGGTTTTGCCCTCACGGGGGTTGTTTTCTTGGGCCTGCGGCCCGGCCGTTTTTAAAAACAATTCTTCTGCCCTCCCGGGCGGGGTTGTTGTTGCTGGGCCTGCGGCCCGGGCTTCTTCCGCTGCGCGGCCGCTGCAGGTTTCGCCTACCGGCGAGTCACTTTTTTGTGTGACAAAAAAGTAACCAAAAAAACACCC
>WQYA01000007.1 GCA_009781495.1 Cystobacterineae bacterium
CTAGCCCCGCAGGGCCCCGGAGGGTGTTTTTTTGGTTACTTTTTTGTCACACAAAAAAGTGACTCGCCGGTAGGCGAAACCTACGGCAGCCGCGGAGCGGAGACGGCCGGGCCGCAGGCCCAGCACCAACACCCCCGCCCGGGAGGGCAGAAGAATTGTTTTTAAAATCAGCCGGGCCGCAGGCCCAATACCCCCCCCCTCCTAAAGGCCGCCCCGCCAGGGGCTAAGAAAACAGTCAATGGGAGACAACAACCCCGCCCGGACGGGCCAATAAACCAACTGAATATTCCGAGTGCACACCCCTTCAAAGGTGCGGGGCCTCGGTTTCACTTCCCCTTTTTTTGTGCCATACTCCCAAAAAGACCGTTTGGTTGAACTTGGTGGCGAGAAAGGAGAAGGGCGATGAGGAGAAGCGGTGTGGTGTTGAGTCTGTTGTTAGGAATGTCGCTGGGGGGCTGCGGGGGGTGCAACCAAGGAGAACTTGGCAAAAAAGAACTCGAAGAGAAAGAAAAACCCACAAACAGTGGCATAGACGAAAAAGAGCTTCAGGAAGCCCTCGCGGGTATGGATGCATATTTGGAGAAAATTCATCGAGCACGCGCCGGAGAAACCGTGGACTTCTATGGGGATGGCTCTACCTATCGACAATGGACGGACGCAAACGGCGTGCGCCATGTGGAAGACAATGGCCCGCCGCACCGTCCGGCTCGTGCTGTCGTTGAAAAATGGCCAAATGGCTATTACAAGAGAACTTTTTCTGAATATGGCGACGGCATTATTGACAAACAAGAAGAAATCATCAACGGGAAACGAATCGAGCTTTTTGACACAGACAGAGATGGTGTTTTCGACAAGCGTGTGACATCCAAGGGGGAAGCTGGCAACCCCGAATTTTTCCGAGTTATTGAACAAAAAAGGGTGCCCACCTGTCCCAGAGACGATGATGAAGCATGCTGGGAAACCCCGCCTGTTCGAGATGACCTGATGCCCATATGGATTGAGTCATTGCCAAACAACGCAAAAATTGGCGACGACAAAATTCATTCCAAATTGGAAGAAGCTCCTTTTTTTTTCGAAAACCCAACTCAAGCATGGGAGGGTGCAGACGCCTTTCAAGTTGAGGACGTTCATGCTTTCACTCTCATCACTTCGCCCATTGAGCTTGGAATCCAATTCATCAAGATAGGTGACGGTCATTGCACAGAAAGCGAGACGTTGAAGGTTATGATGGCCGTCAGCAAAATCCTCAATAAAAGTTTGAAATGCCTTCAAGAAACCAATCCTGCTATGGCAAAAAAAATCAACGAGACCCTCGAATCAGGCAACCACCGTGTGAACTTCCATTGTGGCTTTGAAAATGACCCATACGTAGGAAATAAGCCATCCGAAGAGCAGCCATTGGGATATTCGCGAGGCAATAAATATGAGGATGGAAAATGGACATATGAATGCACCGCAGCACCCTCCTGCACCATCAAAATCAACAGAGAGCAGTTGCTGCGTGATGCACCTCCAAACGAACTCCAAGAAACCGTGCTTCACGAACTCCTTCACACGCTGGGGTTCGACAACGACGATCCGAACCATGATCAAGGCACCAGCAAAACCGCTGCCTGTTCCCGTTATTGTTCTGACTGCTCAAAACGATCAGAGGGCGCTTCAGAAAGTCCCGGCGTCGACTGTGCGCGTTGTGCGAACACTCCCGAAGAAAAGATGAAGTGTGGATGGAAAATTTCTTATCCTTTCGGTACGCCTACAGCAGGACCGCCAGGGTGTAACACACAACAGATCTCTGAAAGCAAATATGAAGGTGTTGCCTGCTATGGAAGTAGCCGCCTTGTGGAATATTTCTTTTGTGATGACAGCACCTATCAAGAAACGGACGCACTCTCTCAAAAATCATACGAGGCGGTACGCGCGCATTGGTATTGCTGTGAAACGTGTCCTTGCGTAACGAACTGCCTCATTACATCCAATAACAACAACGGAGCACCGTGCAGAAGCTCAAAAGGGGGACCTCTCCCTTTTCCTCCTGGAACAAGCTTAGATCCGGATCTCTGCGACCGCCCCCCGCCCTTCTGCCGCTAGTGACGCAAAACACGTTTGAATGAGCTTGGTGGCGCAAAACGCGGAGCGCCACCAAAGCTTTCCCTAAAGCCCTAACCAGTTGCGTCTGTCAATAACGCGGCAGCTGATGGCAAAACGCATGTCACTTTCCTGAATGTCGCCATGCCCCTCCAAGTCCGCGCGCGTCCTGGCCAGACGCAGAATACGGTCATGCGCTCTGGCCGAGAGGCCGAAATGGCGCACCGCGCGCTCCAAGTCCTCTCGGGTTTTTCCCATGGTTTTGCAGTGCGCGGCAAGCAGCTTGGGCCCCATTTGGGCATTGAGACGAATATGAGGCGTTTGTTGGAAGCGCTCCTGTTGCCGTTGCCGAGCGGCGGCGACGCGCTCCTGATAATAGGAGGAGGGTTTTTCTTTCAAGTCCAGGGCGAGGATTTTGTGCACGTCCACAGGGCGTGTTTCAAGCGTCGCATCAATCCTATCCAAGAAGGGGCCTGAAAGCCGCGCGTGGTATTCCAAAACCCTTTTGGGCATACAACGGCATTCCCTGTCCGGCACATTAAAATAGCCACAAGGGCAGGGGTTCATCGCCGTTACCAGCATAAAGTGGCAGGGGTAGTTAATACGTTGGTTAGCCCTAGAAAGGCGTACCGTACCCTCTTCCAGAGGCTGGCGCAGCACCTCAAGGACGTGCTTTTTGAATTCCGGAAGCTCATCCAAAAAGAGGATGCCGTTGTGCGCGAGCGAAAGCTCCCCGGGGCGGGTTTGCGAGCCCCCCCCCACCATTCCGGCGTCCGTAATGGTATGGTGCGGAGCGCGGAAAGGGCGCTCAGCGACGAGCGCATGCTCATGCCGCAGCATGCCGGCGACGGAATAAATTTTGGTGACTTCCAAAGCCTCTTCAAAACTCATAGAGGGCAGGAGGGCAGGGATACGTTTGGCCAGCATGGTTTTACCGGAGCCGGGGGGGCCGCACATGAGCACGTTGTGCCCTCCGGCCGCAGCGACTTCCAGCGCGTCCTTAATTTCGGATTGGCCGCGTACTTCGCTCATGTCAACGCCCAGGGCGGAGGCTTGGGCGGAGGGAGAGGGGCACATGGCCTTAGAGACATAGGCCTCCAGGGGTTTTTCATTAGAGAGGTGGAAAATAACTTCCTTCAAATGCCTGGCCCCGAAGACTTGAATGTTGTCGACAAGCGCGGCTTCGGCAGCATTGGCTTGGGGGACGACAATGGCCTGCATGCGGTTGTTGCGTGCGGCAATGGCCAGCGAGAGCACGCCGCGTATGGGTTTGAGAGCGCCGTCCAGGGACAACTCTCCGCCGAAGACGAAGCGGTGCATGTGTTTGTTGGGGAAGAGTCCGAAGGCCGACAGCACGCCCAGGGCAATGGGCAACTCGAAGGTAGCGCTGTCCTTGCGCAAGTCCGCCGGCGCGAGGTTGACGGTAATGCGTTTTTGTGGAAGCTCAAAGCCGGCATTTTTGACAGCGGAGGCCACGCGTACTTTGCTTTCTTTGGCCGCGCCTTCCGTCAACCCGACGACATTAAAAAACGGAAGTCCCAAGCTGACGTCGACTTCCACCTCTACCAAGACGGCCTCAATGCCCACCAGCGCCGCCGAAAATACCTTCGCCAACATACCCGCCTCCCGCGTATTTTAATATAGGCTAAGCCTACCTCGTTTTATATGCTGGAAGAATTGAAAAATGAAAGGGGGGGCCTGTTTTCTTCTAAGGGCCTACTGGGGCTAGGGCAGGTTCAGGGGCCTTATCCACAGGGGCTGTCAGCAACCCCAAAGCCACAGCGCCTGCTTGCCTGGCCCCATCCAAAGCGAAGACGACTTTTTCATAATGGGCTTGGCCGTCCGCCGAAAAAAACACCACACGCTCAGCGGGGTTGTTTTTTGCAGCCAACATGCCGCGCAACTTGAGGACATAGTCGCCGTCCTCAATGCTTTCCTGGTTTAAATACAAATACCCCTTGTTGTCCAAGGAGACGAGCAACTGTCCTTCGGGCATGTCGTCCCTATTTTCAACCCAGCTGTCCTCTGGAATTTGGACGGCAATGTTTTTTTCAAGCAAGGGCGTCAGCACCATAAAGACGATGAGCAGCACCAACACGACGTCCACCAGGGGGGTAACGTTTATATTGGCGTGAGGCGGGTTAAGCTTTTGAGGCGTTATTTTTATTTTTTTATAACGCATTAACTTCCTTTTCTCTCTTCCACCGCTAAGGCAATATGCCTAAACCCCGTTTGCTGAAGTACTTCCAAGACAGAACGTACCTCTTCAAAGGGCAGCGTTTTGTCGCCCTTGAGCAGAATTTTTTTCCAGTTGTTGGATTGAAGTTGCTGTTGCATTTCCTCTATGAGGGCCGTTTGGGAAACCCGCTTGTCGCCCACAAAAAGGGTTTTGTCCTGGGAGATGGAAACCACCAAGGTTTCCAATTTTGCTGTGGCTGTTTTTTCAAATGGGTTTGGGGTGGCCACGGGAAGCGACACATGTTTTCCCCGCTGCAACAGGGGGGCAACCACCATAAAAACGATGAGCAGCACGAGGACAACGTCCACCAGGGGGGTGACGTTTATTTCATTCTTCACGGAGTTTTTGGGTTGAAGCAGCCGCATGGCAGGGGTGTCCTTCTTTGGGAGTGTTTTGCCTCCAACATTTGGAGACGGCTTCCAGAAACTCGTTGGAGAATTCGGCAATGTCCACAGCCCGCGCGTCCACCCATGCTTGCAAATGGTTATAGGCCATGACGGCGGGAATGGCGACCAGCAGCCCCAGGGCCGTGGTAACCAAAGCTTCGGCGATGCCGGCAGACACCGTCCCAAGCCCCCCGCTGCCCTCTTTGGCCATCAACTCAAAGGCCGTAACAATGCCCATAACCGTCCCCAGGAGGCCGACGAAAGGGGCCGTGGAGGCCACGGTTGCAAGCAGCCCCAAGCCCCGCTTCATTTGTTGGATTTCCCGAGCGCCTTGCCGCTCCAAGCTGCGGGCGACGGATTCCATGGCCATTTCCGAGGGGGGGCTATTTTCTCCAAAGGCCTTCAGTCCGAGGGTGAGGATACGTCCTGCATACCCCAGGTTTTTTCCATAGGGGGTTTGGGCCGCATGGAGGAGGGCGCCTGTCTCCAGGTTTTTTCCCAAGGCGGACAAGAAGAGGGCGGCGTGGTGTTTTTGGGTGAAGAAGGTGAAGAGGCGCTCGACGAAGACGAGCAAGGAGGCCAGGGACATGAGCAAGAGAATGACGACGATGGTTTTAGCGAAGGGCCCCATTTGGGCCCACAACCCGACGAGAGAAAAATCCATCCTAAGAGTGCCTTTGTGTTTAAAGAAGGGGGCTAGTTTTATGGTTTAAGGAAGTTTAAGCCGAATAGGAATATTGTAGTCGACGGAAATAGGTTTCCCCTGGAACATAGCCGGCGAATATTGACGCCTATAGAGGGCGTGCAAAATGGCCTCATCCATATAGGGCAGTTTTTGGAGGAAGCGGCAGTTGATGACTTTCCCCTCCACCGTAATGGTACAACGCACGACGGCAAGCCCCTCAACGCGCGCCTCCAGGGCCTCGCGGCTGAAGCGTACGGGATAATGTTGGAGGGTTTTAGGGGGGGTCATCCCTTCGCCGAAGGGGAGGACGCCGAGGTTGGAGGGGGGGGTATTGCCGAGGGGGCCTGGATGTTTATGGAGGGTAGGATTAAAATGCGTCAAAGGGTCCCCCCCCGCCACGCCATATTTTTCACTGTAGGGGTGGGCCATGTTGCTGCCGTCTTGGGCCATTTTGTTGTTGTTGGCGGGCATGGCCTCCGGCTCTTTTTCCAGCGGTTTTTCCTTGGATATGGCCTTAGGTTTTCTCAAGGGGCTCATTTTATTTCCCTCTAATTCTTGGGGTAGGAGCTGGGGGGCTAGAGGCAAAGGAGGGGGAGGGGGGTTAAGCGTTTCAGCCGGGGGAGAGGGTATTGTTGTGGGCAGGCTTTTATAGAGGATGATTTCGGTTGGGGGGTGGGTTGGGCCCGCGTGTTTTGAGGGCAGCCACAGGGCTGCGAGGAGGGCGGCTGCGTGCAAGGAGAGCGCGATGCAGAGCCCGAGGCCATATTTGGGTTTTGGCAGAGTGTTTCGTTTCAAAATGGAATCGAACATGAAGACAGCTTCCAAGCTTGCGACGCATTTTTTAATAATAAGACTTCCACCGCAAGAATCTAAAAAGTACTTTAGCGGAATCTTTTTTCTATCACCTGGAGGTTTCTTCGTGCATCAAACTTTGTTCAGCTGGGCGCGTTGGGGGCTGCTGACAGGTGTTGTTGTGGCGGGCATTTCTTGGGCGCAAAGCAGCTCTGTCTTTGTTGGGACGGTACGAGATGCTCTCAGCAAGCAGCCGGTGTCGGAGGTGATAGTTATTGCGACGGCGCCTGAAAAGCTTGGGGAAGAAATTGTTTTGACGGACAACACGGGGAGCTATCGCATTTCGCAGTTGCCTCCGGGCGCCTATCAACTTCGTTTTGAGAAAGAAGGCTATAGAAGTTTTGAGCGTGAGGGTGTCTTGTTGGACTCCAACAAGACTTTGCGTGTGAACATTGAGATGGCGCCTTCTGAGATAGATGCGGAGGAGGAGGTTGTTGTTGGCCAGACGCCTGTTGTGGATGTGGGCTCTGCAGCTGTGGGCATGGTTGCGAATGAAGCGTTTTTGCGGAAGATGCCTCTGACGCGGCCTGACTATAGGCCCACGGGGACAACGGGTTTTGATGCCGTTGCCCAGTCGGCGCCTGGAGTTCAGGGCGACACCTATGGTTTTTCCATTGTGGGGACGACGTCGCCGGAGAATGCCGTTTTTGTGGACGGCCTATCGGTTTCAAACCCGGGCACGGGTGTTTTGGGCACGCACCTGAGTGCGGAATTTATGCAGGATGTGAGTGTGATTACGGGTGGTTTTATGCCCGAATATGGCCGTACAACGGGCGGGATTATTTCGGGGACAACCAAGTCGGGTTCCAACGAGTTTCGGGGTTCTGTATTTGCTGTATTTGCTCCGGGCGCCCTCACGGGAGCAGCAAAGTCTGTTGACGACGTGGCCGCTCAATACAGCTCTCTTTATGAGAGGCAATATTCAGGGGAGTTCGGTTTTGACTTAGGTGGCCCCATTATTAAAGACAAGCTTTGGTTTTATGTTGGCTTTGCGCCTTCCATGTTCAAGTCCAAAATCAGCTCCTGGTATTCCCAACGCATCGACGGCGGCGACTCTGAAAACCCCACCTATCAGCGTCTGGAAAGTTCCACTCGAAACCAGCTTCGTGCAGACAACCGAGGCTATTCCTATATTGCCAAGTTAAGCTACCAACCTGCGAGCAACCACCATTTGAGTTTGGAAATTTTTGGTGCGCCTTCAGAAGCGGGTGGAGGAGGGCGTTGGCCTGTAGCCATGGGGAATGAGAGTCTCCCTTCCGGCAATGCTCAAGACAGCACGACGCTTGGCCGTCTACAAGAAGACTCCATGGACCTTCTTCTCAAATATGCGGGCTCGTTTTGGAAGAAGAGATTTTTGGTAGATGCTCACATAGGGTGGCACCATCAGCGAGACCGGTTTTCTCCAGACGATGGTTCTCAACTTGGAGCTGCTTCAGGCATGGCCAGCATGCCGAAAGTATGGGTTTATTCTACGGAGGACAGGAAGATAGAGATGGCCGATTTGGCAGATTGGGGCTACATTTCTCTTTCTGAAGCCGACAAAGCCCGCTGCAGAGCCTACCCCGGCACTTGTATTGTCGATCTCTTTGGTTTTGGAGGAAGGTCTCCTTCGGACACGAAGCTGGACAGGATTTCTGCAAAAGCCATGGGGACGCTTCTTTTTCAAGGGGCGGGCCACCATGTTGTGAAGGCGGGGGTGAATGCGGAGTTTTTGTTGATGGATTCCATTGTCAGCATGCCGGGGGGGCGAGAGCTTTATGGGGACCAGGATTATGTGGGTTATTATACAGACTATCGCTACGGTGTCTTGCTGGGGCCGGATGCGTTTCACGAAGACGCCTATTCTCGAAGCCAGCCCAAAGGCATCACCTATGGGGCTTTCGTTCAAGACAGCTGGTCCATTTTTGACAAGGTGACTTTGAATGTAGGGGTACGTTGGGACCAACAACAGCTTTATGGTTCCGACAGCAAGCTTGCATTGGTAGTTGGCAACCAATGGTCTCCGCGAGCGGGCGTGGTTTATGATTTTATGCAAAACGGCAAGTCTAAAATTTTTGCCAACTATGCGCGTCTCTATGAAACGGTGCCTTTGGGCCTCGTTGAAAGTTCTTTTCCAGGTCGCCGTCAGGGGGGGTATTATTATTATAGCCCGGCGGATTGCGACTTCGCCAGCGAGGATGTGCGCGCGGCGTTTGGGAATTGTGTGCGGGCAGAAAACCGTATGAACGCATCCGGCGGCGCTCCCAACCCCAGTCAATATGCTTTTGCCTTCAATGGCCAATCCGTTCTGGTAGACCCTCAACTGAAACCTCAGAGTACCGATGAAATAGTGGCAGGGGTTGAATATGAGGTATTTGAGAATGCGAGTTTAGGTTTCAGTTATACGCGGCGCTATATGAACCACGTCATTGAGGACATGAGTCGCGACAATGGCTATACCTATTTCATAGGGAACCCGGGGTTTGGCATCGCCAAGGAGTTTCCCAAAGCGGTTCGCAACTACAATGCGTTTACGTTGAATTTTCGAAAGGTGTTTTCAGGCCTCTGGTTTATGCAGGCGAGCTATACCTATTCGACGCTCAAAGGAAACTATTCGGGTTTGTTCAAACCTGAGACAGAGCAACTGAATCCAAATGCGACTTCTGACTTTGATTTTTTGGTGCTGAGTTCCAACCGAAGTGGCTACCTTCCTTTGGATATTCGCCATAACATTCGGGCTCAGGTTTCAAAGGAGTTTGAGTTTTCGTCCAAAATGAGTTTGGGGTTAAGCTTAAGTTATTTTGGACTGTCGGGTGCTCCCACCAGCGCCTATGGCAGCTATAACAATGTTTGGGGCCAGGTACTCATCGCCCCTCGTGGCTCCGGAAGTCGCTTGCCTTGGTACAGCACCATCAATACGGGGGTGAAATTCAACGTTCGTCTTGCCGGCGGCAGCGTGCTTTCTGTGGGCGGAACGATATTCAACCTCTTCAACTTCAGGGCAACGACTTTGGTTGACGAACAATTCACCTATCAAAATGTGCTTCCGAGTGGAGCGAAGACGCCCGAAGACATTTGTTTTCGAGAAGACCCTGGTTGCACGCCTGACAACCCGAATGCGCTTCGTGGAACAGACGGGGAGGTGTTGTCCAGGTCGGCGAAGAACAAAAACTTTGGTCGCGCCCGCAGCTATCAATCCCCCATTTCTGCTCGGCTTGAGGCCCGCATCACATTTTGAAGAGGAGACAAGTCATGAATACAAGACATTGGGTTTGTGGTTTGTTTTTGGGGTGTTTGTTGGGGGTTTTTGCCTGTGTGGACCAACCTCAAGGCTATTGCCAAATGGCCCAGCAGCAAGGCGAGGCGCATTTTGCTGTCTATAAGGCCAAAGTGGAGATGGAAGGTGTTTGCGAGGCCAAAAGACTCACAGCGGAGCGCATCGGTTTTGAAACCTATCAATTGCCGATGCAGGACAAAATAAGCATTGCTTGGCGCACCGAAACCTTGCAGCAGCATTTTGATGAAGCCATGCTGGAAGGCCTTTGGAGCCCCGAAGAGGAGCAGGAAGTATCGCTCACGCTGAATGTTTTGGCCGACTATTCCAGCAAGCCCGACGAAGAAAACCGTTGCTACGCTTTGAACAACGGCAGCAACCTGGCAGAGCCTCAGCTGATTGAATTTTCCAAAACGCTTGAGGCTGTTGGAAGCTTTCCGGCCACCACCTATCAATACCAATGGAGAAACGTGGTTGTCTATAGCATGCCGGCTTCATCTGGGCAGTTGGTAGAGGGGGAAGTTACCTATACCATTCAAGAGGAGGGGGCTGAAGCTTGCACAGGGGAATACAGCTTTGTTGCGCTGTGGCCGGCCTATGTTTGCGAGAGCGACGCGGATTGTACACCCTCGGTAAGGGGGCAAGAAGGCTCCCCCATTAACCCGGACTTTGCGGGTTATTTGAAGTGCTACCTCCAAGAAGGGGAGGAGGAGGGTTATTGCACGGTGACGCTTCCTCCGAAGGAGCTGATTGAGAAACTCGCAAAATAGAGGCTGTCTTCAAATTCCATGAGCGCCACGCGACACCAACTGCTTTCAGAGGCCAAGGCTTTATTGAAGGCGGAGAGGGGGACTTATTTTAAACAGGGGGCCTTAGGCGTAGCCTTATGTTACCCCAGCCCCTACCGCGTAGGGATGAGCTCCCTAGGGTTTCAAACCATTTATAGAAAAATAAACGAATTGCCTTTTGCCTTTGCCGAGCGGGCTTTTTTGCCGGACGACGAGGCGCTGATGCGGCGTTTGCGCATGCCCTTGTTTAGCCTGGAGACGCAGCGTCCCGTTTCAGAGTTTTCGGTATTGGCTTTTTCCGTGGCCTATGAATTGGAGTTGACGGGGGTTTTGTCCATGTTGGCGCTTTCGGGGCTTGCCTTGAGGAGTGGCGAGCGGCCCCAGCATGCGCCTTTGGTGGTTGCGGGGGGGCCCTTGAGTTTTTCCAATGCGGCTTCATTGGAGCCTTTTGTAGACGTGGTGGTACAGGGGGAGGCCGAGGAACTGATTGAGGTACTTTTGAGGACATGCGAGGCCTATGCTTCCAAGCACCAGGTGCTGAGTGCTTTGGCTCGGCAGCCCGGTTTTTTTGTGCCGGGCATTTCCGCGGCGCAGAAGCGTTTTGACATATGCAAGGCCGCAGACGCGCAGCTTCCGGCATACTCCCAGGTGATAACGCCGCACACGGAGTTGTCTTCCATGTTTCTTGTGGAGACGGGCCGCGGCTGCTCTCGCGGCTGCCACTATTGCGTCATGCGGAGGAGCACCAACGGCGGGCTTCGCCTGGCGCCCAAGCAGGCCATATTGAAAAGCATCGCCCCCTGGGCCAAGCGCGTCGGTTTTGTAGGCGCAGCCGTAACAGACCACCCTCATTTGCTGGAGTTATTGGAAGAGAATACTCTAGCAGGCAGGGAAGTAGGGGTATCCTCCCTAAGGGCAGACCGTTTAAGTTTGGCTTTAATTCAAGCCCTACATAAGGGTGGGGCCCAGGTATTAACCATAGCCCTGGACGGCGCCTCCCAGCGCCTGCGCAACCTCCTGGAGCGTCGCCATACGGAAGAGCACATTCTACAGGCAGCCCTATGGGCCAAAGCCTGCGGCATGCGCCACCTCAAGCTTTATGTTATGCTGGGACTCCCCACGGAAGAGGAGGCCGATGTGGAGGAGTTGGCGGGTTTTGTGGTGGCGCTTTCCAAGCAGCTTCCGGTGGTATTGGGCATAGCCCCCTTTGTGGCCAAGCGCCACACGCCCATGGATGGAGCGCCTTTTGCGGGGGTTGCTGTGCTGGAGAACCGTTTGCGTTTTTTGCGCTCGCTTTTGCACGGGAAAGCGCAACTGCGCTGCACCAGCCCCCGCTGGGCCTTTGTGGAATATATGCTGGCCCAATGTGGCCCGGAGGCGGGTTTAGCGGGGATGGAGGCGTGGCAGAGGGGGGGAAAATATGCCCATTGGACTACGGCTTTTGACAAGCATGCGTTGAAGCCGTTTTTGGCCTGCCGCACAGCAGAGCCCTCCGCAGCGCCATGGCCGCAAGTAGAAAGCCCCTAAACGTGGCCCATACCCCCCGTGTGTAGCCCCCCCCATACCTGCGAGGACTAACACACACCGTTCGCTGTATACAAAAGTTACAATACAAATAGTTCTCTAAAAACAGGGGGTTGACCAGAGCCCTGGTTTTCTGTATGTTGTACCCAATGCTGCCGAAAGGTAGGCTAAATTTAACCCAAGCTATTTTTAAAAGTTTCACAAAAGCAGAAAAGGAAAAGGGGAATGAAAAGGCTTATATTATTAGGGTGTTTATGTTTAGGCGGGCTCATGCTGGCAGGCGCCGACGGGGGTTGCAAGAGCAAAGACAAAAGCAGCACCACCAGCAAGGACAAAGACAAGAAGGACGACACGAACAATGGTGGTGGTGGTGGTGGTGGTGGTGGTGGCGGCGGTGGCGATAAAAAGCCGGGCGTGCAACTCTCAGAAGCTGATTTGCTCAAAGTCTGCAACGCTTATCATGAGATAATCATACCTGATTTGGTTTGCAGTCCAGAGGAGGAGGACTGGTACGGGATAAGTGAAGAAGAACAGGCGGAGCGCCTCCAAGACATTATCGTAAAAGTGTGCGAAGAGAAGCAGGTTCCACCCTATCTTGAAAATTTTATCAACGGGTGCGCGCCGAACATACCTCGGCTGGAAACATGTGCCAGCGCAATCAGCGAGGCCGTAAGCCAATCTGCAAGCTGTGACGATTTGGCTGAAATAGCGCAGGGACAAGCAGAGTGTATCGCCTTCTGTTCATAACATTCTCATGCTGAAACCCCTCTCATGCTGAACCCCCCCGGGCCCCTCTCAAGGGGTCCTTTTTTATGGGCCGTACTTCAACCTAAAACCGCCCTAAACCTTAGGGAGTTTGTCTTTGCTGCTGTAGTTGGACCACTTTTGCTCCAAGGCGGCCTTGTCTTCAGCGAGGGTTTTGAGGCGTACTTTTTCGGCTTTGCGCCGCGCGCGCCTTTGTTTTTTTCCATAGAAATTCAGTTGGAAGAAAGTGCCGCTGAGGGCGAGGAGGGCAATGGCGCCCAAAATGGCCCATGGGTTTTCGAGCACGCGGTTAGAAATCCACCCCAGGCGATAGAAGCTTGCCAATATGCCCAATACCAACATCCACGCGCCCAAAGCCGAGGCGATAAAAGCGCGTATGTGGTTTTTTAAAATAAGCCCCAGGGCCCCTCCCACCAGAAAGGCGGGTACAAACCCCAGCAAAGGGTTTTTAAGCCCGAGATAAGCCACACAAGCAAAGGCCGCGGGAATGGCCAAAATGAGGAAGAGCACGGCCTCTGGAATGCTTAGGCCCACAATACCCAGCAATACGGCATATACCTGCTCGCTGTTGGCGAAGTCCGGCAAAGCCAATTGGTGGATGACGGGTTTGCTCCAAGCAAAACCGATGACGGCGCCCATGAGGGCGGCGACGAGGCGAAACACAAAGCCCTGGCCCACCGTCAGGAAGCACAGCCCCAAAGCAATGGCAAGGGCGGCGCCCCACAAGGGCCAATAGAACAGGGTTTCCAGCCAAGCTTGAAGACTCCACTGGCCATAATTCATGACCCATTGAAACCAGGGGGACATGGGGTTTTAGCTCCTAAAAAAAATGACAAGGCTTAAAAATACAGCAACCGCCATACACAGCAAGGCATAGGCATAAGCAGAAAGGGGTGGCCGGGTATGGGCTGTTAAAGCCTGAGCGACGGCCTGGCGGGAGGGCATAGGGGAGGGGGAGGGGGCGGCGTGGGGTGGCCAGAGTTTAGCAGGCAAAGCCGGTGCTTCGACGGGGGCTTCGGGGGTTTGAGCGGCAAAAGCTTTGACATGGGCGCGTGCGGCGACAACGTCTCCGGCCTCATAACACAAGAGAGCCGTTTCCAGGGGGGAAGGCGGCGTATTTTTCTTTATACCATAGGGTTGAGGGGCCATTCCCGGGGGGGGCGGCGGGGCGCTCTTCTTTGCGCCGCGCTTTTTAGAGGACTTTGCCATGGCTTTCCTATATCGGTTTTTTTAAAAGGAATGTGGTGAAAAGTGCCTTGTCCCTGAGCCGTCGTCAACTGCTGAGTTTTTTGGGCTCGACTTTTTTAGCTTCCAAGGCGTGGGCTTTTGGAGAGAGCGCGCGTTGGGTGCCGGCCATTGCGCAATACGCGGGCCGATGGGACTTGAGGCGCTCTGCATTGAGGCGTTTTGCCTATGAAGTCCAAAGGCGTACAGCGACAGAGGTGGTATTGGAGCCCGTCCCCATACCGTTGGACAGTCCCCGTTTATTTGAGTTGCCCTTTCTCTATTGGGGAGGCGAGGGGGGTTTTAGCCCTCTAGAGGAGGGGGTACGGCAGAACCTAAGGCGCTACCTTGAGTTTGGTGGTTTTATACTTGCGGACGCCAACGGCAGTGGGGGGGGGTTTGAAGAGAGTTTGAGGCGTGAAATGTCCCTGTTGTTGCCGCAGGCCCCCATGGCCCTATTGGACACAGAGCACGTTATATTTAAAAGTTTTTATATGTTGTCCTCGGCGGCGGGGCGGATGGGGGCCAGCGCCTCTTTGGAGGCATGTCTTTTAGGGCGGCGTGCAGCCGTTGTTTGGGTGCCGCACGACTTAATGGGGGTATTCGCGCGGGACGCGGCGGGGCGTTTTGAATACCCCGTTATACCCGGGGGGGAGCGGCAGAGGGAGATGGCCATTCGTCTGGCCATTAACCTTGTCATTTATGCCCTTTGCCTGGACTACAAGGACGATGCGGCGCACCTTCCGGCGTTGGTGAGGCGTCGGCGCTGATGGAGCCTTCTGCGCTGCATACTTCCGAATGGTTGAGTCTTTCGCCTTTGCCGACGTGGGTATGGTGGGGGGCCGTCCTGGCGTGTGGGGTTTCGCTGGGGGCGGGCTATTGGGGCCTTCGTCGGGAGCGCAACGCCCTCATGCGTCGTTTGTTGTTGGGGCTACGTTGGGCAGCGGCGGGGCTGTTGTTGTTGTTTCTTTTGGAGCCGGGCCAACGCAGCAGGACTTTGGCCCATTTACCGGGGCGTATAGCGGTATTGGTAGACCAGACGGCCTCCATGCAATTGCCTTCGCGTCCTGGGGGTGAAACGCGTATGGCCGAAGCGGTGAAGGTGGTACGGCGTTTATTGGAGCCCAGTGGGGAGCGTCCCGAGAGCATAGAGTTGTTTGGTTTTGGAGAGAGTTTAACGCCTGTCAACTTGGCCTCTTTGGAAGAGGAGACGCCGAAGGCGGAGCATACGGATTTATTGGGGGGGCTAAGGGCGCTTTCCCAAGCCGCTCAAGGCAGCAAGCCCTTGGTGGGGGTGGTGTTGGTTTCCGACGGTGCGGACAACACCCGTCTGCGCCACGGCATGAATGCCCAAGCGGCGGAGTTTTTGAAGGGTTTGCAGATTCCTGTGTCCACGGTGTTGGTGGGCGAAGAGAATTTGAAAGACATTGCCGTTGAGCGCATTCAGTCAGACGGTTTTGCTTTTATACGCAGCAAGCTGCAGGTGGATGCGGGCATACGCGTGCGGGGTTTTCGAGGGAAGAAACTGAGCGTTGCACTCAAGAGTGAAGGGCAACTCATTGCCTCCAAGGAAATTCAAGCGGAGCTTGAAGACGAGGTGCAGACGGTTTCTTTCGAAATGACTCCCGACAGGACGGGGCGTTTTGTCTATACCATAGCGGCAGAGGTTTTTCCGGAGGAGGTTTTGGTGGACAACAACGAGCGCTCCTTCAGCCTCAAGGTGATTCGGGACCGTATCCGCGTTTTGCTGGTTTCAGGCCGTCCTTCCTGGGAGGAGCGTTTTTTGCGTGGGCTGTTGAAGGAGGATTCCAACATTGAGTTGGTGAGCTTCTATATTTTGCGCAACCATGACGACGCCACGGAAGTCAGCAATGAGGGCGAGGAAATGTCGCTGATTCCCTTTCCCATGCGCGAAATTTTTGATGAGCAGTTGGCCAGTTTTGACGTCGTCATTTTTCAAAACTTTGGCTACACGGAGCCGCAGCTAATGGTATCCCTCTATGAGGGAAATTTAGAGAGATACCTTTTTAAAGGGGGCGCCTTTTTACTCATGGGGGGGGACCGCTCCCTAGGGGAGTCCAGGCAGGGTTTTCAGGAGTTGGCGCGGGCCTTACCCATAGAGGCGGCCGGGAGGGCGGAAATCCACCCCTTCTCCCCCCAACCCACCGCGGAGGGTTTGCGCCACCCCATTACGGCGTTGGGGAAGGACGGCGAGGAGACGAAGCGTTTATGGGCCCAATTGCCGCCTTTGCAAGGCATGAACCGCACCCGTGCAAAAAAAGCGGCGACGGTGCTTTTGGAGCACCCCACGCTTTCCATGGGCGCCCCAAAACTCCCCGTATTTGCCCTATGGGAATATGGCCGTGGCCGCATAGCCGCGCTGATGGTGGACTCGACATGGCACTGGGCCTTCACCGCGCATTCCACGGGGGCGCCCTCTCACATTTATGAGCGTTTTTTCAAGAATACGTTGCGGTGGTTGACGAGGGACCCGGACTTGACGCCCTTGCTGATAGCGGCAGACGCCCCCCGTTTTTCAACGGGGAAGGGGGTGGGGGCAAGCCTGAAGACCCGCACGGCGGACTATGCCGCTGCGCCGCACACGCGCCTCAGCCTTGAGTTGACTTCATTGGAGAAACAGCAGCGTGTCCAAATGCTTGAGCTTGAAACCGATGCTGAGGGGCATGCGCATGTCGAATTCAACGGGCTTGAGAAAGGGGCCTACAAGCTGTTGGCCCGCAGCCTTTCGTCTGCGGAGCAGGAGAGCCAGGACGCTTTTTTCATAGAGCCTTTGGGAGAGGAGCGCTCCAGCGCGAGGGTTTCCTCTTCGCTTTTGAAGTCCATGGCAGAAAGCACGCAGGGGCGTTTTTTCAAAAGCCACGCTGTTTCCCTCAAAGAGCTTCCGCTGAACCAACCGGCCCCCATAGAGATTGACCGTTCCAAAGACGAGCCCAAGTGGGACAAATGGTATTTTTTCGTTTTATTTCTGGTATGCTGTATTCTGGAGTGGGCATTGAGACGCCGCCTGGGTTATGTCTAAGGGTGGTTTTAAAAGACAAGGGCAAGCGGGAGATTCAAAAGATGACAAGGGAAGAAGCTTGGTCTTTGCTGGCTTTTTTGGGCATACGGACTGGGATGACGCTGTCTTTGCGCCATATCCCCCTTGAATTTCAGGAAGAATTTCTGCCTTTTTTAGAAGGCGTCCATTTAATGGACGAGTGTAAAACCGGGGTAGATATCCTCGTATTCTTTACTGACAGCAAAATAGAGTTGGTGGAACATTTACCGGAGTTATCTCGAAAAATGTCAGCAAACGGGAGGATTTGGATATTTTTCCATGGGGGTTTGGCCATTGAAGAAGGCCTGAGCGAGGAGTTTATACGTCTGGCCGCCTTACATGTGGGTTTAGAGGATGATAGGCGTTGTCCGGCGGTTTTGGGTTGGCAGGGGCTTCGGCTTTTGTGGCGGCCGCGCTCAAAACGTCTGGAGAAACCAAGTTTTTGTTGTTGAATTCTTTACAGCGGGGGGAACTTCTGAAAACCTAGGCTTGGTTTCGATTTTGACGGGAGAGGCTTGCCTCAAGGTTTTGCTTTAGGTTGTGGTTAGCGAGTACAGGCTTTTGAGGGGCCGAATATTTTGGGGATTTTCCCCCTGGGAGCTTTATGGGCTGGCATCATCATTTGCAAAAGCAAGGAAAGAAGCTTTTAAGCTCCGCCACTCAATTCTTTCAATGCGGCGCTGGCCGAATCCTTTGTATTTCCCGTCCCAAAGGGTTTCGTTCCACTGGGCTGCAAGTAGGGTTTCAACATGAGCAGTGTTCTTATCATCAACGCGACGGGACGCGAGACGCGCGTCGCATTGGTGGAGAATGGGCATATTTCGGAGTTTTATTTAGAGCGTAAAAAAGACAAAGGGATTGTCGGAAACATCTACAAAGGCAAAGTCACCCGTGTGCTTCCGGGCATGCAGGCGGCCTTTGTGGACATCGGCATCGGCAAGGCGGCCTTTCTCTATGTCAACGATGTTTTTTACGATCCGGAGTTTTCAAAATTCCACTATGAGTTGACCGAAGGGGAAAGTGACGAGGAGGTGGCCGACGTCCCTGAGGAGCCGGAGGAATCGGCTCAAGAGGAGCCGGTTGCTCTCGACGCTTTGGAGTTTTCCCCTGAGGGGCCGCAAGCCAAGGCACTGGGTTTGGCAGACGTAGCGGCGGAAATTTCTGCTGCTTTTGCAGAGGAAGCGCCTTTGTTGTTGCCGGCGGAGTTTGCCTCCGGCGAGCCGGTATTGGAGGGGGAGGGTATTTTTTCTGTGAAGGGGGGCAGAAAGGTTGGGGGGGCCGCGCCGACGGGAGCAGAAGTCATAGCGGCCACTTTAGGGGATGCGCCGGGCTTGAGCGAAGAGGAGACGCAGCTGCGCCTGTTGGAGCGCCGTGCGGGTTTCCGTGTATTTGAAGAGCGGCGCAGCCGGCGCACGGCCAAAATTGAGGAGCTTTTGCAGGTGGGCCAAGAGGTATTGGTACAAATTTCAAAGGACCCCATCGGCACCAAAGGCGCGCGTCTGACTTCCCACATTTCCATTCCGGGCCGCCATTTGGTTTTCATGCCGACGGTGGACCATGTCGGCATCAGCCGGCGTATCGGCAACGACAAGGAGCGTCGGCGTCTGCGGGAAATAGTGGAGCGTTTAAGGCCGCCGGGGACGGGGTTTATTGTACGCACGGTTGCAGAGAACGTCACCCAGGAGAAGCTTGAAGCGGACATTCGTTTTCTTTTGGAGGTTTGGAAGGGGACTTTGCGTGAGAATGAGGCGCGCAAGACGCCGGGGCTGCTTCACCCGGATTTGGACCTGATTTTGCGGGCGACGCGCGACTTGTTTGCGCGGGACGTTGAGCGTTTGGTCATTGACGATCGCGACGAATACATGCGCGTCCTGCATTTTGTTTCCGCGCAGGATGCGGCGTTGCGGGAGCGTGTTTCTCTGCACGAGAGTGGGGAGCCCATTTTTGATGCCTATGGCATTGAGGAGGAAGTCAAGCGCGCACAACAGCGGAAGGTTTGGCTCAAGAGTGGGGGCTATCTCATTTTTGACCAAGCGGAGGCGTTGACGGCGGTAGATGTCAACTCAGGCCGCTATGTGGGGAAGAAGAGTTTAGAAGAAACCATTACCAAAATTAACGTAGAGGCGGCTAAGGAGATAGTCTACCAACTGAGGCTTCGCAACATTGGCGGCATCATTATTTGCGACTTCATTGACATGGAGAAGTCTCAAAACCGCGACAAAGTTTTCAAAGCTTTGCAGGAGGCCTTGGGGAGGGACAAGGCGAAGACGAACGTATTGCGTATTTCAGAGTTAGGGCTTGTGGAGATGACGCGCAAACGTGTACGCGAATCCATAGGCCGGGTTGTCTATGAGGATTGCGCCTATTGTGACGGCCAAGGCTATGTGAAGACGATTACGACGGTGGCCTATGAAATTTTTCGGGAGTTGCGTCGTTTTGCCAGCGCGCTCAAGGACCCGACGCTGGTCATCCACTGCAATATGGACGTTGCGAGTTTGCTGTTAGGGGAGGAGCGAGGGGAGTTACGCCACCTAATGGATAGGCTTAACAAGTCCATTTATGTACGAGGGCAACACAACTACCACCGCGAGCAATATGACATTTATGCGCGCTCCACGCTGGGCCCGGAGCACAGAATAGCTTCTTCGCGGGAGCATTTGGAGAATGCCAGCAGCTATGGCGCCCCCAAGCCCAGCCGCCACGCAGAGGGCCGTCATTCAGAGAGTCGCCATTCAGAAGGGCGTTCTACAGAGGGGCATGAGCGTGGCGCCAAGCGAAGCTCCAACCGTGAGCGCTCACGCAGGGATGCGCGCAAACCTTCCAGGCGTCCTGGGGAAGGCCGAGCTGCTGCTTCAGCGGAAACGGAGAGGACGCACAAGTCGGAGCGGGAGCGGGCGCGTGGGAAGGACGAACCCTCCTATGAATAAAATGTTAAAACCCTGACGCTTGCAGTGTTGAGCTGCGGTTGGCAGCCTCTTTCCAGGAGGAGCGTTTGTTTGTCGAAATCCGAAAATTTATTCGTGCGCTTAGGCAAGGCGCTTCGAAGCAAGGTGGGCATGGGATGGTGGTTTCTGCGGGCCATCTCACCTTCATTTCCTTGGTATCTCTGATGCCTTTGTTGGGCATGGCGCTGGGGATTATTCAATGGTTTTATGGGCCACGGTTTTCCGCGTGGTTTGTGCAGCTGGTAGAAGGCGTGGTTGCGCCGGGGATGCACGCGAAGTCCGAGGCCATTTTGCAGCGGTTTTTTTCAACTTTTTCATCTGCAGCCTTGAGCTCCGTATCGTTTTTCTTTTTGTTGGTGTCTGCGGTGGCCTTGTTGCAGCACCTGGAAGCCGCCTTCAACGAAATTTGGGGGACTTCCAAGCGCAAGCACTATTGGGCGAGGGGTTTTTCCTATTCAGCGGTATTGTTGTTAGGCCCGGTAGCCCTAGGGGTATTGTTATCCGGGAGCGTTGTTTTTAGGCGTTTATTAGAGAAGTGGGAGGGCCCCTGGCTTTCCCTCATGGGCTGGGGGGTTTCCATTTTTCTGGTATTGGGGGGTCTTGTTTTTCTCTACCGTTTTTTACCGCAGGTAGCGGTTTCATGGAGGGCGGCATTTTTAGGGGCCCTAGGGGCGGGTATTTTATGGGAGTTGGCCCGTCTTCTCTACCAGAGTGTGGCCCGCAGTTTCTACCAAGCCAATGTGGTATGGGGCTCTTTAGGGGCCTTGCCCCTCTTCCTGACGTGGCTCTACCTCTCCTGGTATATTTTGTTATTGGGGGCGCGTTTTGCCTATGCTTGGGAGCACCGGAATTTCCAAGAGGCCTTCAAGCGTCTGCACATGAACCCACGAGCCTATGAGTTGATTGGCGTAAGGATTGCGAAGGAATTTTCGATAGTAGGGAGTGGGACGGACGAGTTTTCGCCCTTGACTTTGGGGTTGTTGGCCAAGCGTTTAAAGCTTCCCAAACAGAGGGTAGAGGAGGTGGTACAACTGCTATTAAACGCAGAGGTACTGGAGTGGGGGCAAAAAGAAGCGCTTTTGCCCACCAAACCCCTGGCAGAATTGACATTAGCTGATATCAGTTTGGCCGTTGGAGCCATGCCGTCCGTCTATAGACACGTTTCCGGAGAAACACAGCCTTCCATTGCGGAAATAGAAAAGTTGTTTTTTTCCATAGATGAGGACAGCCTAAGTCGGCTAAGAGGCATGAGTTGGGCGGCTTTGGCGAATTTATAAAAAAGCCTTTCTTTTTGTGCAGCTTTCGTGCAGGTTTGGTTTTGGTGCATTGAGTTTTGAAAAACCAGTGAGAAACGGCGATGTTGAAATCCGATATAGTGAACAAATTGGTAGAAGACAGGAAAATGACTTTGAAGCAGGCAGAAGCCACCGTCGAGACGATTTTTGGCTCGATGCAGGAGGCGCTGATTCGAGGTGAAAACATAGAGATTCGAGGTTTTGGCGCCTTCCATACCAAGGAATATGGCGGCTACCAGGGGCGCAACCCCAAAACGGGCGAGACGATTCCTGTCAAGCCCAAACGTGGCCTTTTGTTCCGCACGGGCAAAGAGTTGAAGGAGCGCATCAACCGGGCAGGCGCGCTGAGGGATGCTTCCTCCGACGAATAGGCCGCTTTGTTGAAAAAAATGGGTTGAAGTCCACTGTACTCCGTCCAGCTCGCGGGTTGTGGCCCAAAGTGTTGCTCTTGGGCGGGGTATGTGGCAAGCGAGGCTTTTGTGAGGGGCGTGCGCTGAGGCGCATGACCCGAACAAAAATGAGCCTTAAGCCCTAGGGTGGCCCAATGAAACACCCCCCCACTTCATTCCGCTTGACTTTGTCCCCGTTTCGTTGGGGGCCTGCCCAAAGAAATTTTCAGAGGGGCTTGCCTTGTGTTAGGCACAATGGAATAAAGAAGAAAGCATGAGTGATGGACTGCAAATACCAGAGCACCTCTGGAGTATTTTAGAGTTGATGGAACAGGAGATGGGCGTCCCCAAAAGCAGCCTGGTATGCCAGGCTGTTTTTACCTTGGCGCGTCTCAATGGCTATGTGGTTGCCGGGCAAGTGCCTTTGCACAGCATCGCTGTGGAGCCTGAGCCTCAAAAGCTGAGTGCCCAGAGACGTGAGGAGCCCGTTGTACCTCCTTTGGCGCCTCCCAGTACGCGCAAACTCATTGAGGATACGTCTTCAAGGCCTCTGTCTGCCCACCCTACGCCCTTAAGGGAAGAGGCTACCCCAAGCCGCCCCTTGAATATCTCCCCCCCCTCGCATTTTGAAGAGCCTTTGTTGCACGACGAGGAAGAAGAGCTGCGCGAGGAGGAAGAAGACGAGAGCACCTATGCGGAGGCTGGGGTTGAGCCTGAACTCTATATGGCCATTCCCGGGAAAGAGCCCATGCGCATAGAAGGAGACGAATTCATCATCGGCCGCGGAAAAACCTGCGACTGTGTCATCGAATCCAACCGCGTCTCAAGGCAACATGCCCGGATTACCCGCGAAGGGGATACCTTCTTTCTGGAAGACCTCAATTCTTCGAATGGGACTTTCTTTGTCAGAAAGCAGGAAGGCTTTGGAAAGAAACAAGAAAACTTTGACAAGGAACATGAAAAAATCACCACGCGCCAAAGCATTTCCAACGAAGACGAATTTATCTTCGGTACGGAGCGGGTTATTTTCTATGTACAATAGCCGGCCGCTTACCCCGCCTTGCTCAGGTTTTGTTGCCCCTCCACCGAAGTTCCCCCCCCGGCCCCCTCCCTGGGGAGGCTTCAAAGAAACACATCCACGGCGAAATTGCTTGGCCTCTATAAAGAAACTTGACCTTCGATACTGAAACGTATTCTTTGTTCCAGTGGGTTTTATTCTAACGATAAAATCGGGCGCCATTGAGGGCAGTGAGTTTGTGTTTGAAGACGGTGGTGAAGCCCGTATTGGCCGTACGCAAGGAAACGATGTTGTTGTCCACGACAATGAGGCATCGCGGAGCCATGCGCGTGTTTTTGAAACCGATGAAGGTTGTTTTATCGAAGATTTGGGCAGTGCGAATGGAACATTTCTCAATGGCAAAGAGCTTCAAGAGCTTTCTCTGTTGTATTCTGGAGATGTCATCGGTGTTGGCAGCGGGGAGTTGATTTTTTGGAACCAGGAGGCCAATGCCGCCCCAAAATCTGCTTCTCCTGAAGGGGGCGAAGAAAGCACCGTCATTAAGTCCGTTGAAGAATTGGAAGCAGAGCGTCAGGCGCAATCCGCATTGGCGCTTGCCGCACGTGCCCCGAAGCAACCTGTGCGGCAAAGTGTGGCCCCCAAGCCCGCTCGTTTGGCTCCTGCAACCAGGCGAAGGGGCGAAGCCGCCGCGCCCGAGTCCGCCGCGGAGCGTGCGCGCAAGCAGCGTGAAGCGCAGAAAAGCTTTTGGGGCAGGCTTCAATATGCGTTTTTAACCTTAAACCCCAAAAAACGCCTTGTGGCGCTTGTGGGTTTGGCTGCAACAGGCCTGGTTGTTTTGGCTGGGATGTTTTTTCTCTTCTATTCAGGGGGAGCTCGGAGCGGCCCGACTCATGAGCCCAAGAAGTTGGTGGAAGGCAAGCAGCCCATTGAAGACAGCTTTGGCTGGGGCCCAGGGGTGACGTGGCCCAACGTGGATTCCAAGCAATTTGAGTTTCATCCCATTGCCCCCGGAAAAATGGTGGCGGTTATCCGCTATCAAGCCAAGGACATTTCGGCAGAAGAAGTCAGCATTCAATTCAACAACGTCAGTCTTGGCTTTGTTCCTGCGGATACGATGGATGTGGATACGCGGGAAAACGAAAAGGTAGTCCCCTATCAGCTGATACACAATGATGAAACCAACATTCTTGTGTTTGACAATGTGCGCAACCCTCCTGGAAAAGACACCTGGCGTATTTGGGGAATAGCCATAGAAATTGAGCCCATCCCCTCCTTTGCGAGCATGGACGAAGCGCGCACAGACATTGCGCGAGCCATGCAAACCGCCAAACAATCCTATGACGCAAGGAACATTGCCCCTGGAAACCTCTATAGGGCTTGGAAGGCCTATCGCCGGGCCTGGCTTATTGAGGAGTCGCTGGAGACCAAAGACATTCAAGAATATGAGTTTATTTTAGCCAAATACAAAGAGATTCGGTTTGAATTGGACAAGCTGTGCTCCAAATATATTCTTGAATTTAAGACGGCCTATAACACAACGAGCAATTCGGATCGCCTGATGGGGGTTTTGAAAGAGATTCTCCAATATTTTCCGGAGCCTGCTCATCGTTGCCATCGCATAGCAAAGCAAGCCCTCGACAATTTCTGAACAAAGGCCGCCCATCGGTCAACCTGACGCCCGTCGCAATTTTCTTGTAGGGCTGACGAGAATACAGAAGAAGGAGAAGCCATGAGCCAAAGCCGGACAAGGAGAAGGCGGTGGCGGCTGGGGCAGGTAGCTGTGGAGACGGCGATTGTGATGCCGTTGTTTGTGTTTTTGATTTTGGGCATTCTGCAATTGGCCCTGATGCACCAGGCGCGCTCCATGGTGAAATATGCAGCGTTTAAGGCGGCGCGCGCGGGCATTTTGCACCACGCAGACACCCACAACGACGGCAGCAACACGATGGAGATGGCGGCATTGGCCGTGCTGCTTCCCGTTATCAGCCAGAACGTAGGAGGGCCAGAAGGGGGAGAGGTGATTCACAGGACAAGAACTTCTACGGATTATGGCCAGAAGATGGGGCAGCAGCATTTTCAGAACAACCAATTTCCGGAGGCCAACCTGAAATACGTCCAGGTTGACATTTGTGCTCCGCTTCAAGACCAAGCCCAGGCGCACGCAAATGCCATAACGCCAAACGGGCACCTTTCTTTTGACTGGCCCATGGATGCCGGCGTGGGATGGCAGGCGTTTTCGGCAAGCAAGCTCGCGGTACAGGTAACCTTAAATTATAGGATGATGATTCCTTTTGCAGACATGGTGCTTTGGTACATGTTTCGTGAGCCGGTGGATGCGCAACAACAACGTGACGTCCTCTATAGGGATGTGCTGCGAATGAACGGCGAGAAGGAGCCCCAGCAAAATGTCGACGAAACCATTCGGCAGTTGGCAAGCCAGAGGATTTATGTCGTGCCCATTCGCGCCAACTATGCGCTGCGCATGCAGTCGGATTTGGTTGTGAGCAGGTTGCCCACCCAAAACCGTTGTGTGTTTCCCAGAGATGTTGCGCCGAACGCCTCACAGAATGGAAATTGAATGGCGTGTTTTTTTGAGGAGAAGTTGTGAAACCCAAAGCTTTGAGAGAGACAGAAACCTGGCAGCAGCGAAAGGGGCTTGCTCAAAGGCGGCGCCACAGGAGGGGGCAGGCCATGGCCCTGGGGTGTGTGACGATGTTGTTGTTGGCCACTTCGTTGATGATGAGTTTTTCCATTGCGAATGCGGTGCATGAGCGCATTCGCCTTCAGTCGCATGCCGATGCGATGGCTTTTTCAATGGCCGTGGTTGAAGCGCGCGCCATGAATTATTTGGCCTATTCCAACCGGGCCATTGCGGCGGCTTTTGTGTCGATGACCAGCGTCCATGCCTATGCGGCGATTGTCGATTCCTCCGTGCCTTTGATGAACGCTGGGCTCTGGGCTATGTTCATGTCCACTGTCAAGGAATGGCAGAGCTGTGATCTCCCATCTGATCCTAAACACTGCATAGACGCTGGCATTATATTCGCGACGCGAGTCCCCCCCTATTTGAGCTCCATTAAAAAATACGAAGGAAATCTGAGCGACATTGAACAACCGCTCAAGGATGCGGTACGGTCTTTTGTGGATTTGGCCGATGAGATTCATGCATCTCAACAAGACATGGTGAGAAGCACCGAGCCTTTTCTGAATGGGAGACAGCTGGACGCATTGAGGCTCAACAATGCCCCCTGTGCCGGACAACTCCATGCGGCGGTGGGCCAGCTCAATGTGGTTGAGTTTGCCTGTGCTTTGGAAGGCTCTGCCTTGGATAACATCGCCGCCAATGGAGCTTGTCCGAGAAGCTCGGAAGTGGACAACCGCCGCCGCATTATGAGCAATGTGGTGAACGCGGCACGCCCGGAGTTTTTGCGCACAATACATTGGCGGACCCCCCTCGGAGCCAATAGCGGCCCAGAATTTTTCGACAGGAATTTTTTGCAGGAACTCATGAAAGATGACCCTGACCCCGAGGGGGATGGCTCGGGAACGAACTATCCCGTGGAGGGTTGGCTGACCGACAATATTTGCAATGCTGCCGACCATTTGTCCCTGGGAAGCGCTTCGTGTGCACAGGCAGGAGGAGGCACATACATCTCCTTTGGTTCGGTGATTGACAAGCCGGGAAGCTCTACGGCGGGCGATGCTATTGTTGCCTCAAGTCAAAGCGGCGGGGCGCACACCGTTCCGGGTGAAGAAGGGCAACATCCTGAATATAGGGGGTTGTTTAGCCAAAATGAGCCTTGTACGAACACGGGCAACTGTTTCATCAACTATCGTTTGGACAATGAAGGCAATGGCTGGGGGCAGCCCGCCGTCTATGCGCATATTGAGCAGCCTCTTCAAAATTCAACCACGCAACAGAACACCTGCAACGACCAAAGGCAGCATTGGGCGGTGACGGATGGGAGCAGCATCGACATGGATGGAGGACACCCCAACAGACAAGGGCGGCTGGTGTTTATACCCAGCCGAAATGGGGTAGCCGTCAGCAAGGCCCTGGTTTATTTTCACCGCATGGATGATTGGGTTTTCCCCCCCAATTTGTTCGACCCCTATTGGCGCGCCAAGCTGCATCCCTTTGCCCGCAACGAAATGGCCGATGTCCTGCGTGCAGCCGGGCATGGCGATGTGGAGTTGGCCAGCAACGACGGTGTTCCCATTGAGGGCAACCGCGAGGCAAGGAGAAGAAAATGAGTGCCCCAAAGTCCATGCAAAAGCCTGCGCGTTGTCGCCGAGGGCAAGCCAGTGTTGAGATGGCCATTGTTTTGGTGGCCTTGGTGCCGACCTTTCTCTATGTGCTGACTTCGGAAAATTTGCTGCGCTATCGCCTCGAATTGCAAGAGGTGGTGGTGGCAAGTCCCTGGGACTATACCCACCTTGACTATGAGCCAGCTATGGTGCCAGGCGAGGCTTTGGTATCCAATTTAAGGCAGGGTTATGACGACTTAAACTCTGCTGCCGATAACAGAAACATCCAACCCTCCCTCATGACTTTTGCGACTTGGAATAAGCAAAATGGGCAAGATGGGAGGGTGGTCTGCGCGCAAAACAACGGTCTGGCAGCCGATATTTCTTCAACGTCGTCGGCCAGGGCCCTGTCTCAAGAGGTTAACCACGGGGGGCTTTATACCTGTAGGGCGGCTTTAGAGGTGGTGAATGTTCAGTTGGTGAATGAGTTTTTTAAGGAATGGTCAGCGGGGGTACAGGTAACCGACAGGGCGCAGAATTTGGGGGTATGGGAGCTCAACCAGCAGCATTTTTCCGTTTTGGCAGACACCTGGGCGATGACGAAGGTGGTGGATATCAACCCCCGTGAGGCGGGGATGTTAAAAGACCGTGTCAACAGAGTCTATCAAGGTGCAGACCGTCTTGGGGGCGCGGTGGCGCAGGCGGAGCGGTTGGCGCAAGCCGGGCAAAGGGCGGGGGTCATTCGGGCCAACATTATTACCCAGGATATGGGTGCTTATGGTGACAACACGAGGAATGGGGAGGTAGGGTTTTCCATGAAGGCGCCTCCAAGGGTTCCAGGCAACGAGGTCTATGACGCTTCCCCATGGCGCCAACAGGGTGCGCAAACCGACACGAGTTATGAGCAGGCGCATAAGACTCGCCAGAGCTTCTATATGGGGCGTGATGTTTCAGACTGGTGAAGGGGGGGGCTAAGGCCATGGTGAGAAAGAAGCTAAAGAAGAAGGGGGGGGAGGGTAGGGGAGGATTTCCATTGGGGAAGAGTCTGTTAGGGGTAGTGCTGTTAGGGGCAGCCATAGGCCTAGGGTTGGCCTGGCTGGAGCGGCGTAGGGAAGCCAAAGAGATGGAGGCGATTTTGGAAGTACCCGAGAAGCTGTCCCCCCTCCTTTTTCCGGAGGCTGCGCTTGGGGCCCCCCCCCTGGGTGTGGGAGGGGCCCAACCCAAGGCTTTGCCTGCGGCGATGGAGGGTTTGCCCGTCTACCCGGGCAGTTTGCCGCAGGGTTTTCGCTCGGCTGTTATGGCCGACGGAGCGTTCTTGGAGATGGCCTGGTTTTCGACGGTGGACAGTGTGGAGCAGCTTCGCGCCTTTTATGAGCGGGAGTTTGGCCTGAGGGGGCTTTTTTTTGTAGCGCACGAATTCAGTCCTTTTGCGGGCTACATAGGCTACATGGACGGGTTAAGTGAGGAGTTACATTTGGTTTCCTACCTACGCCAGGGGGGCCAGACGTTGGTATTTCCCTCACGCAGCAAGCCGATGGAGCGGGCCGAAGGCGCAGGGCTTCCCGAGGGCATACCCCTGCACCCGCAGGCGAGGGGGGTGAAGACGGTTAGTTTTTTTGAGCCGGAAGGGGGCAGCCGTATTTCCTATGTAGCGACGGTAGAGGGGCAGGGGGTTGAGCGGCTAAGGGTTTTTTATAAGGAGGCCTTAGAGGCGGGCAATTGGAGGGGGATAGAGGCGAAGGAGGGGCCGGCAGGGGGGCGTATAAGCCTAGAGGCGGAGGATGGGCGTCGGAGCATACATTTGTCTTTTGAGCAGAGGGCGGGCGACGTCAGGGTATATGTATTGTTGATGGGCAAAGGCCCGGAAACCTAGGGAGAAGCCATGTTGGCAAAGGACGTATTGGCAAAGAAGAGGCGGAGGCGAGGGCGTCAGCAGCGAGGGCAGGCGATGTTGGAATACGGCCTGGTTGCGCACGCGCTGTTGGTTGGGGGTGCGGCGATAGCGTGGCCTTTTTTCACGAGGTTAATGGAAGCATTCAACATATATTATGAAGGCCTCTTTTTCGTATTAACCTCCCCCATACCCTAGCCGCTTCCAAGAGGAAGGGAGTACCGCAGACGTCGCTATGGCCCATTGGGCGGGGCTAAGGGGTTTTGGGCCCTGCTGTTCACATAAGCGGCCCAGCTAATGAAAGGAAAAGACATACCTTGAGGGGTCAAGGTATGCTATGAAATTTTGAAGGTGTTAGGGTTTAGGAAGGGAGGCAGAGATAGGGTGTTAGAGCAGGCATAAAACTTTAGAGGGGATGCTCATGAAAGCGTACAAATGGAGTCCAGTGGTTGTGCTGGCGCTTGGGCTGTCTGCTTGCCATATACCTGGCGCATGCAGAGTAGGTGATGATGCCGACGACTGTCCTCAAGGGGCTTATTGTGAAGACAGCAAGGGGCAAAAAGTGGGCAACGAGGGCATATGCGTCTATTGGACGTCCACGACATGCGACATGGGCAATGACACCGACTGTCCCCAAGCCGCCGTTTGTGTGAAAGGCAGTTGCCAACCGCTGATTGTAGGGCCGGACTGGCCGGTCTATCCCCAGGGGCCAGGTGGCCCCATCATCCCTGAAGATTTCTTTGCTAGAATTGCCCAGTCCCCGCTTCGTGAGCCCAACCCTGCAAACCCCCAAAGTGACGTCGACTGCGATGGAATTTCAGATTTGGAGGAGATGGAGAGAGGGACAGACCCTCAAAACCGCGATACCGACGGTGACGGCATTTGGGACGGGATAGAGTTGGGCTATGACACTTCACCGGACATAGAGTGCGCGAATTTTTTCCCCTCAGGCATCCTCCAAGCCCTGAAAACCTCTCCTAACCCAACCGACCCCCTGCGCAAAGACAGCGATTGTGACGGACTCTCGGATGGTGATGAAGACAAAAACAAAAATGGCCGCGTCGACCGAGATGAGCAAGACAAGCCAACAGAGACCGACCCCAACAACCCCGACAGTGACGGCGACGGACTTTGGGACGGTTTGGAGCTGGGCGTGACGAAAGCGACGGCGGCTGACCCCAATAACTGCCCCAATACCCGCTATGACGCCGACCCCTCCACCACCACAAACCCCCTCAACCCCGATACCGACGGCGACGGCATTTGGGACGGCGTGGAGGACGCCAACCAAAACGGCCGTGTCGACGAAGGCGAAACCGACCCCAACAACCCCAACGACGTGGATGAGCAGACACGCAACGCCTGCTCCGCAAACCATTGGGTCCCGGTGGACATACAAAGGAATTTTCTTGCGCAAATAGCGCTGGGTTTGCCCATGGGGTTTGCCAACAACTATGTGGGCATTCAACGTGGAAACACCCATGGCCTCATGGGGGTGGACTTGGCGAGGAATGTGGCCTTCCTGGCTTGGCGACACGTGGGTGCTCCTGCGGTGAACAGCCTCAGCGCCTTGCGAAATTTGGCCGCCGCCCACGCAAGCAGCCTGGGCGGCTCTGCAACCACAGGCCCTTTCACCGCTTCGGATGCGCCTTCGGCAGCCAACAATGCACTCAGCGTGACTTTTGAAGTTGCGGGCGACAGGAGCCCGGCAGACCGTGTCAATGAGATTGCTGACGCGCTTTTGGGCACAACAGGAACAGGCAGCTTGCCATCCAGTCCCGCCGTTGGACCCCGGCAATATGTCCATGCCCAATATGTGTTGCGCGACAATGGCGAAGTCATTGTGGTGATGGCGGTTGCGCTGGACAACAACCCTGTGAGTGGAAGCCAGGGCTTCTTCGGTTTGAATGACGTGCTTGGCGGCGCTGCCCTGGCGCGTTATTTTGACCAAACGGTTGTCCGGTGCGAGCGCTCCGTGGCCACCCGTGGCGCTGTGGATTTTCTGTTTGTCGTGGACGACTCCGGCTCCATGGCAAAGTTGCAAAACCAGTTGGCTGCGGCCGGCAAAGCCATGGCGGCGGCCTTGAGCAACAGCACCTTGGACTGGCGCGTGGCCTTGGTGACCTCCACCTATCATGCCGGCAATGGTAGCAGTGGTAGCAACCTGGGCGTTATTCGCGGTTTCACGAGGGATGGTCAACAATTCGAATCTTGGCTGCGCCAAAACAGCAACTGTGTGCAAGTCAACGCAAATGGCGCCTTGAGCACCACAGTATGTGGAACCGCAACGAATTGTGCATGCTCAGTTGGCCAATACCAAAACGGCGCACCCCAACCTGCGTGGGTGGGCGCCCCCCCAACTTGCACTGGCATTGAAACCGGCACCGGAGTTGGCAGGGGATATTTCGGCGGTTGCTGGATTGGCACCACTGGCAATGGCGAGGAAGGCGTTTTGGGCGCTGCGCGCCTGGCGATGATGAACTTGAGAGACAATGCAACTCTTCCCGATGCACCTGACTACAATCACTTCCGGGACGGCGCCGAAATCAGCGTCATTCTGTTGACCGACACAGAAGACCAAACCCAGCACTTGCGCGGCTCGTATGGACCCAACACCGCGTCTTTGCCTGCTGCGCCGGAGCCCCAGTGGGAAGACTACTACCATTTCATCGACTTCTTCCGGGGACAAGAAACAAGGGTGCCGACGACAGCAGGCAATGGCAATCCCATCACCGTGCTTCCCATTCGCCCCAACGAAGTCATTCAGGTGCATACCATTTATTGTCCGGCAGGCGTGCAATGTGACAGCAGTGAACGCAGGGTTCCTGCTTATACCATAAATGACTGCAATAACGGTTGGCCGGGTTATTTTGGCGACCCTGTTTATCCCCACCACAACTGTCTCACACGCATCCAACGTATTGTGGACGCGACAGGCGGCATCATGACGCCGATTGTAGTGGGGGTGGAAAACGCCATTCAACAAACCATCACCGAAATTGTGGGCAGAGCCATTGGCCGCGCAGGCGTGAGGACGCAAAAACCACTCATCGGCGCTTCGCTGCGCGTGGCCATTCAAAACACCTTGGGTGCATGCGACAAAGCCAATGTTCCACGCGACCGAGAAAACGGCTTTGACTATGACGGCATCTACCAAACGGTGTCCTTCTTCGGGAATTGCCGCCCCCCTCCGGAAGGCAGCCCCATCGCCATCTCCTATCGCGCCTGGGAAGCTTCCGACAAAAACTAGAAGGCCACGGCACGCAAGAGCGAAACCGGGCCTGCTTGGGGGATTGTTTCAGCTTGCGGAGCTTTTGCTGCGCGAACGTGCAGCAGGCGCGGCAGGTTTTTGGGGCTCGTCAATAAGCTCGTCATAATAAAACCCAATGGCGTCGAGCAACAGGCCGGCATGGCCGAAAAAGCCGTTGACGCCTCCAGGAGCGTCGAGCACGAAGCTGTCTCCACCTTGGCCGCCAAAAGGGCCATATTGGTTGCCTTTGTTGGTGGTGAAAGTCAATTGGTCCACACACTGGCCGCTCTTTCCCTCAACGCGGATGATTTTTTCGCCCGGCGCCAAAGCAAAACTGTGGCGCTGGCTGCCCCCTTCTCCACCGCGACGGATGGAGCGGAGAATTTTTCCATTTTCGAGCCACTCAAATTGAATGGAATCCACATGTGCGCCAAAAGCAATGTGAATGCGCAACAGAGACTTTCCCAAGCCCCCTTCGCTGAATGCGTCTCCACTCATCTCACCATAAAGCAAACTTTGACTCTGCATGTTAATACTCCCAAATGAGGCAGGCGAAGGAACCCAGGTGTCCCATTGGCAGCCACGCCCTTGGGGCGCCCCCGCGAATGCCGTGTTTATAAACATAAGGGCCATATGCCCCTATGGGCAGGCTTAGGCTGCATGAGCGCCTGCGTTGCAAGCTACATAGTCGCCCCAAGCATATGAAGCAAGAAAGAGTGTGCCGCGTTTTTCCCACTGGGCCGAATTTCAAAATGGCTACAAAAAAACACCCTCCTGCGCCTGGCCATGCTAACTCTTTTTATATCCCCTTTACCCGCCTTTGAGCCGAAGAGACAAATATGGCCAGGACACCGACGACACATATTCCCCTGGGCTATAAGGCGCCAGACTTTTCTTTGTTGGATGTTGTCAGCGCAAAACAGCGCTCGCTTGCAGAATTGAAAGGCCAGAAAGCCACGGTGGTGATGTTTGCTTGCAACCACTGCCCTTTTGTCAAACATGTGTGGGATGCTGTTGTGGCCCTTGCCAGAGACTACCTCCCTCAAGGGGTGGGTTTTATCGTTATTAACAGCAATGACTTTGAGGCCTACCCTGAGGATGCGCCGGACAAAATGAAGGCGCTGGCTTTGGAAAAACATTTCCCCTTTCCCTACCTCTTGGACGCCACTCAAGAGGTGGCCAAGGCCTATGTCGCCGCCTGTACGCCGGATTTTTCTGTGTTTGACGCGGCGCTTGTTTGTGTCTACCGCGGCCAGTTGGATGGTGCCCGCCCTGGGAACGACATGCCTCCCTCGGGCAAGGACTTGAGGCAAGTGTTGGACTTGCTTTTGGCGGGAGCGCCTGTCCCCACGGAGCAAAAGCCCAGCATTGGCTGTAACATTAAATGGAAGCCCTAGCCTAAGAAGGCCTTCTCCTAGGCGTTGGCTAAAAGCCCCCCGGGTGGGAGGGGGTAGGGAGGAGGTTTTTTAGCAAACTCCCGTGCGTTAGCCGAAACGGAGCATAGTTATTGGAGAGGAGGTTTTAGAAACAGAAATAAGAAGGGAGAACGCCGTGTTTGGTGCTCAAGCCACTCAAGAGAAGACGCGGGCGGAGTTTTATTTGGAGGCGGTTGGACGCCTTTATCCAAAGTTTTCGTTGGCCGTAGAGCGCATGTTGGCCCGGCGTGGCAGGGACTTGCCCTCGTGGCCCAGTTGGTGCTTGTTGCCGATGCCCGGATGGTACGCGGCCGTATGCGACGAAGCGGGGCACCACAAATTGCCGCCGGAGAAGCTGAAGGACGTCTATTGGCTGGCCGCATTGGGCACGTGGAATTATACGAAGGGGGTATGGCGTTTTGAGGAGGGTTTACAAGAGGCGCTGTTGGCCACGCCCCATTTGGACAGGATGCCTTCGGAGTTGTTTTTAAAGTTGCCGGAGTGGAGCCTCTACATAGAGACGCGGGGAATGTATTGGCAAGGTTTGCAGCTTTATGGTTTTTGGGCGCACCTCAATTGGGAGCTTTCCGAGGAGAGGCGGGAGTTGAGGTTGTTATTGGACACAGAGCAAGGCATGTTGTCCTTAGCGCTGTTTTTAGGGGAGTGGAGTGTGAGGGAGGCAGCCGAGAGGGCCATAGCGGAGAAGCTGCACCTTTATGCGAAGGCGGGGGTACAGTGGACATGGGAAGCTTTTTTGAAGATGGATTTTTCGCAGGAGGTGATGCCGTTGTTGTCTCTGCTGGCCTATGTTTGCAGCGCCTCGCCTGAAATAGAATGTTTTGAAAACCCTGCCTATGCTGCAAAGCTTTTTCGTCCATGGCGGGTTGAAGGGAGCAGCCGGTTGCCGTGCGCTCCATTTGTACAGGTATGGCTGCTCGGAAAGTCTCTCAGCAGTCGGCTATGTGCGCAAGCGAGGGGTGGAGGAGCGGCGATGGGTGGCCAGTGGCTTTTGTCGGGGGCATTGGGGAAGTCTTGTTGTTGGGTACCCCCGCAGACGCAAGGCTAGAATAAGAATTTAAAATGTGTAGCCATAAAAACATGGCAGCCTGAGTACTTATAAAGCTCCACTAGGCGGGGCTTTTATTTTTGCGATATGCTGCGTTTGTTGGCCTTTGGGTGTTTTTTTCAAGAAACTCGCAAACGAAGCAGGTACGGCCTATGTCTCTTTTGGAACAGATGCTTGAGCACAACAAGGGTTTTGTTGAGAGCGGCACCTATGAGCGTTTTCGCACGGACAGGTTCCCCGACAAAAAGTTGGCCATTTTGGCGTGCATGGATGCGCGGCTTTTGGAGTTGTTGCCCAACGCCTTGGGTTTGAAGAATGGCGACGTCAAAATGATAAAGAATGCGGGGGCGTTGATTTTGCACCCGTGGGGTTCGGTGATGCGGAGTTTGGTGGTAGCCGTCTATGAGTTGCGCGTCAGTGAAATATGCGTCATTGCCCACAGCGACTGCGGCATGAGCGCGATAGACCCCATGCGTGTGCTCCAAGAGGCCCAGAAGCGAGGCGTTTCCACTCGGACGATGAACACTTTGCGTATGGCGGGCATAGAGCTTGACAGTTGGCTGCGGGGTTTTGACAATGTGGATGACAGCGTACGCAAGACGGTTGAATTTATACGTACCCACCCCCTGATGCCTAAAGACGTGCCCGCCCACGGCCTCGTTATGGACCCCGTCACAGGGGGTGTCCGCATATTGGTAGATGGCTACAAGGCTTTGCCCAAGAAGACGGCCAAAGCGCTTCCGAAGATAGAGCCTGCTTTGTTGGCTGGAGACAATGCAAAAGAAGGGTGAAGCTCTGGCCAGCAGGAATGTTGGTTTGCAGACTTTGTTTTCAGACGCTGTGCTGTCCAAGGAAGCAGCGCAGCCCAATCGACTTTGCGTGAGAGCACCATAGCTGCGGCGAGGCATATCAACAGGAGGGCGGAGCCCAGCAAGGGGGCAGGGTCCTCGCCGAGCAGCAAGCCATAGAGACTTTCCACGTGGCGTCAAAGCCATGGCTTTTGACTTCGCATATCGTTGGCAGGGATTCTCCGCGAAGGCTGGGAGCAGAGGCGTCGTTTGTCCTGTGTAAAACGACTCAAAGCCACTCATATCCGGAAGTCCTAAGTCCAAAATGGCAAGCTTGAAGTTTGTTTGAAGCGCAGCCGACAAAGCTTTTTGAAGCCAAAGGCAGCGGCATTTTATATGCTGCTGGGGGGTGGTTTTGTCATGAAGCAAGCGAAGTCCCTTTGCTGTATTGGAGAATGCAAAGGGGTGATGGGGTATCCCAGAGTGGAGAGGAAGAGATGCGTTGTGAACGGAAGCTTAGAGTTGTTTATTGGGTTATATTTTTAGTGGCGCCTTGGGCATGGGGGCAGGCGTGGACAGACGATGCGCGTTTGTTTACTCCAGAAATGAGTTTCCCCAAACAGCTTGAAAGTCGTGTTGCAGAGCGCAAGCGTATTGCCGACGTGGTTGTACGCTCAGAGCGTCTGGCAGCGCAGGCCAAATATGAAAAAACCTTCAAGGCCAAGCGCCGGTTTTTTGCTGTGAAGACAAACCACCGGGCCGTGGATGTGCTGGCTGCCGAATTTGTTGCTGGTGGTGCAGACAGAAAGCAGACGGAAGAATTGTTGGGAAGGGTTTTAAAAGTTTTACAGGAGGATGCCAAGCATAGAAAGCGTGTGAATGAGTTAAGCATAGGGGCTGCGTTTTGGCTCATGAGCTGTGACAGGATTTTGAATGGCCGGCAATTGAATGAAGAAAGCTATGCAATCCTCATGGCAGGCCTGGATGAGGTTTTTGAAGGTTACACTCCGCTTGACAAAATACCCAACCAGCAAAAGCAGACAAGCTTTGAGCTTATGGGGATATTGGGAGGTGTCATTACGGGTTTGGATTTGGAGTCTCAGAAGAGCCATGACAGCGAAGGCAGGGCCCAAGCTTCCAAGTTTGCGCAGGAGAGTCTTGCTCTCTTTCAACTCGCCCCGCAAAGCCTGGGTGAAACCATAAGGCTTCTCATTTGGCTGGGGAGCCAGCGCTCCTAGCAGGGAAAAGATTGGCTGAACGAGCGAATGTCGGGCTGTCCATAGACGCCTCCCAGCATATAGGGGTCCTCCGCAGCCCATGTCTTGGCAGCCTCTAGGTTTTCAAATTCTGCAACCACCAAGCTGCCAATAGGCTCGCCATTTTCTTGGCACAGGGGCCCGGCGAACAGCACACGGTTTTCTTGTTGAAGCTGGCGCAGGCGTTGGCGGTGAGCTTCTCTGAGGGCAATTCGTCGAGACAGTTGGTTGGGTTTGTCCAGCACGTGGATGGCGAAATACATAGGGCCCAAGCAAACACTTGTTTGCCGAAGAATTCAAGTGAGGAAGAGGGAGCAAAAGAAGGAGAAGGTAGGAATTTCTCATGGGCCTGCGCAGGCTTTTTGAAACCCAAGGATTGGGTGTAGGCCCAAGCAAAGCCGACAAAAGCCTTGCCTTGGAGGTTCCAATCGGTTTGATTGCCTATAGAATGAGTACTTCAGCGAAGAAAATTTTTCTATATGACACCACCTTGAGGGATGGAACCCAAGGCGAGGAGATTAATTTCACAGCCAATGACAAGCTGCTGATTGCACAGAAGCTGATGGATTTTGGAATAGACTGTGTGGAGGGGGGTTGGCCGGGGAGCAACCCGCGGGACATTGAATTTTTCGAGCTTGTGTCTCAGAGTGGGCTTCCTGTGGAGCGGGTTTCTGCGTTTGGAAGCACGCGACGTGCGCGTGCGACTTGCGAGACGGATGAGAGCATTCAAGCTTTGGTGAGGGCCCATGTCCCCAACCTGATGGTGGTTGGAAAAAGTTGGGATTTGCATGTGAGAAATGCCCTGGGCATTTCCCTTGAAGAAAACCTTGAGCTTATTTTTGACACCCTTCGTTATTTGAAGACGCATGCGGACCGCGTTTTCTTTGATGCGGAGCATTTTTTCGACGGCTATATCGCCGACCCAAGCTATGCGCTGAAGACTTTGGAGGCGGCAAAGTCCGCCGGCGCCCATTGTTTGGTTTTGTGTGAAACCAACGGCGGGAGGCTGCCCAACGAAGTGGAGCGCATTGTCAAAGAAGTCCAGGCAGCCATGGGCGATGCAGAGTTGGGCATCCATTGCCACAACGACTCAGAGACAGGGGTTGCCAACAGTTTGGCAGCGGTTTTGGCGGGGGTTAGCCACGTGCAAGGAACCATCAACGGCTATGGCGAGCGTTGCGGAAATGCCAACCTCTGCTCCATCATCCCCAACTTGCAGTTGAAGCTGGGTTTTCATTGCGTGGAAGCAGAGCAGTTGAAACAGCTTCAAAACCTCTCCGGTTTTGTTGCGGAGCTTGGCAACATTCCACCCAACAACCGCCAACCCTATGTCGGCCGCTCCGCTTTTGCGCACAAAGGCGGCATTCATGTCTCTGCCGTGCTGAAGGACTCCCTCACCTATGAGCATATTGCTCCGGAGCTTGTGGGGAACAGGCAACGCGTCCTCGTTTCGGATTTGTCCGGAAGAAGCAACCTCACTTATAAGGCAAGCGAGTTTGGCCTCAACCTGGAAGCCAAAGACGAGCGCACCATGCGTGTGTTGGAGCGTCTCAAGGTGCTTGAAAACCAGGGCTTCCAATATGAAGGTGCAGAAGCCTCCTTCGAAATTCTTATGCGCAAAGCCATGGGGCAGATGCCGGTGTTTTTTGAGCTGCTCAGCTACAGCGTGTTGGACGCCAAACGCATGCACAACGAAAAGCCGGTTTCAGAGGCCACCGTCATGCTTGCTGTGGAGGGTGAGGTGGAGCATACGGCAGCCACGGGAAACGGCCCGGTGAATGCTTTGGACAATGCCTTGCGCAAAGCTTTGCTGCGTTTTTTCCCTGTACTGGGGGAAATGCAGCTGGTGGACTATAAGGTGCGAATTCTAAGCTCCAAGGATGGCACGCAGTCCTTGACGCGGGTGCTCATTTGCAGCCGGAATAAGAAGGCGCAGACGTGGGGTACCGTAGGCGTAGCCACCAACATTATTGATGCCAGCTACCAAGCCTTGGTGGATGCGATTGAATATATGCTGCTCAAAGAGCAGCCTGCCAAAACCTAGCCCAAATAGGCCAGGGCAGAAATTTCCACGAGTGCGTTTTTGGGCAAGGCTTTGACTTCCACGGTGGCGCGAGCCGGGAAGGGGGCCTTGAAATGTTGCGCATAAACTTCATTAAAGGCTTGAAAGTCACTCAGTGCGCAAAGGTAGCAAGTTGTCTGCATCACATTCTGCAGGCTGCCGCCGGCAGCTTCCAAAACGGCTTGCAGGTTTTGAAGGACTTGCTGGGTTTGCTCGCGAATGCCGCCGGGACAAAGTTGTCCTGAAGTCAACAAGGGGATTTGCCCCGAGAGGAAAAGCCAGGGGCCCGCTTGAGTGGCCTGGCTATAAGGCCCCAAAGCTTCCGGGGCATGGTTGGTATGGACGGCGGTTTTGGTGGCATAGGTGGAGGAGGAGGGTAGTTTTAAAGACATGGCAACTTTTAAGCGGGTTAAGAGCGCGTATGCAAGGAGAGTAGGGGGCTTGACTTACTTTGAATTTTTAGGCTTAATATAAAGTTCTTTTTTCCAAAGGGTAGGGGACAGGTGGTTGGGGTTGTGCCGCAAGTTTTGGAGCGCTTGCGGTGCATTTTTTTGCTCCAAATTTCGAGTGTACTATGAATCCGCCTCCCAGCAACCGCGTTTTGATTTTGGATACGACGTTGCGCGACGGAGAGCAATCTCCGGGCGCAAGCATGAATAAAGAGCAAAAGCTCCAAGTGGCACATGCGCTGAGAGATTTGGGTGTGGACATTCTCGAAGTGGGTTTCCCCGTGTCTTCTCCGGGTGATTTTGACTCGGTGCAAACCATTGCACGCAAGGTGGAAGGCGCCACCATTTGCGGACTTTGCAGGTGTCACCCCAAGGACATTGCCACAAGCTATGAAGCGCTGAAAGACGCACCCAAAAACCGTTTGCATTTGTTTTTGGCGACCAGTCCCTTGCATCGCGAATTCAAATTGCAGATGGACAAGTCAGAGGTGCTTCGTCGTTCCGTTGAAGCCATAAAAAGAGCGCGCGAGCTGTTTGAGGATGTGCAGTTTTCAACCGAAGACGGCTCGCGGACGGAGTTGGACTATTTGTGTGAAGTGGTGGAGAAGGCCATTGAAGCCGGCGCCACCACCCTCAACATTCCGGATACGGTGGGCTATACGACGCCTGAAGAATATGCGAATTGCTTCAAGTGCTTGAGAGAGAATGTGCGCGGCATTGACAAGGTGGTGCTCAGCGTGCACTGCCACAATGACTTGGGGATGGCCGTTGCGAATTCCTTGATGGGGCTCAAAGCCGGGGCGCGTCAGGTGGAGTGCGCTATTAATGGCATTGGTGAGCGTGCGGGCAATGCCGCATTGGAAGAAGTCGTCATGGCCTTGCACACGCGCAAGGATTTTTGGGGACTCGAAACGGGCATTAAAACAGAGCGCCTCTATCCCACCAGCCGCTTGCTTTCTTCCATTACCGGCTTGGCGCTTGCGCGAAACAAGGCCATTGTGGGGCAAAATGCCTTTGCTCATGAAGCGGGCATTCACCAGCACGGCATGCTGCGCCACAGCGGCACCTATGAAATTATGCGCCCCGAAAATGTGGGCATCAGCAAGACGCACCTGGTGCTGGGCAAGCACAGCGGAAGGCACTCTTTGCGCCAACGTTTGTTGGAATTGGGTTTCTCCCTTTCGGACGAGCAGTTGGATGCGGTGTTTGCAGACTTCAAAGTGTTGGCAGACAAGAAGAAGGAAGTTTTTGATGCGGACTTGGAAGCTTTGGTGAGTGGCCGCATTGCTGCGGTGATGACGCCGGTGTGGGAGCTGGAGTCCTATCATTTGACTTCAAGCACAAAAGACACGCCCACGGCGAATGTGACGCTCAAACACCGCGATGGTTTTTCTGAGTCGGCCTCTGCGACAGGAGAAGGCTCCGTGGAAGCCATCTACCAAGCGATTGAGAAAGCGACGGGCATTTTTGTTCGCCTCAAGGACTACCAAGTCTCCGCCGTCACCGTGGGTGAGGATGCTTTGGGTTATGTGACGGTGGAAATTCTTCATGGGATGCAAACTTATATTGCACGTTCTGTCAGCGTGGATGTGATTGAGGCCAGCACCTTCGCTTTCCTCGACGCCATCAACCGCATTGCTGCGTTGCTGGAAGATGCTGACGAGAAGAAAGTGAAGAGCAAGGATGCCTCCTAGGCAAAGCATAGACACCCAGTGAAAATGGATTGGAAATAGCCATGTCAGAAACTCTTTTTGATAAAATATGGAAGCGTCATTTGGTGATGCCGGAATCCGCCGATACGCCGGCTGTACTCTATGTGGATTTGCACCTCATTCACGAGGTGACTTCTCCTCAGGCTTTTGCTGTGCTCAAGTCGCGCGGCCTCAAAGTACGCCGCGCGGACTTGACGACGGCCACGGTGGACCACTCTATTCCCACCACCCCCCCCAACCCGGACGGCAGCCGCGTCTTCACGGATGAGATGGCTTTGGCGCAGGTGGCGAAGCTGGAAGCCAACTGCAAGGAGCACGGCATTTCTTTCCATGGGCCGGGGAGTCCGACGCAGGGCATTGTGCATGTCATTGGTCCGGAGTTGGGGTTGACTCAGCCGGGCGCCGTGGTGGTGTGTGGCGACAGCCATACCGCGACGCATGGGGCCTTTGGCGCTTTGGCTTTTGGCATTGGCACCAGCGAAGTCAGCCACGTGTTGGCGACCCAATGCCTCTTGCAGCGCAAACCCAAAACCATGCGTGTGAATGTTGAGGGAACATTGCCCGCAGGGCTGGGGGCGAAGGACATGGTTTTGGCCATTATCCAAAAGTTGGGTTTTGGAGGGGGAACCGGTTATGTCCTGGAATATGCAGGGGAGGCCATTCGTGCACTCAGCATGGAAGGCCGCATGACGGTATGCAACATGTCCATTGAGGCAGGCGCACGCGCCGGGCTCATTTCGCCGGACGAAACAACTTTCGCCTACCTCAAAGGCCGCCCCCACGCGCCTTCAGGGAAGGCCTGGGACGAGGCCGTTGAAGAATGGAAACGCCTGGCCACAGACGAAGGCGCACGTTTTGATGCTGAGGTGCACGTGGATGTGAGCAAGCTTGCGCCGATGGTGACGTTTGGAACCAACCCTGCGCAGAGCATGGGCATTGGGGAAAACATTCCTTCTCCAGAAGTGCTGGAGGGTGCTGAACGTGAGACTTTGGCCAAGGCTTTGGACTATATGGGCTTGCAAGCAGGCAAACCCATTGCTGGCCAGAAAGTGGACGTCGTGTTTGTGGGCAGCTGCACCAACTCGCGCATTTCAGACTTGAGAGAAGCCGCTCAGGTTTTGAAGGGGCGAAAAGTGGCAGAGCACATTCGCATGTTGGTGGTTCCAGGCTCAGAGGCTGTCAAAAAGCAAGCCCAGGCAGAGGGCTTGGATGTCATTTTCAAGTCGGCAGGCGCCCAATGGCGAGAGCCGGGTTGCTCCATGTGCATTGCGATGAATGGCGACCAGCTGAGCCCGGGGCAATATGCCGTCAGCACCAGCAACCGCAATTTTGAAGGCAGACAAGGCAAGGGCGGGCGCACCTTTTTGGCAAGTCCCTCAACCGCAGCCGCCGCAGCTGTGAGCGGCACATTGACAGACTGGAGGTTTTTGAAATGAAGCCTATTCAAAGTCGGACGGTGGTGTTGCCGCAGCGCAACATTGACACGGACCAAATTATTCCAGCGCGCTTTTTGAAAGTGACGGACAAGGTGGGGCTGGGCCAAAAGCTGTTTTGCGATTGGCGCTATTTGCCGGACGGCAAACCCAACCCGGAATTCATCCTCAACCAAGCTGCCGCGGCCGATGCGCATATACTCGTGGCAGGCGACAATTTTGGGTGCGGCTCGTCCCGCGAGCATGCCCCATGGGCTTTGGTGGATTTTGGCTTTCAAGCGGTCATCAGCACGTCGATTGCGGACATTTTTCGAAACAACGCTCTCAAAAACGGTTTGCTTCCCATTGTGGTGAGTCCGGAAATTCACGCACAGTTGCTTGCAGAGCCGGGCCTTCCTCTTGAAATTCGCCTGGACGAACAGGTGTTGCTATTTCCTTCAGGCAAAAGGGTTTCTTTTGAGATAGACAGGTTTTCACGCCACTGCCTCTTGAATGGCGTGGATGAGTTGGGTTTTCTTTTGGGTTGCATGTCGCAAATTTCAGCTTTTGAGGCCAGACACGCATGAAAGCAATTATTGCACTCCTTCCAGGTGATGGCATTGGGCCCGAGGTAACTGCCGAAGCCGTGCGCGCTTTGCGTGCAGTGGCCTCCAAGTTTGGGCACAACTTTATTTTTGAGGAAGCGGACATTGGCGGCATTGCCATTGACAAAACCGGCAAGGCCTTGCCGAATGAGACGACGGCTTTGTGCAAGCAAAGCCACGCTGTGCTTTTGGGCGCCGTAGGAGGCCCCAAATGGGGGCCTGCCTCCAAAGTACGTCCGGAGCAAGGGCTGCTGGGCATTCGCAAGGAGTTGGGGCTGTTTGCCAACTTGCGCCCCGTGCGTCATTTCCCTTCACCGTCCAACCACACCGTGTTTCGTCCCGAGGTGGTGCAAGGTGTGGACTTGTTGGTGGTCCGCGAGCTGACGGGCGGCATTTATTTTGGCGAGAAGCGTCGTGAAGCCACGTGGGCCATGGATGCATGCACCTACAGTGAGGCGGAGGTGGAGCGTGTTGTGCGCAAGGCAGCTTTGTTGGCCATGTCGCGCCGCAAAAAACTGACTTCTGTGGACAAGGCCAACATTCTCGAAACCTCGCGTTTGTGGAGAGAAGTGACCGAGCGCGTGGTGCGCAAAGAGTTTCCACAGCTTGAGTTGGAGCACCTGCTTGTGGATGCGTGCGCCATGTACCTCATTCAGCGCCCGTCGAGTTTTGACGTTATTGTGACAGAGAATATGTTTGGCGACATTTTAACCGACGAAGCTTCCATGTTGTCGGGCTCCATTGGCCTTTTGCCTTCCGCTTCTCTGGGAGAAGGAAGGTTGGGACTCTATGAGCCCATTCACGGCTCCGCTCCGGACATTGCGGGACGGGGGATTGCCAACCCCTATGGCACTCTTGCCAGTGCGGCCATGTTGTTGCGTTATTCCCTGGGACTGGAAAAGGAGGCCGCGGCTTTGGATGAGGCCATTTCCCAAAGCATTCAAAATGGCGTTTTGACGGCAGACATGAGGCAAGCATCCCCCTTGTCGACTTCAGAAGTAGGGCGTAGTGTAGAGACATTGCTGCTCAACCTGCCTGTCGTTTGAGTGTAGCAAAGACGTCGTGTTTTTTTGTAGGGGTGGAGGTGTCGGTTTAGGTTTTTATTTTCCTGGGTTATTTATGGCGAAGAAAAAAATGACTGGGGCGCAAGCCATTGTGCGTTGCCTGGAGATTGAGGGCGCGCGCTATGTATTCGGCGTGCCCGGCGGCGCGGTGCTTCCGCTTTATGATGCGATTTATGGCTCCAAAAAATTTCAGCATGTGCTGGTCCGCCACGAGCAAGGCGGCGCGCATATGGCTGAGGGTTATGCCCGCGTAACAGGGGAAGTGGGCGTGTGCATAGGCACTTCAGGGCCAGGGGCCACCAACCTGGTGACTGGGCTTGCGGACGCCTATTTGGACTCGGTGCCCTTGGTAGCGCTGACGGGAAACGTTGCGCGCTCGCTTTTGGGCACAGACGCTTTCCAGGAAGTCGACATTACGGGCATTACCATGCCCATAACGAAGCACAACTGGCTGGTAACCAACCCCAACGAGTTGGTGCGGGTGATGAAGTTGGCCTTCCATGTGGCCCGGACAGGCCGTCCTGGACCTGTGTTGGTGGACATTCCCAAGGACGTGCAGGCGGCAGAAATTGAGTTTGACTATGACGCGGTGGTGGAGGATGAGGAATTCAAAAGTTTCAGAAACCAGGCGGCGGATTTGGGGCCCAAAATTGTGGAGGCGGCCAAGCTGATTTCAAAGGCCAAGCACCCGGTACTCTATTTGGGCGGCGGCATTCATGTTTCCAACGCCTATGCGGAGGTGTTGCGTTTTGCCGAGCTTGTCAACGCTCCGGTGGTGACAACCATACACGGCAAGGGCGCCATTCCTGAAACGCACCCACTCAACTTGGGCATGTTCGGCATGCACGGCTCCCGCTATGCCAACTTTGCCGTGCAAGGCTCGGATTTGATGTTTGGGATTGGCGCGCGCTTCGACGACCGTGTGACAGGGCGCCTCAATGCTTTTGCGCCGGACGCCAAAATTTTGCACTTGGACATAGACTTGGCGGAGATTTCCAAAAACGTGAAGGTGGATGTTGGCCTGTTGGGGGATGTGAAGGAAGTGTTGCCCAAGCTGACGGAGCAATTGTCTGCCCTCTATGCCAAAGGCCGCCATGACATTTCGTCCTGGAGAGCGCAAGTGGAAGCTTGGCGCAAGCAGCACCCTGTCAGCTATGCACAAAACCCCAAGGAGCCTTTGCTGCCTCAAACAGTTGTGGACTTGCTTTATAAACTGACCAAAGGCAAGGCGGTGGTGGTGACGGGGGTGGGTGAGCACCAAATGTTTGCCGCCCAATATTATAAAGCCGACTACCCGCGGCAATTCATCAGCTCCGGTGGTTTGGGCACCATGGGTTTTTGCTTGCCTGCGGCCATTGGGGCGCAACTGGGAGCGCCGAGCAAGTTGGTGATTGGCATTGACGGTGACGGCAGCTTCCAAATGACTTTGCAAGAATTGGCGGTGGCTTCCAAGCTGAAGCTTCCCATCAAAATTTTCATCCTCAACAACCTCTATTTGGGGATGGTGCGCCAGTGGCAGGAGCTTTTCTATGACAACAGGAAGAGCGAGGTGTTGCTGGGAGACTGTCCGGACTTTGTGAAGCTGGCAGAGGCCTATGGCTGCCTGGGCCTGCGTTGCTCCACGCTGGAGGAGTTGGAGCCGACTTTGAAGAAGGCCCTGGCCCACAAAGCAGGCCCCTGCATTGTGGATGTGCGCACCAAAGAAGAAGAATCCTGTTACCCCATGGTGGCCCCTGGAGCTGCTTTGGATGAGATGTTGGGAGGCAAACCATGACAACCTCAAACTCAAGTACGCACACCCTTGGTTTGCTTGTCGCCAACAAACCGGGCGTGTTGTTTCGCATCGCCGGTTTGTTTTCAAGGCGCGGGTGGAACATTGAAAGCCTCGCCGTTGGCCCCACGGAGCGTTCGGAATATTCCAGGGTGACGGTGGTGGTCCAACTGAGCAAACCCATTGAGCAGATGATTCGGCAAGTGCAGAAGTTGTTGCCGGTGGTGAAAGCCGTCGAGCTTCAGCCCAGGAGACTGGTTGAAAGAGAGCTGATGCTTGTCAAAATTTCGACGCCCGATGCAAGCCACATGGAATTGAGTGCATTGCTTGAGGTTTATGCGGCGCGCATTGTGGATGTTTCCATGGGCTCGATGATGATTGAAGCGACAGGCTCCAACGAGACGCTGGACGCTTTGGAAATTCAGCTCAAAAAGTTTCACATTCAGGAGCTTTGCCGAACGGGGCGCATTGCACTCGAAAGCGGCTCTCAAACCATCCTTTCAGCAGAAGACTAGGAGAAAAAATGGCAAAGGTTTTTTATGACACGGACACCAGCCTGGAGCTGATTCAATCGCGCAAAGTGGCCATTATGGGCTATGGAAGCCAAGGCCACGCCCACGCCCTCAATTTGAAAGACTCCGGCGTCGACGTTCGCATTGGCCTTCGGGAGACGAGTGCTTCGGCAGACAAAGCAAGGGCAGCAGGGCTTCGGGTGCTCAGCGTGGCTGAGGCCGCGCGCGAGGCCGACTTGGTGATGATTCTCACGCCTGACCAAGGGCAGAAACAACTCTATGAGGCAGAGATTGCGCCGTACATGAGTGCAGGCAAAGCCTTGTTTTTTGCCCACGGCTTCAGCATTCACTATGGCCGCATTGTCCCTCCCAAAGACGTGGATGTGTTGCTGATTGCCCCCAAGTCCCCCGGCCACCAAGTCCGTCGCTTGTTTGAGAATGGACAAGGCACGCCCGGGTTGATTGCCATTCACCAGGACGCGACAGGCAAGGCACAGGCTTTGGGACTTTCCTATGCCTGCGGCATTGGCTGCATGCGCGCCGGTGTGTTGGAGACGACTTTCAAAGAAGAGACAGAAACCGACTTGTTTGGTGAGCAGGCGGTGTTGTGCGGGGGCGCTTCGGCCTTGGTTGTGGCGGGGTTTGAGACTTTGGTGAATGCAGGCTACCAGCCTGAAAGCGCCTATTTTGAGTGCTTGCATGAATTGAAGCTGATTGTGGATATGATGTATGAAGGCGGCATCAGCTGGATGCGTTATTCCATTTCAGACACGGCCGAATATGGCGACTATACACGTGGCCCCCGCGTTATTAGCGACGCTGTCCGCGCGGAGATGAAGAAGGTGCTGGAGGAGATTCAGAGTGGGCAATTCGCCAAAGAGTGGATTGCGGAGACGGAGTCCGGCAGCGCCAACTTCCTGAGGATGAGGGAGGGAGCCAAAGCGCACCTCATTGAGGAGACAGGCGCCAAGCTGCGCAAAATGATGGCTTGGGCGAAGGACACTCAGAAGAAATAGTTGAAACCAAAAACCACCTCTCGCAGGTGGTTTTTTTTAGCCCAAGGAGAGCCTGTGCGCCCATTTTCCTGGTATATGCCGACGCGTTTGCATTTTGGTGTGGGCTCTCTGGGTTTGCTTTCGAGTTTGCCTTTGCCGGGCGCCAAGGCTTTGCTTGTCACCGGCATGGGCGGCTCCGCCCGGCGCTTGGGTTATTTGGACGAGGTGCACGCCTTGCTGCAACAGAGGGGTTGCGAGGTGGTGGTGTTTGACAAAATTCAGCCCAACCCCACCTCGGAGCAAGTGGACGAAGGCGCGAAACTGGCCCGCCAAGAGGGGTGTGACTTTGTGCTGGGCCTGGGCGGCGGCTCCTCTTTGGATGCGTCCAAGTCCATTGCCTTTATGGCGAATAACGAGGGGGTTTATTGGGACTATATGGGGGGGACTACGGGCAAGGGGAAGCCTCCCCAATTCCCCGCCAAACCCATCCTCGCCATCCCCACCACCTCGGGTACGGGCAGCGAGACGGACCCCTGGACGGTTATTACACGCACGGAGTCTTGCGAGAAGTTGGGTTGGGGGTGTGACTCCACCTATCCCCAGTTGGCCCTCGTAGAGCCGCGCCTCATGCTGTCCGTGCCTCCTCAAGTGACGGCGATGACCGGCATGGATGCTTTTTTCCACGCGGTGGAAGCCTATGTGGCGACGTGCCACCAGCCCGGTTGTGACGCTTTGGCGCTGGACGTTGTCCGGCGCATTGTCCACTGGTTGCCCAAGGCCGTCCAACACCCCGGGGACTTGGAGGCGCGCACCGAAATGGCCTGGGCTGCCACCGAAGCGGGCATTTGCGAGTCTTTGTCCTCGTGCATTTCCCACCACTCTTTGGAGCATGCGCTGAGTGCTTTTTTCCCAAAGCTTCCGCATGGCGCCGGGCTAAGCATGTTGTCCTTGCCCTATTTTTCCTCCCTCTTGCCCGCCGTGCCAAAGCGTATGGCCGACTTGGCCGAGGCCATGGGGCAGGCCGCGAAGCCGGAGGCCTTTTTGGTGGGTTTGGAGCGACTCATTGAGGAGGTGGGGTTGGGGGCGTTGAAGCTGTCGGACTATGGCGTTGGCCCCGAGGTGTTTGAGGCTTTGGCCAAAAATGCACTCGACGTTATGGGCTTTTTGTTTAGACTGACGCCGATGAAGCAGGATGAGCGTGCTTTGGTTGAAATTCTGCGTCAAGCTTGGCGCCCATGAGGAGGAGTTATGGCCAACCACGAGGAGGAATTGGCCCGTTTGCGCGGTATTATAGACGGGGTTGACGAGGAGATTTTGCGCCTTGTCAGTTTGCGTGCACGCCATGCGCAGGCCATTGGCGAAGTGAAAAAAAGCGCGGGGCAGCTTTCTTTTTGGAACCCAGAGAGAGAGGCCGAAGTCCTCCAGAAGGTGGAAGCCCAAAACCCGGGGCCTTTGCCGGGCAAGTTTTTGCGTCGCTGGTATTTGGAGTTGATGTCGGCGTGTTTGGCTTTGGAGAAGCCTTTGAGGGTGGCCTATTTGGGGCCGGAGGGGACTTATACGCATGTGGCGATGCTGAAATATTTCGGCGCCTCGGTGAAGCCTCTTCCCGAAGTTTCCATTGGTGAAGTATTTCGCAAGACGGAGTGTGGGGAGGCGGACTTTGGGGTTGTCCCCGTGGAGAATTCAACGGAGGGGATGATTAGCCACACCCTCGACATGTTTTTGAGCAGCCCCCTGTCCATTTGCGGCGAGACTTTGCTGCGCATCAACCACCACCTGCTGAGCCGAGAGACGGCGTTTGAGAATATTGCCCGCGTCTATTCCCACCCGCAGCCTCAAGCCCAGTGCCGTCATTGGCTGGAGCAACATTTGCCGCACGCAGAGCGTGTCGCGGCTTCCAGCAATGCCGAGGCTGTGCGCGTAGCGGCCAAAGAGGCGAAGGCAGCGGCCATTGCGGGGAAACACGCTGCGGAGCTTTATGGCATGCCCATTTTGGCCTCGCACCTGGAGGATGAGCCCAACAACACGACACGTTTTTGGGTACTCGGGACGCAGCGGCGCAAACCCACAGGCCAAGACAAAACCAGCGTCCTCGCCTCCAGCCTCGATCAACCCGGCACGTTGATGCGTTTGCTGGAGCCTTTGGCGAGGCATGGCATCAGCATGACGAAAATTGAGTCGCGTCCCTCCAAGCGCGGCCTATGGAATTATGTTTTCTTTTTGGACGTAGAGGGCCACATGGAGGACGCCGTGGTAGCGGAGGCCTTTGAGGAGATGAAGAAGGCCAGCATCTTGTTTAAGGTGCTGGGCTCCTATCCGCGTGCACAACTCTAACAGGAGGCAACCATGTCTGAAGACGTTTCAACCCTGCAAGCCCTGCGCAAGCGCCGCTCTGTCCGCCTTTTTGAAGACAAACCCATTCCGGAGCCTTTGTTGAAGGCGGTGTTGGAAGACGCCATTTGGGCGCCCACCAGCATGAATATGCAGCCCTTCCGTTGGTATGTTGCGCAGACGCCCGCCATGCGCCAAAAGTTGGCCGCCTGCATGAGCAACCAATCCGCAGCCGCCACAGCCCCCGTATTGTGCGTCAACCTGGCCTGTTGGGGGGACTGGCCGCAGACTTCTCAAGAATACCTTGCCTGGTCCGCGCAGCACCCTGGGTTTAGCGACATGCAGAAGGAGGCCCTTGTCAAAAAGATGGCGGCGCTTCCGGGAGTCTTCCAACTGCCCCGCGAGGAATTGCGCGTATGGGCCACCAAAAGTGCTGCGCTGTCTTGCGAAAACCTCATGCTTTCAGCCAGTGCCCGAGGGCTTTCGACTTGTCCCATGGAAGGCGGGCAGGGCCCAGGCGCGCTGCTTCGTGTAGCGGAGGTACTCAGGGAGGAAGGCCTGGTTTTGGGGGACGCAGAAACCCAAAGTGTCGTCATGGTGGTAGCCTTGGGTTATGAGAGCCCCCAACATAAGCTGCTTCCCACCTGGCGCCGCGACTTCTCCAAGCTGGTGCATTTCATCTAAGGGTTTAGGGTAGGGGGCCTGCGCGGGGATGGGGTAGCGCGGAGGAGGAAGGGATGGTTTTGGAGGTTAGCGCGCAGGGGAGGGGGGCTAATTTTGGAGGTTAACAAGTTGGAGGGGGCGTGGGGGGAGGAGGTTTGGAGGCTTGCGAGCTGGGGCTAAAGGGGTATATACCCCCTTCACCCCCGTCCAATCACCCATGGAGGCGTCTGACTGCACTCCCTTCAACCGAAAACCGGCCTTTGGACACGCTGATTTCATCAGCGCTTCCTTAAGGCCCCTACTTCGGGTTTCGGCAGGTGCCCAGGCCGGTTGTCGTGTCGTGGCCTCCGCAAATTCTGCTGCCGGAGCAATGGCTGTCTTCAACGCACCCGGGTTGACAGCTGGCGCCCGTGTCCAGAGAAATGCAGACGAATTCGCCAGGAGGGCAACCCACCTTGCACTCTGAGAGTGGCGCACAGGTGCCCTCTTTGCATGTTTTCCCCTTAGGGCAGTTGTCGCTGGTTTCGCATTGGCGCTCTCCCACGCAGTGGCCTAGGTGGCAGCGTTGCCACAACTCACATGGGCTGTCGTCACCAACGGTGCACAGCACAGGCTCAGGGTTTGAGGTTGGGTTTCGGCAAGTGCCTAGGCCGGTTGTCGTGTCGCGGCCTCCGCAAATTCTGCTGCCGGAGCAATGGCTGTCTTCGACGCACCCGGGTTGACAGCTGGCGCCCGTGTCCAGAAAAACGCAGACGAACTCACCCGGAGGGCAACCCATCTCACAATATGAAACTGGCACACAGGTGCCGTCTTTGCACGTTTTCCCAGGGCAGTCGTCGTTGGTTTCGCATTGGCGCTCTCCCAGGCAGTGGCCTAGGTGGCAGCGTTGCCACAACTCACATGGGCTGTCATCACCGACGGTGCACGAGACAGGTGTGGGCAAGTCCTCGGTGTCGTCCTTGTCCTTATCCTTGTCCTTGCAACTGACAAACAAAGAAAACGCGAGGACAAGGGCAAGGAGGGCACAAAGGATGGGAGCTTTCTTTTTCATGATGGGCGACCTGTTTTTGTTGTTTCTGAAAAAATCTACATATACCTCAACTGTCTACACATACCTCAACCGACAAATGCTGAAACATGCGCGGCAGCAAATTGCCCCCGCTGGACAAAACCACGCTTAGGTGCCGGCTTGACAAGCTTTTTGACTTCTTTGCAGCGACGGTATTCATTTGAAAAGCCGCCCACAAGAGGCAACAAAGGCCGATGGCGTTTCGTTTGCCGATGGAAACTCCATGCCCTCTTTTTGGAATATGTCCGCCGCCGCAACCATAGCCTCCATTTCAAGGAGAGAAAATATCTTCATCAACCCACACAGCCGGGTAGATAAGCCCACGCTCACATAAGTTGGCTTGGAAAACTCTTCCAGGAACAGACTGACTGAAGCTGTTGCTTAAAGAGGCCGCCGTATTGGGCGCGTCACCCGGGGAACGCAGCCACATGCCATAATAGGCATAGGAAGTGGGAATGTTTATTTTCGCATAGTTTGCCCTGGCAATGTCGCTGCTCGGCGCGTTGGCGATGGGAGTGTTTCTCAAGAAATGGAACATGGACAAGAAATTCGCGGCCTCCCCATAGCTCAAAGCAAAGGCAACATCCTCCCCTCTGCTCAGCAGAACTTGGCTTGGCTTTGTGAAGCCGTCGTTCACCGACACAGGCCATGTGCTCGTGCCGATGGCCTCGCTCACATGGGTCTGCACGGAAAAGTTCCGTATTCTGGCGGTTTCAGGCAGCTTCTCGGCCTCACCTGGTGCGCTGCCGTTGAACCAGTCGTTGATTTTCCAGCGGACAGAGTTTTTGGCAAGCATATAATCGGTAGTGGTTCCGAAGCTCGTATGTTGCCAATTCGGATCGTTCCAAACCACATTGCCATATAGCACCTTATAATAGATGTTGATGAATTCCGAACGTACCACCAGCAAATAGTTGCCGTTTCGGGCAATTTCTATCCAGTTCACCGTGTCGCCGGTTTGCGCCGGGGTGAGGATTCTGCCGTCCACGCCGGTGGGGACGTCAACAACAGGAAGCGCAGCGGTATTCAACGCTTCGCTCCACACAGCGCTCAACACGCCATTGCTTGAGGCAACGAAATGAAGCCTATAGGCTGTTCTTGAAGAGAGACCGGAAAGCGTCCTGGAAAACGCTGTGTTGGCTGTCATTGCACCCGTGTTGCCGCCTGCTCCGGCGACAATTTGCGCGGCAGTGGGAACGGGCTCATTGGCCAAAAGTATCACCCAATAGGCGGTAGCGTTTTCATTGCTGGTGATGCTGAAATCTGCGCCCGTAGCTGTAATGTTGGTTAGGCTTCCGTTAGAAAGTACCGGGGCGAGGACAACGGGAGCCAGCCACTGTCGGATGTCGTCCCAAACCAAATGGAGGCTTGAATAACAGTCATAATTACCTGAAGCAACGGAGCCACCTTCGTTTGAGCAAGATGCTCTGCCGCCCCAAAGCCCTCCCCGCAAAAGATATTCGCCGTTCGACAAGGTGAACAACCCTGAACCGCTGCTCCCGCCTTCAGTCGTAGCTTCTGACCAGCTCACAAGAGTTAAGGTGGAGTCATCCGGAGTACCACCATTGTTTTGCACGACATCACAGGTTCCATCTCCTATGGCAGTACTGACTTTTTTGATGTCGAACCTAGGATGATGAATGCCAAGAGCTGCACCACTCAAAAATCGCCTGGAATCCCAACCTGAGGAAAAGGCATCTGCAGGAGGGAAGTTGTTGAGGCGAAGCAGCAATGTATCTGTAGCCCTTCTGGCATGCAAGAGTTGCGCCCCACCACCCACGCGACGGATGTTGCCGAGATTCACCGAAGCATTGTCGCCACAACGAGAGGCCTCTTCAAACCAGAAAGTTTCGAGGGTGCTCGCTGCATTTTGGGTATTGATGCAGTGAGCAGCACTCCAGAAATAAGGCGTGCCAGAATTGCCCGCGTCATTCAGCAATGTTCCGGAACAAGTAAACAAACCACCGAGCTCATTAAATTCCATCCTGGCAACAGCTCTGGAAACGCTCTGAAAAGCTGCGCCAAGCTCACTAAATCTGCAGACAACATCCCTGTGACAAGGCCCGGAATTCCCTATCCATAATTGCTTTTCCGCAAAACGGGCGGCATCCAGATAGTCTCTTGCCGAGGTGAGAATATGGGAAACACCCTCCAGGCGAATCTCGACATCTTTTGTTTCCACCGTCGATGGCAGGTAGAGCTCAATGTTCTGCGTCTCCCCTTCGGTGGATGGCGTCCAATAGACTTTGTTTTCGCCACGCAAGGCCTTGGCCTCTTTGCCGCGGATGACACCGATGATTTTTTCGGGTTCTCCAGAGCCGGAAAAACGAAATTCAGCGTTGTCGGGCAAAGCATGAAGCTGCAGAGCAACCCGTATCCTTTGGGCATCAGGAGATGTGAGCGCAAATCTGCCAACAACACCGTTTCCTATGTTTTGCCAATTCAAAACAAAGGGTTTGGCCTCACGCATTTCCGTCTCGTCAGCCTTGCGATGAATGCCGATTCTGAGCGCTTTGGCGCCAAAGCCTTTGTTGGAATTCTGACGGTTTTCTTCTTGTAACTCCCTGAGCGCTGACTCAGGCAATGGGTTGAAAGTAACAACCGTTAGCGCATGGGCGTCCGACGCGGCCTTGCTCGGAAACCCCGAGGGGGAACGCCAGGAAATAACTTCCTCGGCCTTGGCCGAAATGACCGGCGCGCCTGAAACGCGCATTCCATCCTCCCCCCCTCGTTGTTCAGAGACTTCCTCCTCAGGCCTTTTTTCAGAAGTCTCGGAGGGGCGAATGCCTGCCAAACTCCCTTCCCCGCAGCTTGACAAAAACACCAGCGCCAAACCACACAACAACCACAACATTCTCTGCCGATGATATAAGCTGCTCACACAAAACCCCCATCGTCTTGAAAGACGTGGTTGTATTCTACTGACAACCCCAAACCGCCACCTTATCAAACCTCGCCAATTTAACCTTGTCAACCCGGCGCTTCTCCCTCTGCTTCCATCCACTCACCCGCCGCCCAAAACCCCGCCCAACGGCCAAACGACTATGGTTTCCGCAAAAACCATGCCAGAAAATTTGACGGCTAAGCACCGAAAAACACAAGTTTGGATTTGTTTCTTCGCGTCTCCATTGTGAGACGGTGTGTCTCTCAAACCAACCAACAACACCTTTGGGTTTTTGCTCAAAAAACAACTGTAACGTCTTGGGTTAGGCTATGGCTAAAGTGGTATTGGTTGAACTCCATACATTTTTTGGGGGAGGGGAGTGTTGGGGTTTAGCGCGGAAGGGGCCTCAATTTGGAAACTTACGGCATTTGGTTTATATTTTCTGAAGCATGCTTTGTGCGTCGGCGTGTCCTTGTGCCGCCGCCTTGCGGAACCATTTTGCTGCTTTCGCTGTGTCTTTTGCCACACCTTTGCCTTCGACATAGCGCCACCCAAGCGCATATTGCGCGCTCGCATCCCCCTGGTTTGCCGCTTTTGTGAGTTGTTCCACCGTTTCCGCAGCGTCCTTTGCAACAGCCTGGCCTTGGACATGGCCCATTTCGGGTTTGCTTTGCGCTTCCATATTCCCCTGGGCGGCTGTTTCGGGGGCCTGCTCCAGCGAGGTTGTTTTGTCCATTGCAAGGGGTTGGCTTTTGCCCAATATTTTTTGAAGCGCCTTTTGGGCCTCCGGCTCCTCGTCTTCTGCCGCTGAGGTGAGCCATTCTATCGCCTGCGCTTCGTCCTTTTCTACACCACGGCCTTCGGCATAGCTGAGCCCAAGTTGGGTTGCTGCCACCGGCCATCCCTGCTCCGCTGCCATCCTCCACCACCTTACCGCCTCCACTTCATCCTTCTCCACACCACGACCTTCGGCATACATGAGTCCAAGGCTGGTTTGCGCATCCTCGTCTTCCTTCTCAGCCGCCATCCTATAATACCTCACCGCCTCCGCTTCATCCTTCTCCACAATTCGGCCTGTTTCATAGAGCCACCCCAGCCGGGTTTGCGCACAAATACTTCCTTGTTCTGCCGCCAAGTTATACCACTTTAGGGCTTCTGAGTCATTGGGCTCCACACCTTCGCCTTCGAGATAGGCCAGCCCAAGCCGGAGTTGCGCATGCTCGTCTTTCTGCTCAGCCGCCAGTTTGAACCATTTGATGGCTTCCGCTTTGTCCTCATTGAAGCCCACGGCACTCCAATACATATCGCCAAGGCGACATTGCGCTCGTGCATTCCCTTCTGCGGCCGCCAGTTGCGTCTTCTTTTTTTCTATTTCAAGAAGATTCCTATGACGCTCTGCCGGCGACAAAGGTTTTTTCCTGGGGATGGACAACAAAACCACCAATAAAGCTACCCCCCCAAAAATATACCATTGCAAACCCAGCCCCTTGGACGCCTTCTCAGGGTTTCCAATTTTCTCAAGGGCATCTTGCGCATGCTTGTTCCCCTGGCTTGCCGCCGCTTTGAAGAGCTTCAAGGCTTCTGCCTCATTTCTCAGAACGCCTTTGCCTAAGAAATACCTTGCCCCAAGGCTGAATTGCGCATCCGCATGCCCCTGCTGGGCCGCTTTTCTGAACCACCGCACCGCTTCCATCGCATCCTTCTCGACGGCCTCACCTGCGTAATACAAAACCCCAAGGAGGAATTGTGCATTCGCATCGTCCTGCTTTGAGGCCTCTCTCAACCACTTCGTCAACTCCGCGTTGTCCACCTCGACGCCTGGAGCGCCGTCATAAAGAAGCGCAAGATTCAGTTGTGCACCCGCATCCCCTTGCTGGGCTGCCAGACGGAACCACGTCAAGGCTTCTGCAAAATTTTGCTCCACACCCAGGCCAAAGACATGGAGCAAGCCGACATAGTTTTGTGCGTCTGCATCCCCTTGCTCTGCTGCCAGCCGACACTGCTTTCGCGTCGCTTCGCTGTCCTGCTCAAGTTTCTCCGCCTGACGGTTCTTCTTCCCGTTGATAAACCCCTCTATTTCCGTGCTGTCCTGGTGAAACCTCTGCACCCGACAAGCATTGGGCGTCACCAGAGGCTCGTCCGCATGGGCCGACAAGGGCAAGGCTGCAAGGCAAAGCGCCAGCACACAGGTTTTCATCGTTTCTCCTGGGAAAAGAGAGTGGCTCTGTAGCACAGAGTGCCTGGCCAGGCCGGTTTTATGTTGATTTGAGCTTCCTATGGAGGATGTCAAGCTTGGGGCAAGGGGGTTTCTGCGCAGGCCGTAACCCCCTCACCCCCGTCCAATCGCCCATGGAGGCGTCTGGGTACATCCCCTTCAATGGGAACCCAGCGCAATGTCAAGAGAACTTGACATTATGTCAAGAAAACATGACATGCGTGTCAAGGAGGCTTGACATTATGTCAACTTACGACTTGACATTGTGTCAATTATTCTTGACATTGTTTTCGACAGGCCTAGGTTTGGGTGTTGGCGAGCTGGGGGAGGGCGTGGGGGAGGAGGTTTGGAGGCCTGCGATCTGGAGGAGGCGTAGAGGGAGGAGGCCCGAATGTCGTCGAGCTGGGGGTAAAGGCATTTGTGCGCGGGGCGCAAAAATACCTTCACCCCCGTCCATCCATCCATGGCAACGTCCGAATGCTTGCACCTCAACTGACAGCACGCACCTCAATGAAAATCTAGGCAGGTTTAAACAAGCGCATGCTTTTAATGAGGCGTCTGGCCCTCCTCCACGCCACTTTGCGACGCTGCTCGGCGTCCTCAAAACGGCAATGGCCCTCTGCTTCCATAATGCTGTCCATGTATTTCTGGATTTCTTCAGCCTTTTTTTGAATTTCCAGAAGCTTGTTTGCCACAAAACCATTGTGGCGACGCTCCAGGTTTTCAATCCACAAAAGCGCCAGCTGCGGAACGACACAAAGCGTCAAAATGCAGTCCGCAAAGCTGATGGAGGCGCAAAGCTCCTTGAATTTGGTTTTGGCATATTCTTTTTGCGCCTCGTCCTCTTCGTCTTGTATTTCCACGGCAGCCCCCCTTTTTTGAGGCAAAACGACAACAACCCTGCCGTACGTTGATGGGAGACCGGCCAACCCGGAGCCCACCAAAGTGACGGCCCAAACAGGTTAGAACTCCGGTAAAGTATTAAAAACCGGCGAGTCTTGCGACTCCCCACCTGGGCCGTCGGAAACCGGGACCCTAAAAGAGAGGAGCCGCAGGGTCTCGCCCCCGCGCTCCCGCCCTTAATACTTTAACTCGGGGTTCTACGCCCGGCTGCACTCTCGCACAGCGTGTGTAGTCAAACATTTCACTTGCGAATATGTCAAGGTGGTTTTCTTTGTCGTAGAAAGTTTTGTTTATTCACAGATGTCATTATTGCCCTGTCAAGGGTACTGTAGCACTGGAAGGAAACCCCGGCTTGTTTTCCTATGGGAGATAATGATGGCTGACATTATGTCGAATTTTGCCGAAAAGCTGAGTGAACCAGAGTTGAACGAGCACTTGAAAAAGGCCAGTCGAGTGTTGACGTCGCTTATTGAGGAACACGCTTACGTCGGTGAAGTCTACTCGCTGGGGTACGACGAAGCTCTTGTCCAGATACACGACTTTCACCGCCAACGGGTTGGTGGTATCCCTGCACTGTCCTTCTTGCTCGCCACACGTGTTGGCCCTGAATCAATTGCCGACGTTCGACAAGAAGACGCATCTATCGTTCTCCTACGCGTTCTTGACAAAGCCAACCTCCCCAACGCGGACGAAGCCTTGCGTGTCCGGGTTGAGACGGCCCAACGTGTCAGCGGCGAAGTAGCACGGCATTGGGACGACCGTGCGGTCATGGACCCCACGACACATAATTTGCTCAGCTATGCGGGTGTTCGATGCCGAGTGCTGGGAACCTACTACATGATTAGCAGCGGATCCGACGCCAATTCCGAGTTCCGGTTCTCCTTCGGATCGGACCTCAGCAACTACTACCCAAACCGCGGGCTGAAGGTCTTCAAGCCGCGCAGCAGAGTGTTGGAGGCGATCGTCAACTTTCGTGACCATAGGTTAACCGTTTCCCAACGAGGTGGGCAGGTTCCTGTCGGGCAGGTTCGCTACGCTTCGAGCCATAGGCATTTCCAAGGCATTGACAACGTGCCTGTGCAAATTACACCAACGGATCTCCTCGGCCAGAAGACAGCACTCTTCGGTATGACTCGCACCGGAAAATCGAACACAACGAAGATCATCCTCAAATCCATCTTTGCCCTTAGGTGGGACGAGAACCCGATTCGTATAGGCCAGATTGTCTTCGACCCGAATGGCGAATACGCCAATGAGAATGAGCAGGACTCCGGCGGTCACGGGTTCAACGCGGAAGCAATCAAGAACGTCTGGAAGTGTGGCCCAGCATCCCTACACCAGCAGTTGCAGAAGGAAGTGATTACCTACGGCCTCGCGTCGCATCCGAACGACCCGAATCGGCAGCTTATGCTGCTGAATTTTCACCGGGACGAGAACATCGCTATTGGCAAAGAAATCATTGACAACGCACTCGCCAACTACAGCGATAAGTACATCAGCAACTTCCGAGACGTTCGGATGGACGTGCCGACCGAAACCGACCAATCCGCAACTATTCGCTTTCGCCGTCGGCTGCTGTGTTACCGCGCTCTTTTGTCGGACGCCGGCTTTGATCCACCGTCCGACATTAGGCCCATCACAAAGGGTTTGTTCAAGAAGGAACTCCTGGATGCCATGGAGAACATGGAGAAATCGACCTCAAACGCCAACGAATATGCCGCAGCGGCAAAGGCCTTGCGCAATCCAACTAGTTGGTCTCAAGTGGCATATGCGTGTTCGATTCTGAATCAGTTCATCAACGATCCAAAAAGCGGCTACGACCAGTTCGATCGTCAACAGATGGACCAAAAGGAGAAGGAGGGGAAGGAAGCCACGCCATGGGCGGATGCGGATTTGAAGGGAATTCTTGGCATATGGAAAACCCGTAATGGTCCGCGTTTGGTTGGCAGTGTGAGGGAGCAGCATACTTCCAGAACTAACGGAGATTATGCGGATGTGATCTGCGATGAATTAAAGATGGGCCGACTGGTGATTGTAGACCAGTCAAGTGGAAACCCCGCACTCAACAAGGCGGCTGCGGATCGAGTGATTCGTCGCGTTTTCGAGCGGAACCAGCAGCAATTTCGATCCGCACAGCAACCGCCTGAGATTCTCGTATATGTCGAGGAGGCGCACAACATCTTGCCGTCCTCGCACGAACTCGACCTCCAAGACATTTGGGTTCGCACGGCGAAGGAAGGGGCCAAGTATCACATCGGGCTGGTCTATGCGACTCAGGAGGTCAGCTCGATCCAGAAAAACATTCTGCGGAACACGGCTAATTGGTTTATCGGTCATCTAAACAACACAGACGAGACACGGGAAATTCGCAAGTTCTACGATTTCGCTGACTTCGAGGGCAGCATTCTCCGTGCTCAGGACAAAGGTTTTATCCGGGTCAAGACGCTGTCAAATCCGTATGTCATACCAGTGCAGGTAGATCGCTTCCTTATCCAAGATACCTCGAACCCTCAGGGGCTGTGAGATGCCATACGAAGGCGAATACGCGACATACCACCCCCTGCATCGCATCTCTGAATGCCAAAGAGTTAAGAGCCTACTTACACGGTCCAAGCTCTTAGATGTGGCACAGGTTACGTATGCTCCCAGGCCCGTAGAAGCACCGCTGCAAGTGGCTGCGTTACCGCGATTCATCCTCGCTATTGACGGCAGCTACACCGAGGTGAATGTGAAGAATGGGTACCCAGGAGCTAAGATTGGTTACTGTACCGCGGCAAGCGTTCTTCTTGATCTACGTCTAATTGATGAACTGGATGCCGTGCGTCCGGTTAACCCCGTTGAGTTCCGTAAAACAGAACAAGCCGCAAGTGTCGATGCAGCACTTCCAGGTAGCAACGTAGTCACACGAAGACAGAACTCCGCACGGGCGTCTTTCCGAGAGGAGCTATACGATTTATTTACCAACATCGTTGTTGACGAAGATGACCGGACGAGCCTGCTTTCTACCTACGAAGTTTTGCTTGCACTTAAGCCTCCAGCCAATCCCCAGAGGTGCCCGTACAGAGAGACTCACGGCTGTACCGAGGAATTTATAGTCGGCCCTGGCTATACAGAGTGTCCGACATGCAGGCAACTCGTCTACTCAACGGACGCCCTTCGCATCCACGAACGATTCAACGACATCGGAACGAACGGTGAAGCGTTCGGTTTAGTGATGCAGGTTATCGAAAGGCTGCTCATGATTCATTTTCTGCGTTGCTTCGAGCATCGGAATCTACTGGAGCGCCTTGTGTCCCTCGCCTTTTTCATTGATGGGCCGTTGGCAGTATTTGGCCCACCAGCCTGGCTGAGCGCCGCTATCAGCCAGGAACTCAAGCGGATCAATCAGAAGGTGCAGACGGCATCCAGCCAAGACATCTTGATCTTGGGTATTGAGAAGTCTGGGGCTTTTGTACAGCACTTCGAGGATATCGATCAGACGGAAACGCCTGGGCAGCAGCTTTTTGCCGTGCGGCAGTATATTCTTCTGACAGACGGTTACATCAAGGAGCGCATCCAGCATTCCGACACCCAAAAGCGATACGGCAAAGACACCTATTTCGGTCGCAAGTTCTTCTACAAGGCGCAGAGTGGGGCGCGGATTGTTGCCAGCATCCCATTCTTATCCGATGTACAAGACACCATCGACAGCGACGATATCTCCCTCTATCCGCAATTTGCTGCCGTTTGCACACTTCTTGACCGCGTGGTATCTTCGCGATACGTGAACGCGGTGTCTCCGTTGATAGCGGCTAACGCTCAGGCCGCCATCCCGCTGCAACTTGGGTCGAAGGTGTTGACGCAACTGGCCAGGGCGCTTCTTGGAACGGCTGAAAATGGAAAATAACGGCAAAACGTTCAGTACTGCGGCGGGGAGATGGGAAGGAGTCGGTCCATACTACGCTATGTTCCCGATCCGCTTTGCCGACGCAGTTATCGACGAGCACACAGCAGAGGGTGATACGGTGCTTGATCCGTTTGCCGGTCGTGGAACCGCAATTTTCAGTGCGGCGACATTGGGGAGGCGCGGGTTCGGCATCGAAATAAGTCCCGTTGGATGGGTCTACGCGAGGGCCAAGCTTAGCCCTGCACCTTTGGAGCAAGTCGAGAAACGACTACTAGAAATTGCCGACGCCAGTGACAAGTATGCTGAGCAGGCCAGATCACTACCGAGGTTTTTCAAGAAGTGTTTCTCATCTTCTGTCCAGCGTTTCCTGCTAGCTGCGCGGGACGGGCTCGATTGGCGTAGACGCACCGCAGACAGGACGTTGATGGCGATCCTCATGGTCTACCTTCATGGTAAAGAAAACCAAGCCTTATCGAATCAGATGCGGCAGACAAAAGCCATGTCGCCGCACTACGCAATCGAGTGGTGGGATAAGAACGGAACAAAACCGCCGGACGTCGACGCCGTAGAATTTATGCAGAAACGAATCCGTTGGCGATATGCAAGCGGCGTAGTTGCGGCAGACGAAAGTCGAGTTTTTCTTGGTAACAGCATCGACCGGCTACCGCGACTAGAACGGTTCATGCGCGAGGAAGGAATTCCGAAGGCGAAACTTCTACTTACGTCGCCGCCGTACTTCGGTGTAACTAACTATCATTACGATCAGTGGCTCAGACTCTGGTTACTCGGGTTTGAAACTGATGCCTATATCGCACGCGGACCCTACCAAGGGAGATTTACGCATCCAGGTCATTACCAGACCTTGCTCAAAAAAGTATTCTGCCGCGCTGCCAAAATAGTGGCAGACGACTCTGTTGTTTACGTTCGTACCAGCGAGGCTCCATTCACTAAGCAGGCCACGCTCGATGCCTTACTTTCGGCGTTCCCCAAGAAGTGTTTGCTCAAAAGATGCCAGCCGTTTCTAAGGCCGACTCAAACGCATCTGTATGGCGACAAGACACCGAAAGTGGGGGAAGTGGACTTGATTTTAATGCCTTCATGAAGCTGGTCGCCCAAGCTATCGAGTCTTTTACTTGGTTAGCCCTGGCATAAGATGCCAAATGCTGTATCTCATATACGTTTAAAAGTAGTAAATTTTGAAACCGTATCACTCGCTGGGATTGGCAAGTCTGTGAGATAGGTGGAGCTACGCCTTTGTGAGGAACGTTAGCTTAACCATGGACAAACCCATCACAAGTATGCGCTTGCCAATTTTTTTTACAGTGGCCTCAATGAGTGTCGCAGCAGTAAGCAGGGCTGTTGTCCATGGGCCTTATCAACATTTTTTGTCACTCAAAATTCTTATGCGCCGCGCATTTTCTGAATGTCTCCATGTCGAAAACAGAAAGCTCCTACAACACTTCCCTTGCAAGTTTGTCTAACACCGCAGCGATGTCATTCACACTGCCGCCTTCTGTCAGCAATGGTGTGGCCCTCAATGGAAGCGTTAGACCAGTTCCCCGTTGAGATGACTGCACCCAACCGCCTCCATGGATGGATGGACGGGGGTGAAGGTATTTTTGCGCCCCGCGCACAAATGCCTTTACCCCCAGCTCGACGACATTCGGGCCTCCTCCCCCTACGCCTCCTCCAGATCGCAGGCCTCCAAACCTCCTCCCCCACGCCCTCCCCCAGCTCGCCAACATCCCAACCTAGGCCTGTCAAAAGCAATGTCAAGAATGGTTGACATAATGTCAAGCTGAAGATTGACATAATGTCAAGTTCTCTTGACATTTGACTGGGTTCCCGTCGAAGTGGATGCCGTCAGACGCCTCCACGGGTGATGGGACGGGTGTGTGTGTTTTTTCTGCGAACGCAGAAAAAATACGCGCCCCAAGCTCGCAAGCATTCAAAACTAAACCCCCTGGCCCCCAGTACCCCCCCCTCAGCCCCGGGTTTTCCCCCTTTTTGTGAAGGAGCGGCAGGCAAGGGCTAGGAGCAGGAGGGGTAGCCATACCCAGAGGAGCTCTGAAATGATGACGCGGAGGCCCCAGCTTGTCATGAAGGCTTTTAGGCCTATGGGGGAAACTTGGATGGGTTGCCAGGGGAAAAAATAGCGTGCTTCGGAGAAGGGCCAGAAGGCCGCTACGCCCAGGCCGCCGTTGGTTAGGGCGTCCAGGGCAATGTGGCTGGCGACGGCTAGGCATAGCAGCGCGCCGGACAGGGGCCGGGAGGCTTTGAGCCAGGGCGCTGCCCATACGCCCAATAGCCCGCAAAGTAAGGCGAAAAGCAGCGAATGGGAAAAGCCGCGGTGCCCCAGCCAACTGCCATAGGAAATGCCAAAGCCGAAACCCACAACATCCATGTCCGGGAGGATGGAAAAAACGGCGGCCCAAAGGAGCAGCCGGGGTGGGATGCGGCGCGTCCCCAACGCGGCGCCCAAGGCAATAACGGGGGCAGGGTGGGTTAGGAGGCTGGACATGCGGCAAGTCTGCGCATGTGCGCAAAGCCTTGTCAACTGCCCATGCCTCAACGTAGCCGTATAAAACAGGTCTAGACTGCATTATGTTAGGGTAAGCTTCTGAACCTCAGTCTATGGGCTACAGGCTTGTTTCTGGCATGCCCAGCACGTTAAAATCATTGCGGAGGGATTTTATGAAAATGTACAGGTTACGTTCAACAACCAAGTTATTAGGTAAAAACGAAAACCATCCTGAATTAGCAGAAAAAATCATCTTCTTTATTCCTGCGTCTAATTTCAACGACCCCTTAGAAGGAAGAGTCGAAATGATTTATCATGGCGATTCGATTGTATGGGAGAACCTCTTCAAACATTTTCTTCTTTGCATGGAGCATAAAGTTGCTTTGGCTACGCTACTTAAACCAGAAGAGAGTGAGAATTTTTTCAATTCTAACTTTCCCATATTTTGTTCTGAAACCAACCTTTCAACAGATTTGTCCAGGCAGATTTTCAGCACGATTAAAGAGCGGTTCTTTTCTTATGATGACGTCAAAGCATGGATTCAATATTTAGGCAGCAGAAGGACGCCCATATGCGAAGAGCAGTTACTATCAATATTTAACTTCATCACAAATATTGCGTTAGAAAGCGTACTATTTGGGTATGATAAGGCTGGTCTTCAGCCTCAAACGGAATTCTTGGTTGCTCTGCAAGAGAAACTCAGCTCCAAACCTTACAGAGAAATTTTCGAACTGATGAGCATTGTTGGAGAAGATCAATTTGATATAGCTATGGAGGTTTCCAGTAGAATAACTCAGGAAACAAATCTGATTGAATATTGCAAGTTGGGTGAAAAAGCCAAGCTAATCAATTGGGGATATTTTATGTCAGATTATCCGTCCGAATACATTGCCAATTTACAAAAGTTGGTTTATCCGGACTGGTATGCAGCTTCTTTTATGGGAAAATTCCCCAAATACACAGATTTATGGAGTCATTATGCAGACAGTCACAAAGGTGTTTGCTTGATATATAACGCCGAACAAAAAGACGAACATAGCAATCCATACATAGAAATAGAGCGTCCAACAGGCTATAATACATCGACTGGAATAACAATGGGATATGCTCCTGCTTTCTTTGAAAAAGTAAATTATGAAGATGAAACGATACAGGTAGATTTCTTCAAATGCTTCTTGAATCAACCAGCTGCTATCATTATTGATGAATGGTATACGAATGCTGCCGGACAAAGAAGCTCGTTAATCAGTGAAACAAGCCCGTTAATCAGTGGGACAAATCTATCCGAAGAAGATCTTCGGGAATACTGGGATAGGTTTTTGACAATATGCACTACAAAAACTAAAGATTGGGAGAAAGAAAATGAATACAGGTTGCGTCTTAACGACTCATTTTTTTTTGATTTCTTTGAGCCGAAAAGTAGAACATTGCACTATAAATTCAATTCTCTCATAGGCATTGTATTTGGAATCAAGACGTCTATCGAAGATAAAGCAAAAATAATTAAGATTATCGATAGTAAATGCAAAGAAGGTGGGCGGAAAGATTTTGCTTTTTATCAGGCACGTTATGATAAAAAGCAAAACGAGGTAGTGTATGATGAGTTGAGTCTACTGAAATTTCAGTGAAAGAGCATACGTAAGTTGAGGCGGGCTTGCAAAACAACGTGAGGACGAAGTCAAACGAGCACAACGCTCTTCAACGAACCTATGAGTTTTTCCTTTGGGATCTGCCCCATTCGGTGCAAAGACAGCGCTCATCATTTCTTCGCTCACGTGAGGTGTTAAGGTGGCGGAGGTTTATTGCGGGAAGGTGACGGCATTCGGGGATTAGAAACGAGGACGCCCCCCTGATGAAGGGCTCTTGTTTTTTGGGAAGGGTGAAGGGGGGGCTAACTGCAATGCTTGGGCTCCCCGCAGGGGCCCCCGGAGGGTGGTTTTTCTTGGGTTACTTTCTTTTGCACATGCAAAAGAAAGTGACTCGCCGTCAGGCGAAAACTGACGCACAAAGAGAGGGAAGAAAGCGGGCCCGCCAGGGCCTAAGAAAACGATCAAAGTGAGAAAATCAACCTGCCGGGAGGCAAAAAGGAGCGCACTCACCACCCCCCCCTTCGGGTACCCCTCCACGGAGGGGAATTTTTCTCACCCGCCCGGAGGGCGAAAAACCCATTTTCGGTAGGGGGTTGGGGCTTAGAAATATGGGGGGGGGCAAGGGGGTTTCCCCCCCCCCCCCCCCCCCCCCCCCCCCCCTTAAACCAACACCACACCACCCCCCCCCCCCCCCCCCCCCCCCCTCCCGGCCCCGCCCCC
>WQYA01000008.1 GCA_009781495.1 Cystobacterineae bacterium
AGGGGGTCGCGAGTGCTGCAGGAGCCCCGCAGGGCCCCAGAGGGTGTTTTTTTGGTTACTTTTTTGTCACACAAAAAAGTGACTCGCCGGTAGGCGAAACCTACGGCAGCCGCGCAGCGGAAACAGCCCGGGCCGCAGGCCCAGCACCAATAACCCCGCCCGGGAGGGCAGAAGAATTGTTTTAAAAAACAGCCGGGCCGCAGGCCCAGCAATAACCCCCCCCCGGGGGGGCAGAATAAATATTTCTACCTCCTACAGCCCTGAGCTTTTAACAACTACCCCCCTACCCCCCTGGAGGGAAATTTTTTATATAAGCCCGCCGCAGGCGAAAAATAACCCCCACCTCATGGCAAGTCGTTGTGGCCTTGCCTTCTCAAAAAGGTGGGAATGTCATATTGGTCTTCATCCAAGGGCAAAGCTTCCCTTGAGGTATAAAGACGCGGGGCCACACTGCGGTGCTCTCCCGTAATGGAGCGGGCAGGCGTCTTCGAGGGGACGAGGCTTACCAACTCCTCGTGTACCAGCGGAATGGGCGTCGCAGTGGCGCTCGCAGCCATCGGCATTCTCAGGTTTCCCGTCACCGGGCGCTGCTCTGCCTGCGGCGGGCGCAAAACCTTGTTGTCGCGCCCGACAAAGCCCGTCGCAATAATGGTTATTTTCACATCGTCCTTCACACTCTCGTCAATGAGCGAGCCGAAAATAATGTTGGCCTCGGGGTCTGCCGAGTCGTGCGCCAGAGAAATGGCCTCGTTCACCTCTTGCAGCGTAATGTCGCGCCCACCGGTTATGTTAATCAACATGCCGCGCGCGCCGTCAATGCTGACGTCCTCCAGCAGAGGGCTGGAAATGGCTTGCTCCATGGCGCGCAGCGCACGCTTTTCTCCACTGGCGCGCCCCGTCCCCATCAACGCCAGCCCCTGCTCATTCATAATGGTTTTAACGTCGGCAAAGTCTACATTAATATAGCCGTGGTATTGGATAAGGTCGCTGATGCCTTGCACCGCGTGCAAAAGCACCTCGTCCGCCCGACGAAAAGTCTCCAGCAAAGGCATGGGCTCATTGGACAAAGTCAACAGACGCTGGTTCGGAATGGTAATCAACGTGTCGACGGCGGCCTTCAACTCTTGAATGCCTTGCTCAGCGGCCTTTCTGCGCCTGTTGCCTTCAAACAAGAAGGGTTTGGTTACCACACCCACCGTGAGGCAGCCCAGGGACTTGGCAATGTCGGCAATGACGGGGGCTGCGCCCGTGCCCGTTCCACCCCCCATGCCGGCCGTAATAAACACCATGTCGGCCCCCTCCAAATAGTGCGCAATCTCCTCCTTGGACTCCGTCGCAGACTGACGCCCTACCTCCGGGTTCGCTCCCGCCCCCAAACCCCTCGTCAAATTCTGCCCCATCTGTATGCGTATGGGCGCCTCGCTAAACTGCAAAGCCTGTATGTCCGTGTTGCAGGCAATGAAGTCTACACGGTCCAAGTTGTTGGCAATCATTGTGTTGACCGCGTTGCACCCTGCACCCCCCACCCCTACCACTCGAATTTTGGCCGTCTGCTTGTCGCTGTCCATGTGCACTTCCATCTTCGACTTCCTCTCACGCTAAAACGGAATATTCTCCAGCGGACACATTCTAGTGGGGCTGGGCAATAAAAAAAGTTTTTGACTGCTCTTTTTCGTAACTTCCACAAAAAACCCTCCCCGCCCTCCTTAAAACACTTCTTGTAGCCAATCCCTCATACGCCCCTTTACCTTTTTGAAAACATTCTCCTCGCGTATCCTGAAAAGCCGCCTGTCCATATGCCGCGCGCCATAGACAACCAGGCCTACGCCTGTGGCATAAATGGGGCTGCGTACCACGTCTACCAGGCCACCTATTCCTGTGGGGGTTCCTCGACGTACGGGTACGCCCATAATCTCCTCCGCTAACTCATTCATCCCCGGCAATAAGGTGGAGCCGCCCGTTATAACCACGCCCGAAGTCAACATCTCCGCAAAACCGTTGCGCTCCACTTCGCTTTGCACCAGTTGGAAAATTTCCTCCACACGCGGCTCTAATATTTCACACAAAATTTGTCGGCCCATTACCCGCGGCTGACGGCCCCCCACCGAGGGCACCTCTATCATCTCCTGCTTGTCAACCATGGAGGCCAGGGCGCAACCATATTTCTGCTTTATCTTCTCAGCCTCGTGTATGGGCGTCCGCAAACCCACCGCAATGTCATTCGTCAGGTTGTGTCCACCCAAGGCTATAACTGCGGTGTGCGCAATTGCCCCTCCGGAAAAAATGGCGATGTCCGTCGTGCCCCCGCCTATGTCCACCAGACAAATCCCCAAGTCCCTCTCCTCCTCCGTCAACACGGACTCGCTGGAGGCCAAGGGCTGCAACACAATGTCGGCCACATTCAGCCCCGTACGGTTGGCGCACTTCACAATGTTTTGCGCGGAGGCCACCGCCCCCGTCACAATGTGCACTTTGGCTTCCAGGCGCACGCCGGCCATGCCCAAGGGCTCCTTTATGCCGCCTTGGTCGTCCACAATAAATTCCTGGGGCAACACGTGGATGACTTCGCGGTCCACGGGAATATTGACTGTTTTGGCTTGATCGATAACGCGCGCAATGTCGGCCTCGCGCACTTCCTTGTCCTTGAGGGCCACCACGCCGCGGCTTCCAAAACCCTTTATATGGCCGCCTGCAATGCCGGTGTATACCGTCGAAATTTCCGTGCCCGCCATGGCTTCGGCTTCTTCAATGGCGCGACGAATGGAAGACACCGTGCTTTCAATGTTCACCACCACACCCTTGCGAAGGCCTGTGGAGGGGTGCATGCCGATGCCTATAATGTCGATGCCATCGTCCGTCACCTCGCCCACTATCGCGCATATTTTTGTCGTGCCTATGTCCAACCCAACAATAATCTCTCCGGCTTTCTGCTTTGCCATGTCTGCTCCCGGTTTCCTCTTTCGAGAAAAACCCGCTTTCAACGAATGCCTTCCTTTTCAGGAGCGGCCTTCGCCATTTGTAGGGTAACCCTTTCGGGCCTTACTCTGTTGTTTAAACGGATAACTTGCGCCACCACCTGCCTGCGCTCCAACTCTTCCTCTATGCGTTTTAGCCTGCGCAGCTTCTTCTCAAAACCCGCCTCGCCTAATAAAACTTCCTGGCCTGAACCTAATAATAAAACCACCTCCCTGCCTTCCATACGCAACTCCCAAAGCCCCTCTGTCGTCCCCTTGTGCTCCGCCTTATAGGCACGCAAGGCAGCCAACGCTGTTTTCAATACTTCTTGGCTTTGCTCGGGTTTGTCTAAAAAGGCCTCTCTATCAACTCCCGTAATCAAAGCTAAGTCAATCTGCTCTCCCGGCTGTATTCTTTTGAAGGGCTTGCCGCCCTCGTCCAGCAAATATAAGTCGCCCAAAGCCAACACCGCCACTTCGCGGTATTCCGTCAGGTGAATTTTGAGGGTTTTGGGGTAGCGTTTCTCCAGGGTGGCGGACTTTATCCACGGGTGCGCCAGCATGGCTTGTTGCGCTTTGGCCTCGTCCAACTGCAAAAGGTTTTCCCCTTTGCGCAAACCCGAAAGCCTCACCAACTCCTCCTTCGTCGCCCGCTGGTTTCCTTCTATTTCTATTTCATTCAACGCAAAAAAGGGACTTTCCAAAGCCCAATGCCAGGCCTTCCACCCGCCCCATATGCCCAGTGTGCTCAGCAGCGCAAAACCCGACAAAAGCCCCGCCCAAAAACGCCATTTTTGGCGACGGACCAGCCTTCGCTCAATTTGCTTGGCGCTGCTTTTCTTCCAGCGGTTTTTTTTCGTCGAGGACCACATGCGGCTAACCTAATTCTCCGGCCCAATCCTTGCCTTGCTTGGCTTGGGACGCAAATTTTTTGCCACAACAACGTTGCTGTAGCAGCTTGTTGTCAACCCACCCTAGGCCTTCAGGCCGGCCCCCAACAGCAATTTCTCGCACAAAGCCGCAAATTCCAGCCCCCTGCCCGCCGCTATTTTGGGCAGAAGACTTGTGGCCGTCATGCCGGGCAAGGTGTTGACTTCCAAGAGGAAAACCTCACCCTCGGGCGTCAGCAAGGTGTCTGAGCGCGTTGCTCCCTGGCAGCCCAGGGCCCGGTTGGCTTGGAGGCAAGTGTCGAAAATACGTTGTTGGGCGGGGGGGGGCAACGGGGCGGGGAAAATATAGCGGGTGCCGCTGTCGGCGGCATATTTGGCTTGGTAGTCATAAAAAGCGCGTGCGGCCACCACCTCTATGGCGCCCAATATTTCCCCGTCCAAAAAGCCCACTTGTATTTCACGCCCCTTCACAAATTGCTCCACGAGAATTTGCCCCTCAAAACCTGCCGCCAACTTCAGCGCCGCTTGGTATTCCGCTGCGTCCTTGCAAATGCTGATTCCAATGGAGGAGCCTTCGCGGGAGGGTTTCACTACAAGGGGAAAACCGAAGGGCAAGGCGGCGCAGGCGGCTTCTTCATAGCTGTCAAAGGCCACCCACGGCGGCGTTGAAATGTGGAAGGCGTCAAAAATACGCTTGGAGAAAACTTTGTCCATGCCTGCGGCGGAGGCCAATACGCCGGAGCCGGTATAGGGAATGCGCAGGCTCTCCAGCAGGCCTTGTATGCAGCCGTCTTCGCCCCAACGTCCGTGCAAAGCAATAAAGGCCACCTCCACCCTCTCCTCCCTCAAACGCGCCGCCACCTCTGTCCCTACGTCCAACTCCACCACTTCATAACCCAGGCCGCGCAAAGCGCTTGCAATGGCGGCTCCTGTTTTCAGGCTGACTTCTCGCTCCTGCGAGAGGCCTCCCTTCAGCACGGCGATGCGCTTTTGCTTGGCTTCTTCCCTCTGCATTCGCTTCATTCAAAAACTCCCTTTCTTTGGACTTCGGGCACAAGCTTTATGCCGTGCCGGGCTTCTGTGCGTACAATGGCCATGTCCATCAACGTGACAATGTCTCGTGCCGTCGCCGTCCCGAGGTTGACTATCCAATTGGCGTGCTTGGTTGAAATTTGTGCCCCGCCGCAAGTGGCGCCCTTCAGCCCCGCTTCGTCCAACAATTGGCCCGCAGCGTGGCCGGGCGGGTTTCTAAACACACTGCCGAAGCTGGGCCACTCCAAAGGCTGCGTCTGTTTTCTATATTCCAAGTCCCTGCGCATTTTTTCTTTGGAGAGGGCGGTGTCTCCCTTGGGCAGCACAAAACGAAGGCCCAACACCACACTGTGGGGGGGAAGTTGGGTGTGGCGGTAGGCGTGGGGCACTTGGCTTGCTTCCACCCAGCCTGCCCCTTCTGCTGTGGCCAACTCCAGGGAGGAAACCAGGGACATGCACGCGCCTTGACGTGTGCCGGCATTCATGGCGCAAGCCCCGCCCAAGGTGCCGGGCACCCCGGACAAAAACTCCGCCCCCACCAAACCCTGCTCCAGGGCCAACTTCAACAACTGGGAAATGGACTGCCCTGCAGAAAGCTGCAATGCGCCGCTGTCCTCACTCAACTGCACCTGCATCTCTGCGGGCATGTCGCCCAGGCTTACAACCACGCCCTCAAAACCTTTGTCGCCCACCAGGAGGTTGGCGCCTTTGCCCAGCACGAAAAACGCCACCTGCTCCTTGTGCAAAAAACGCAGCAGGCAAAGCAAGGAGGCGCGGCTGCGCGGTTTGCTGAGCAGCCGGGCTTTTCCCCCTGCGCGAATGGTGCAGAGGGGGGACATGGGGACGTCCTCCAACACCTCCCCTTCCTCCATGCACTCCCAAACCCCACGCACCCAATGGCAGGCGCCCTTCTTCACCCCATGCTCCGCAGGCGCTCCAGCAGGAGGGGGCCCAGCTGGGTAATGTTGCCGGCGCCCAAAGTCAACACCATGTCGCCGGGCTGCGTGTGTTTGCACAAATGCTCCGCGGCTTCTTCTGCGTTGCTCGCAAGGGCCACTTCCTTGTGGCCGTGCTGGGTGATGAGGTGTCTCAAAGCTTCGCTGCTGATGCCCGCAATGGCTTCCTCGCCCGCAGCATAAATGGGCAGCAACACCAAAGCGTCGCTGTCGTTGAAGGCGCAGGCAAACTCCAAAAGCAAGTCCCGGGTACGGGTGTAGCGGTGGGGTTGGAAGGCCACAACCAGGCGGCGGTTGAAGGCTTGTTGGGCGCCGCGCAGGGTGGCTTTAATTTCTTCGGGGTGGTGGCCATAGTCGTCGACTACCAACACGCCCCTCTCCTCTCCTCGTACCGTAAACCGCCTTTGTACCCCTTCAAATTCCCGCAAAGCTTCGCGTACCGTCTCAAGCGGAATGTGCAACTCGTCCGCAATGGCGATGACGGCCATGGCGTTGAGTGCGTTGTGGGCGCCTACCATTTTCACACTAAACTCCCCCAGGGAGTCGTTGCGCCGGGAGGCTTTGAAGTGCGTCAAAAAACCGTCGAGGCGAATGTCCGAGAGGCGGTAGTCGGCGCTTTGGGCTGTGCCATAAGTCACGACGCGCTTCTCCATTCTGGGCAGAAGGCTTTGCACGTTGGGGTGGTCCAGGCACAAAACATTGAGGCCATAAAACGGAATGTTGTTGCAAAAGGTGACAAAGGCCTCCTTGAGGGCGTCGAGGGAGTGGTAGTGCTCCATGTGCTCTGCGTCAATGTTCGTCACCACCGCCAGCGAAGGGTAGAGGCGCAAGAAGGAGCCGTCGGACTCGTCGGCCTCCGCCACCATCAACGCGCTGCTGCCCAACTTGGCGTTGGCGCCCAACACATTCACCTTGCCGCCCACCACCACCGTTGGGTCCACGCCTGCCGCATTCATGACGGTGGCCACCATGGAGGTGGTGGTGGTTTTTCCGTGGGAGCCGGCAATGGCCACGGCATATTTGAGGCGCATCAACTCCGCCAACATTTCCGCTCGGGGAATGACGGGAATTTTGGCAGCCTTGGCCGCAAGCACCTCGGGGTTGTCTTTTTTGATGGCCGAGGAAATCACCACCACGTCGGCCTCTTTCAAATTCTCCTTGCGGTGTCCATAGTGCAGACGGGCGCCGAGGGTTTCCAGGCGCTGCGTTATGTCCGTGGACTTCAAGTCGGAGCCTGAAACCACATAACCCAAATTCACCAACACCTCAGCAATGCCGCACATGCCCACGCCGCCAATGCCTACAAAATGTACACGGGCCGAATGCCGCGTCTTAAACCGACTTGAAATGGGACTCATGGGGCCTTTCCTGCGGGGAGCCATTTTTTCTTCGAATAGGTCAACCCTATGCACATATCCACCAACTCCTTGGCCGCCTCGGGCCTCCCCATCAACCCCGCGTTGCGCTCCATTTTCAAACGCCGCTCCGGGTCCTTCAACAAGGCGCGAATTTCCGTGGCCAAACGCTCGCCCGTCAACTCGGACTCCAAAAAAACAACGGCGGCGCCCGCCTCTTCCATGGCCCTCGCATTCTTGGTTTGGTGGTCATCCGCAGCATAGGGGAAGGGAATGAGGATGGAGGGTTTCTTGCACACCGTCAACTCCGCCAAAGTCACCGCCCCTGCCCTGCATACAATCAATTCGGAGCGCGCATATACGGCGGACATGTCGTCAATGAAGGGCAACACCTCGGCAGAAAACCGGTGCTCCACATAGGCCGCTTGCACCTTCTCCAAGTCGTTTTTTCCTGTCTGGTGCACAAAGTGGAGTTCCCCCTTCAAGTCCTCCAAAAAAGCCAGGGCCTCCCGCATCCCCAAGTTAATCCCCCGGGCCCCCATGCTTCCCCCAAATACCAACACATTAAACCCGGGGTGGGGAGAGGTGGAGCGCAAATAGTTGTCAAACAACTTGCGGCGCACGGGGTTTCCCACCACATGCACTTTGTGCGAAGGAAAATCCTTGCTCGCTTGCTCAAACGCCAAAAAAACCGCCTTCACAAAACGCCCCAAAATGCGGTTCGTCACCCCCGCCGCCGCATTCTGCTCCTGAATGGCCGCGGGTATTCTCAACAACACCGCCGTCAACACCAGAGGGCCGGAGGAATAGCCGCCTACGCCCAGCACAAAGTCCGGCTTCTCTTTGCGCAACACCCTTAATGCCGCCAAAAACGAGAAGGGCAACAAAAAAAGCCCCCACAGCTTCTTCCAAAAACCCACGCGCTTGAGGCCCCGCGAGGGAATGGTGCACAACCTAAACCCGGCCTGCGGCACCACCTTGGCTTCAATGCCGTGCTGCGTGCCTACAAAAACAACTTCATTGTTGGGTGCGCGTGTCGTCAACTCCTCGGCCACCGCAATGCCCGGAAAAATGTGGCCGCCTGTCCCCCCACCTGCAACGAGAAGTTTCATAATGGCGCCTCAACAGCTTGTGCTGAATGTTTGGAAGGGCGAATTTCAACGCCGCCCCTTTGCGTTTGTTTGCGTGGAATAACGGAAACGGACAGCAACAACCCCGTCGCGGCCAAACACACCAGCAACGAGGAGCCGCCATAGGAAATGAAGGGCAGCGTCAAACCCTTGGTGGGCAACAACCCCAAAACCACGGACATGTTCACCACTGCGTGGAAGGCAAACAAGGTGGTAATCCCCAGGGCCAAATAGCAGCCGAAAGGCTCCGAGGCGCGCAGGGCAATGTGGATGCCGCGCCAAATAACAATGGCGTATAACACCACCACCAAAGTCACCCCCAAAAGGCCCAACTCCTCCCCTAAAATGGCGAAGACAAAATCCGAATGCGCCTCCGGGAGGAAAAACAATTTTTGCCGGCCCTCCCCCAGGCCCAAACCCCATAGGCCGCCGGAGCCTATGGACATGAGGGACTCGGCCACTTGGTAGCCGGCCCCCTGACGGTTGGCCCATGGGTCCAAAAAGGACATCATCCTCTGGTAGCGGTAGGGCGAGGAGGTGATGGCGTGGTAGGCAAAGGGGATGGCCAACAACACGGAGCCTACCAAATAGGAAAGTTTGGCCCCCGCCGCAAACAGCATGACAAACATGACAAACAACAATGCAACGGAGCTGCCGAAGTCGGGCTCCAACATGCACAGGCCTACCAGGAGGCCTGAAATGAGAAGGTGCGGCAAAAAACCAATGGAGAAGGAGCGCATTTTCTCGCGCTTCTTCGCCAGAGAATAGGCGAGGTAAATCACCCAAACCAGCTTGGCAAACTCAGAGGGCTGAAAAGAAAACCCGCCCAAACGCATCCAGCGGTAGGCCCCCCCCACCTTCACACCTATGCCGGGAATGAGTACCAATACCATGAAGGCGATGGCCAACAACAAAAGCGGGTAGGCCAGGCGCGCCAGTTTGCGGTAGCCCAACCTCAAACACAATACCAAAGCCAACCAGCCAAAGCCTGCGGCCAAAACCTGCTTCTTCAAAAAATAAAAACTGTCGCCGGCCGTGCGCTCGTGGGCCAAAATGGCGCTGGAGGAATACACCATAATGAGGCCTATGGCCGACAACATCAACACCGCACCCAAAAGCCACCCGTCAAAAGTTGTCGACTTGCCCTCGCTCACAAAGCCTCCACCCACCGGCGAAACAAATTGCCGCGCTCTTCAAAATTTGCAAATTGGTCCTGCGAGGCGCAGGCCGGAGACAACAACACCACTTCGCCCGGCTTGGCCAATTGCCTGGCCTTCAAAACCGCTTCTTTCACATTTCCACAATCCAACACTTCTGTCTCTCCGGCAAAAGCCTGCGCCAACAAGACAGCATCTTCGCCCACTGTCAGCACGCCCAACACTTTTTTGCGCGAAGCATTTATAAGGGGTTGATATGAGGCGCCTTTGCCTCGGCCGCCCGCAATCAGCCAAACGGGGGAAGTCATGGCTTCCAGCGCGACGAGGGTGGCGTCGACGTTGGTGGCTTTGGAGTCGTTTATCCACTCTACGCCGTCCAACTCGCGCACAAACTCCAGGCGGTGCGCCAAACCCTCAAAGCTGCCCAGGCCCCGCGCCAAAGCCGACACGGGGATGCCGTGGGCATGGGCCATGCACAGGGCGGCCATGGCGTTGGAGAGGTTGTGGCGGCCGCGCAGGGAGCGGTTGGCCAGGGGCAAAAAGTGGGCGCCTTGGGGGGTGTATAACTCTATTCCGCCTTCCCCCCCTTTGGCCCAACCCTCTACCCCCTCGGGCCTGTCCTTCTCCAAAGAAAAACCCCACAACCCCCTCCCCTGCTCCCGCAGCGGGACGGCGTGCTTCCATAGGCGTGCTTCGTCCGCATTCAAAACGGCATAGGCCCCCGGGGGGGGACGCTCAAAAATGTGCAGCTTGGCCGCTTCATAGGCCTCCATGGTGCCGTAGCGCGCCAAATGGTCCTCCGTGAGGTTCAGCCAACACGCGCCGAGGAAACAGGCCTTGTGCAAACTCTCCAGTTGGTAGCTGGAAAGCTCCACCGCGTGCACGGCAAAAGCCTGTGCGCAAGCTTCCGTCAGCGGGCGTCCCAGGTTGCCGCCCACAAAGACGGGGGCGCGGGTTGGGGAGAGGAGGTGGCCCAGCAGGGCGGTGGTGGTGCTTTTGCCGTTGGTGCCCGTAATGCCCAGCAGAGGGCCCGCACCCTCGGGCAAACAGCGGAAGGCCAACTCTATTTCACCCCAGAGGGCAATGCCGCGTTGCAGGGCTTCTTGGCAGGCGGGGGAGTGGGGGCTCCACCCGGGGCTGAGTATGGCCACCTCCACACCCTCCCATAAAGCGGGGGACATGGGGCCCAAATGCAGCTTCGCGCCCAAAGCCAAAAGGCCCTCTGCTTGGAGGGTCGGGTTCTCATCCACCGCCAACACCTCCACCCCCTTGCGACACAAAAGCTGCGCCGCAGACTGTCCACTTTTTCCCAAGCCCAATATGAGGGCTTTTGAAGGAAACATGAAGGCTACCTCAGTTTCAATGCAAGCAACGCCACCCCTCCACACATCACCGACATAATCCAAAACCGCACAATAATTTTGGGCTCCGCCCAGCCCTTCAACTCAAAATGGTGGTGTACGGGGGCCATGCGGAAAATACGGCGGCCCGTCGTTTTGAAGGAGGCCACTTGCAGCACCACGGACAAGGCCTCTACCAAAAATACGCCGTGGATGATGGCGGACACCAACTCGTTTTTGCTGAGTATGGCCAACCCCCCCAACGCCCCCCCCAAAGCCAGGGAGCCTACGTCCCCCATAAAAATAGAAGCGGGGTAGGTGTTAAACCAGAGGAAGGAAATGCCGGCGCCCACCATGGCGGCGCACACCACGGCCAACTCCGCGCCGTCGGAAATGGGGGCGATGCCGAGGTATTGGTGGATGGGTATGCCCACGAGGCGCTGCCCCTCCGCGCCGGGGGCCCAGTCCGCAATGGCCACCGTGCTTCCACCCAAATAACACAGCACCGCAAACACCAAGCCGGAAACCACCGTGGGGGCAATGGCCAGGCCGTCGAGGCCGTCGGTGAGGTTGACGGCGTTGGAGGTGCCTACCAACAATACCCAACCCAAAAGCAGATAAAACCACCCCAAGTCAGGGTTAAAATAACGCGTGGGCACAAAGGGCATCACCAGCTTGGTGTCAATGAGCAGCTGCGGCGCGCCGCCCTTCCAGGAGCAGAGGATGAAGCACACGGCCAACAAATAAAACAAGGTTTGCAAAAGCAGTTTGTAGCGCCCCGGCAGGCCCTTGGAGTTGCGTTTGGACAGCTTCAAATAGTCGTCCAAAAAACCAATGCCGCCGAAGCTGCCGGTTATCCACAGCATGGCCCATACGGGGCGGGAGGTGAGGTCCGCAAACAACAAGGTGGCCATGAAAAAACACAGCAGCATGAGGGCGCCTCCCATGGTGGGGGTGCCTTTCTTCTTCTGGTGCGTCTCGGGGGTGTCCTCGCGCACGTTGTCCTGCCCGTGTTGGGCGAAACGCAGCCTTTTAATCAAACTGGGGCCCAGCCACATGCCCAGGGCAAGCGCGGTGACGCCGGCGGCCACAATGCGAAACGTGGGGTAGCGCAAAAAATTCATCCAGCGGGCCCACTCCGTGCCTTCTAGGAGGGTATAGAGGGCATAAAGCATGCTTCGTCTCCTTCATTTATGCAAAGCGCATCCGCAATGCGCTCCAGGCGCATGCCTCGGCTTGCCTTCACCAACACCACGTCCCCTGGGCGCAACCACAAACGCAGAGGCTCCAAAGCCTCCGGCGCGTCCTCAAACCACAAGGCCGCCTCTCCCATGTACGCATGCGCCTTCTCCCAGGCCAAGTGCATGCGCTTGCCTATAAATATAACCCCCCGCGCGTGCTGCGCAGCCCATTGCCCCACCTGCGCGTGGGCCTCGGCCTCGCTTTCACCCAACTCCAACATGTCGCCCAGGGCCAAGAGGGGGCGCTGGGGGGAAGCCAGTTGGGCAGCCGTGTGGAGAGCGGCCTGCATGGAGGCAGGGTTGGCGTTATAGCAGTCGTCGAGGATGCGTGTGCCCAAAGGCCCTGCGCGCAAACTCAAACGGCGCGGCACGGCTTTGGCCGCTTCAAGCCCGCGCACGCAATGGGCCAAATTGCAACCCAACACAAGGCCCATGGCCAAAGCGGCTGTGGCATTGAGTGCGTTGTGTTCTCCCAGCAGACGCAGGTGCGCTTCCACCCCCTGCCCCTGCCACTCCCAACGCAAACGCTGCCCCTCCGCCCCCAGGGAAAATATTTCCATAAGCCTCAAGTCCGCCCCGGGGCTTTTGCCATAGAGGAGTTGCTTGGCCACGCAACGTTGCGCTTGCGCCACAATTCTCGGCTCATCCATGCATACGAGGGCTGTTGCTGTGGAGGGCAAGGCTTCAAACAACTCGCCCTTGGCTTTGGCCACCGCTTCTATGCTGCCCAAACCATAAAGGTGCGCCGCGTGGATGGCGCTGATGAGTCCCGCGTCGGGCATGGCCATGGCAGCCAGCCGCGAAATTTCGCCGGGGTTGCTCATGCCCATTTCAACCACACCGGCCCAATGCGTGGAGGACAGGCCCAGCAAAGTCAGCGGGAGGCCTATTTCATTGTTGAGGTTGCCTTGGGTTGCCAGGGCTTCGCCGCGCTGCCTCAAAATGGAGGCCACCAACTCTTTGGTGGTGGTTTTCCCGCTGGAGCCCGTAACAGCGCCCAAGGGGAGGGGGGTACGTTTGCGGTGGAAGTGGGCCAGTTGGCCTAGGGCTTTGAGGGTGTCGTTTACCTCTAATAGAATAAAACTTTCCGGCAATAAAACTTGCGGGCTAAAACCTTTTAATACCAAGGCCCCCCCTGCCCCTTTTTGGGCCGCTTGTGCAACAAAAGCTTGCCCGTCATATTTCTCCCCTTGGAGGGCGACAAAGAGGGCGCCGGGGGCCAAAGTCCTCGTGTCGGTGGACACGCTTGAAAACGAAACCTCTTGGAGGGCGCTTGGAGAAGGGGCCTTGTTGCGCAAAGGCAGGGGCGTCGCCTGGGCAGCCAAAACCACTTCTGCAAGAGAAAAGCAGGCCATGCCTAGTTTCCCTGGAGGGCTTTTTGTACCTCTTCTAAGTCGCTGAAAGGCTCGCGTGTGCCGTCCTGCTCTTGGTAGCGCTCGTGGCCTTTGCCTGCAATGAGAATGACGTCGCCCGGCTTTGCCAGAGAAACGGCCGTTTGAATGGCTTGGGTGCGGTCCAACTCAATGACATAGCCGCGCTCGCCGGAGCGGACTTTGGCCACACTCAGCCTGCGCAGGTTATGGCTTTCAAGCCCGGGGACCATTTCTGCGACAATGTCTTCGGGGTCTTCCCCGCGGGAGTTGTCGCTTGTCAAAATGGGCAAGTCCGCAACCTCTGCGGCAGCCTCTCCCATGCAAGGCCGCTTTCCGGTGTCGCGCTCCCCGCCACAGCCAAACACCACCAGCAATTTGCCTGTGCATATTTTTCGAGCGGACAGCAAGGCGCAACGCAAGGCCGCCTCGGTATGGGCAAAATCCACCAGGGCCGTCACTCCGTTGGCCGCCACCTTCTCCATGCGGCCGGGAATGTGCTTCATGTTTTCTATGCCGGCTTGCACATCCTTGCGTGAAAAGCCCAGCGACAATGTCAAACCCGCTGCGGCCATAATGTTCTCCAGGTTGTGGGCGCCCAGGAGGTGGCTTTTTATGGGAATGTCGCCCGCCGGTGTTTTGAGTGTGGCCACAATGCCTTCTGCGCTGAAGCTGGTATTCGCAGCAAACAACTCGGCGCTGTCCTCACCGGAAAATTTCCAAGCCGTGCGGCGCCCCACGCGAAACTCGTTATAAATGCGCAAGGCATAGCTGTCTTCAGCAGAAACAATGGCCACGCCGCCTGGCGACAGGCCTTCTGTGAAGAGTTTACGTTTAGCTTGGAAATAGTCCTCCATATCCTTGTGGTAGTCCAAATGGTCTCTGGACAAATTCATGAAGGCGGCGGAGCGGAAAGTCAGCCCGTGCACGCGCTCCTGCGTGAGGGCATGGCTGCTGACTTCCATCACCACCGTTTCCACGTCGGCGTCCACCATTTTGCGCAAATAGCCTTGCAACTCAACAGGCTCCGGCGTCGTGTGGCTGGGCTCGAAGGACTTGCCCGCATAGCGGTTGACAATGGTGCTGAGCAGCCCCGTGGAGGAGCCGCCTGCCGCACAAATGGACTCCACCAGCCATGCCACCGTCGTTTTGCCGTTGGTGCCTGTCACCCCAATCATATCCAAAGAGTCTGCGGGACGCCCATAGTAGTTGGCGGCGATAACGGCCAATACTTTGCGCGCCGAAGAAACCATAAACGCAGGAATTTTCGTTTCTCCCAACCCTTTTTCGCTGACGACAGCCGCCGCGCCACGGTTGATGGCTTCGGCTATATAAGTGGCGCCATCCGCATATACGCCGGGGAGCGCGATGAAGAGGTCTCCCTCTTTCACCTTGCGCGAGTCGGTGCAAAGCCCTTGAATTTCAGCTTTGACTTTCGAACTTAGGGCAGAGTCAACACCTGTGCCTGCCAAGAGATCTTTAAGCTTCATCTATCATTTCTTTCAACGCTTCAACGCGAAACTGTGGAAACAAGGGGCGTTAATTCCAATAAAACCTGTGTGCCCCTAGGGGCCAAAACCCCCGCAGGTGGTTTTTGCATTGCAACTCTTCCACTCCCATAAATTTGTGGCGTTAACGCCGATGTCAATACTTTTTGAATGGCCTGCCGCCCCCAAAGCCCTCCAACGTCGGGGACTCTTGTCCACCCTTCTTCTTCACCCTCCTCTGTTATTGCCTGCATATGCTTAATGGCCTCAACAACCATGGACTTCACCTCGGGAGCATCCGCTAACACTGCCACAGCAGAGGCCGCTTGTGGCATTTTTATCGGCGAAACCCCCAAATAAGGCAACACTTCTGCAGCAATCTCCCGAAATGCCGGAGCGGCTACCTTACCGCCGAATACCTCTGTCTTCGGCTCATCTATGACGACCGCTATAACCAAACGGGAGGCGTCGGCCGGCGCCAGCCCTATGAAGGAAGCAATGCGCTTGTCCGAATAGCCCCGGGCTACCAAATCTGCCTTCTGCGCGGTCCCCGTTTTGCCCGCAAGACGGTATTCCTCTAGTTTGGCTTGAGTGCCTGTTCCTCCTTTCTCAACCACACTTTCCAGCATGGAAACAACGGACTTCGCTGTGGACTCTGATATAACACGCCGCAGCGCCTGGGGATGATTTTCGAACAGGACATTTCCTTCAGAGTCCACTACTTTTGACACCACATAGGGCTGCATCAATAGCCCCCCGTTCCCTAAAACACCATAGGCTGCCGCCATTTGTATGGCGGATACGCTCAGGCCCTGCCCAAAAGCCTGGTTCACCAGGGCTATCTCCGCCTGCGGGTAGGGCAATAGCCCCCTCCCCTCCCCCGGTAGCCCCGTCTGCGGCTTCTCCCCAAAACCAAACTTTTTTGCATATTCATGTAATTTTTCACGCCCTAAAACTTGGCCTATTTTACCGATGCCTATGTTGGAGGATACTTGTAAAACCTGGTGGGTGGTTAATTGCTTATGGGGGTGGGTGTCGTGAATGACTTTTTTCCCTACCAGCCAACGGCCTTTCTCACAGTCCCAGAGGGTATCGGCCTTTATTTGCGCCCCCTCCATGGCCGCGGCAACCACAAAAGGCTTGAAGGTGGAGCCCGGCTCAAACAAGTCCACCAAAGCGCGGTTGCGCAAGGTGGCCTTCGAAACACCCGTCGCCAGGTTGGGGTTAAAGGGGGGGTGGTTGGCAATGGCCAACAGCTCCCCTGTCTTGGCATCCATCACCACAGCCATTCCAGCAACAGCTTGGTTTTCGGAAACGGCTCTCAAAAGCGCCTTCTCAGCAATGCGCTGAATGTTTCTGTCAATGCTTAAAAAAACTTTGGCGCCCTCCAGCGCATTCCAGTTTTCAAGGGGGTTGGTGGCCAGCTTTCGGCCCTTCGCGTCGCGAATGTTTTCACGCTTAATGTTTTCGCCTGAAAGCTCCCTCTCATAAACCCATTCAATGCCTTCCAGGCCATGCCCGTCTATGCCTACGACGCCTATAAGGTGGGCCGCTAATTCCCTATGCGGGTAATAACGCCGGGGCTCCTTGGCAAAATGTACCCCCGGCAGGCCCAGCGCTTGGACTTTGGCCACTTCGCTTTGGGTGGCCTGGCGCTTTATCCACGCAAACCTGCGCGCACGCGAAAGACGCGCCGACAACTCCTTCTCATCCAACTTCAAATTTTTCGCCAAAAGCTTCGCCGCCTGAGGCACGGAAGGCAACAAGTGGGGGTCCACCCAAATGGAATCCACATCCACGCTTTGGGCCAAGGCGGAGCCATGCCTGTCGACAATGAGGCCCCTCCTGGCCGGTAACTCAATGGCGCGCAGGTATTGCTCTTCGGCCATGCTCTTCAAATTGTCGTTTTGCTCCGTCTGCAAAAAAGCGGCACGCACCCAAACGCCCAAAAGCGCCAACAAAAAAAAGCTGCCTGCCAAAAACACACGAAAGCGCATCCATTTTTGAGGCGACTTTTCCACCATGGAATGGGCAGAAATGCGTTTGGCGTCGCGCAAACTCATAGCGGCTCCAGGCGAATAACGCTGCCTGGCGTGGGAATCCCCATCCCCCCTTGCTCCTTCGCCAACTTCTCAAGCCGCGTGGGAGACTTCAGCGTCGTCAATTCCAGTTTCAACATGGCATGCTCGCGCTCAAGCTTCTGGTTCTGCTGCTCTAAGGCGGAAAGCTCATAGCCCATCTTCACCGCCATAACGTGAGAGGAGACATAAACCACCCCTAGGGCTACCAGCGCCCCCCATAACAGGAGACTTGGCAATATTTCCCAAACAATACCGCTTAGCGTTGTTCCATAACGTTTGGAAATAACCAGCGCCATATTCAAACCAACCTTTGAAGGGCACGCAGCTTCGCACTGCGCGCACGCGGGTTTTGGGCCACCTCTTCCTCCGTGGGACGAATGGCTTTGGGCGTCAACAACGCAAAGGCAGCACCCTCTGAGGCTTCACCCCTGAGGGGCAAACGGGCTTGCTCTGCCAAAAGCGGCGCCCTTCCGCTGTAGGCCAGAAAACTCTGCTTCACCCGCCTGTCTTCCAGGGAGTGGAAAGAAATAATGGCGACAACCCCTCCCACTTTGAGACATTTGGGAAGGCTTTTCAGCGCGCTCTCCAAGGCTTCCAACTCCCTGTTCACCGCTATGCGCAAAGCTTGAAAGGACTTCGTCGCTACGTGAATTTTTCGCGGCCAATGGGCACGGGGCACCGCACGCTCAATGCAGGCTACGGCCTCCGAGGTTGTTTGAGGAAGCCCTTGTTTCAACCGGCGGGCAATGGCAGGGGCAAAACGCTCCTCGCCCAACTCCCTCAAAACAGCAGCCAAATGCTTTTCGTCCCAAAGGGCAATCAGCTCGGCAGCCGTTGCCCCCTTCTGGGACATACGCATGTCCAGGGGGCCCTCCACTTGGAATGAAAAACCCCGCCCCCCCGCGTCTAATTGCCTCGAAGAAATCCCTAAATCCATCAATAACCCGTCACAGGGCTCTAACCCCGACTCCAATACCTCGGCGAAATTTCCACATATGGCTTGAAACTGGGCGCCAAAACTTTGAAGGCGCTGCGCACAAAACCGCAGGGCCTCCTCGTCTTGCTCTATGCCCGTCACTTGGGCGCCGCGGCGCAACAGCGCCTCCGTATGCCCACCCGCTCCTAAAGTGGCATCTATCAACTTTTTCCCCGGCTTCGGGCTCAGCAACTTCAGCGTCTCCTCCAATAATACACTTTTATGCCCGCTGTAGCCCACGCCACCCCCCTCTGGCCCCCCGCTGCTCACAGGGCCTTCTCAAGACGAAACCCTTGCCCCCGCCCCGCCCCCACGTCGTGGCCAAACGGCCTCACCGCTATGCCGCCAAAAGCCGCATGCGCAGGCCATATGCCTTCATAATAGTCAAAGGCCTCCTGCACCCCCGCGGAACAAAAAATAGCATAAATATAGGGGGTTAAACCGCAAACCTTTATTTCCCCGCCTTGTTTTTTAAGGGAATTGGCAAAGCTGAGCCAGCTGTGCAGGCCACGGTAGTCCACATGGGTGACTTCTGAAAAGTCCACCACAAACTCGAAAATGCCCCGCGCAACCAAACGCGCAAAAGCCTCCTTCATCCCCCCCATCTCCTCTCGGCCCATCTCCCCCTCTAAACGCGCAATGGCGACACCGTCTGCTTCAATGGAAAATACCCAGGGCACGCGCACAAACACTCCTTTCAACTGCGACGCAATTCCGCCAAAACGTTGAGTACGGAGGCCGAATCCACCGCCTCCCGCGCTTCCTTCTGCGCCTTCTCCCAACCCTCCTTGGACCAAAGCTCCACCACCTTCACCATGCCTACCCAAAGCACCTCCTTCTCCAACTGCGCATGGCAACGCAAAGCCTGTGGAAGCAACACCCGTCCCAGTCTGTCGAGCGGACACTCCTGCGCATTGGCGACATAGAGACGCATCAGCGTTTTCACCCCTACCTCCATGGGGTTGCGCCGGCCCAATGCCTGCTCCAATTGCTCCCACTCCTTGAGAGGGTAGGCGTGCAGACAAGCATCCAAGGCCGTCGTTACAATGAGTTTGTCCTCACTGGAGGCCAACAGAATTTCCCGCATTTTCGAGGGAAAACTCGTGCGCCCCTTGGCGTCTATTTGGTGCTCGTATACCCCTCTAAACACAAACAGCCCTTTCTTCTTTCTCCTTAGTTTTGCCCTTTTGCCTTCCTCTTCTTCCCTTCTCCTGGGTTATTTATCCACTATTTTCCACTTTTTTCCACTTTTCATCTGCTGCCCACCCAAACCCCAACCCTTTTTCCACTTTTTTTCTTCAACTCCTAAAATAAGAATGTGAAAAAATAGCCCCCCTCTGTCTTGCCCCCCAGGAAAGGCCCCTATGTCCGAAGACACTTCACTTCCCTTCTCCATTGGAGAGGCCGTCGTCTATCCCAACCAGGGCCTGTGCAATATCAGCGGCATTGAAGAGAAAGAAGTCGCCGGCCAAAAATTGCTCTTCATCCACCTCGTCCGCCAAATGGACGGGGCCAAAGTCATGGTGCCCACCAGCAAAGCCGCCAGCGTCGGCCTGCGCAAAGTGGCCGCACGCAGCGAAGTGCTCGCTGTGCTCGAATTCCTCAAGTCCAACAGCGACAAAGCCTCGTTGGACTGGAAAACCCGCGCACGTACCAATACGGAGCATATGGCGCGCGGAAGCCTCATGAGTTTGGCCGAAGTCGTCAAAGCACTCCAAGTCCTCTCCGAGTTGCGCCCGCTGCCTTCCAAAGAAAGAGAGCTTTATAACAACGCACGCAGCATGCTCGTCGAGGAAATGGCCATCTCCCTCGGGGTAGAGCCCTGCGACGCGGAAGACAGCATCGACGCCGTCTTGTTCCCCGTCGGCAAAGCCCGCCCCCGCCGTACCCCTGAGGAGTTTCAGATGGAACTTGAAACACCTTTGGAAAGGGACTTGCTCGCTCTGGACGAAGACGCGCTCCTCGAAGAGCCTGAAGATGAAAATAGCCCGGAAATAACCGAAGAGGGGGGGGAGGAGATGGAGGAGCTTAGGGCCATAGAGGAGGTGGTTTTGCCGCCCCCTGGCCTCACGGCTAAAATAAAGAATAAAAATAAAATAACCCCCCAAAGCCACCCTAAAACCCCTAAGCGCGGCCCTAGCCAAAAACGCGCTTCGCCTAAACCGCCTTCAAACAAAACTAAAAAAACGGCCCAAACCAAAACCCAACAGGCTAAAACCCGCCCCGCTAAAACCCAACAGGCTAAAGCTGCTAAAAAAACTAAAAAAGCCGCCCTACGCCCCGCTGCAAAGAAAAAAACGACGACATGATCCGCATTGCCTACTTCGAAGAATATGAACCCAAATTCCTCAAGGCGCTCCAACGCCATTTGTATGCTTCCTTCGGCATAGGCTGCGAGTTGGCAGGACAAGTCCCGTGGCCCCTGGGAGACGAGGAGCCTGTGGACGGTCACCTGCTGCTCGCTTCGGCGCCCAAAGTCCACGGCTTGCCCAATGACCGAACGCTCTATTTGACACAACGAAAACTGCAAACACGCAAACTCTTGACAGGAGAGCTGCCTACGCTGGGACTGAGCCACTATAAAAGTATGCGTGCCCTGCTGAACCTTCCCCCTCATGAAGAAATAGAGCCTTCCCAAAAAAGAATTTTCCGCCTCGCTATTGCCGAGTTGGGACATAACTTCGGACTCCACCACTGCTTGGACCCACGCTGCGCTATGTACCCCCCGTGGACCCTACCCCAAGCCAGCGCCGAGGCCACCTTCTGCACCTTCTGCCGCGCTTTGAGTGAACGGCATATACGTATGCAGAAAGCTTAGACCGGTTTCACTTGAATACTTTCTCTTTGTTGGACGCGTTTTTGTTCAGCTGAAGTCTACAAAATGTGCAACACCACGGGCCTTGTTCATCCCATAGGGCATTCGGCGCGCATAAAGACAGAAAGCTTGCACCCTCTGCGACATTTCTTGCTAGGAGTTTCGCTGAGACTTTCGCTATGACAATGTCGATAACACCCCCCCTTAAAACCCCTATGCGCTTTTATAGCTTGCCCAATGACTTGTGCTGGTGCAAAAGCGGCCTCAAATACAAACGCTGCCACAAAGAGTCCGACAGCAGAGAATTGCGCGAAGAGCGAAAACGCAATGAGCCTCACCGCGTTATGCCCGGAAAGCTGAGCCCCAAACGCACCGTCCCGCCCCACATTGCGGCGCCGGACTATGCCCAAAGCGGCCGCCCCGGAAAAGGCAGCGGCAAAACACTGCTGAATACGGAGGAACTTCAGAGGCTGCGCAAAGCTTGCCAGGCCGCTGCCGAGGTTTTGAAAATCACCAGCCAGGCCATTCGTCCCGGAATCACCACCGATGCGTTGGACGGCATCGCGCACGAGGCCATGCTTCAACGCGGCGGCTACCCCAGTACGCTGAATTATCGCGGCTTCCCTAAGTCTATTTGTACCTCCGCTAATGAAATTATCTGCCACGGTATCCCCGACAGCAGGCCCCTCCAGGACGGCGACATCCTCAACATTGACGTCACCATTTTCCTTGAAGGCATGCACGGCGACACCAACGCTACTTTCGCGGTGGGCAACATTGATGAAAAGTCCCAAAACCTTATCCGCACTACCCATGAGGCCCTCTGGAAAGGTATAGGCGCCGTTAAACCCGGCCTACCCCTAAGGGTTATAGGCCAGGCTATCCAAGCCTATGCTACTGCTAAAGGCATGGGGGTGGTGAGGGACTATTGCGGCCATGGAATCGGCGACGTCTTTCAGACGGGGCTCCAAATCCCCCACCTCGACGACCCCTCCGCCACTACCCTTATAACCCCGGGAATGACATTCACCATTGAACCGATGATAACCCTCGGTAGCCCCCATGCTGAGCACTGGAACGATGGATGGACCGCCGTCACGGAAGACTTGGCGCGCACAGCCCAATTCGAGCACACCATTTTGGTGACAGAACAAGGCGCCGAAGTGTTGACGCTCGGCCCGAATAACTCTGCTGAAGACAAGCCTTCTGTCTGAAGCACACGCTGGAATTGGAACCCCACCTATGCATGCTTCTTCCAAATTGCAACGCAGGCTTGCAAAAGTTTTCACCTATGCCTTGCTGACTTTGTTTCTCGTTCCTGGGTTGGCTTTTGTCTTTGTTCAACATGCCATGGGGAAAATGAATGTTGAAATTCTCCAGTCTGTTGCGCGGAACATTGAGAAAGACAACAGCTTGTCGCCCGCTGAAAAACAAGAGGTGCTCCTTGAGTTGAAAGAAGCGCCCTTGCCTTCCTCTGCATGCGGTGCTCCCCCCTCACAAGAAGGCTGGACCGACACTGACGTTTGCAAACCCTATTCCGAACTTTGGCAGTTTCATGTCATGGGCCAAGCCGCCCAGTGGACGCTGGCGGGCGGCCTTGCCGTATTGCTGGCCATTTTGGGTTTGGGTGCGGCGGCTTTCGTCAACCGACGCATGCAATATATGAGTTTTGTTGTTGGCTGGCGTTTGCTGGTGGCAACTTGTGTCGCTGCCATTTTCATTCAGGGAGCGATGCTGGTGTGGCTGTCATTTTGGGTGTCGGCCTTTTTTCTGAATCAATATTGGCCACAGTTAATTGCTGTCATCGGCGTTGCGGTTGGGGGTGGCGCCATTTATGTCACTTCCAAAATATTCAGGCGTGTGCCTGAAAGCGAGGTTGCGGGTGAGCTTTTGCAGCCGGACGATGCGCCGGCACTCTGGAAACGCATTGAGGTGCTCGCCAAGAAAGTGGGAACAGCGCCGCCTGAGCATATGGTTGCCGGAATTGACACCCAGTTTTTTGTGACTCAAGCACCGCTTGTTGTGGGTGACAACACATTGAAGGGACGCATTTTGTTTGTCAGCATTCCGTTGCTGAGAATTTTGGACATGACGGAGGCCGACGGCGTGCTGGCGCACGAATTGGCGCATTTGCGCGGTGGCGACAGCGAAAACAGTGCTGCTTTGGGCCCCAAGCTGGCACATTATGACTTATATGCCCAAATGATGTATGAGAGCGAAACGACACGTCCCGTCTATTATGTCTTGGCACTCTATAGAATGATTGTTGAGTTTGCTTTTCAGCGTGAAAGACGTGAGCGTGAGTTTATTGCCGACCGCGTGGCAGCGCAAACCGTGTCTGCAAAAGCCATCGGCCACTCCCTCATTAAAATCGTCGCCTATGACGCCTACCGTACGCAAATTGAGCAGCAGTTGTTTGAATACAAACAAAAACACGGCAAGCATTTGGGGATTGCGCAATTCGTCGCGGCGGGCCTCCATGACTATGCACGCTCCGAGTCCTTCCTCACGCAAATACAAGAAAACCAGGCGCCGCACCCCTATGACTCACACCCGCCGCTGAATGAGCGCATGCAAAATGTGGGTTGCCAGGTTGCTGAAACCGAATATGGGGAAATTGTGGCGCAAACGCCCGCGCACAGTTGGGCCGACGAGATTGTGACGGCAGCGGACATTGAGCAGCGCTTGTGGCAAATTTATGAGCAGGAATTTTCCGAGGCGCATGAGCAATATTTGGCCTCTCGCTATAGGCCGGACAACGCCGAAGAAGAGGCCATTGTGCGCAAATATTTTCCGCCGCTGAATTTTGAGCTCAAAGGCAACCGGCGTATTGAAGTCAATCATGTCGGCCTTGTGCTTCCCGACGACAACCCGCAAATACCTTGGGAGCGCGTCCATCAAATTCATTTTGAGGAGAAGACGCTTGGGGGAGAACACATGTTGATTTCCCACCCCGAGAAAAAAGCTTTGGGGCATGCCAAGACTCAAGTCAAACTTGGAAAATTCAAGAAACCTGGGGGAAGCGAAGAATTTCACCAAGCCGTTTCGCGCTATTGGCAACGCCACCAAGCCATGTGCGCCTACCAGGCGAAAAATGCCGATGAGGATAAAACACCTACTGGAGAAGAGTGAACCGGCCCATATGCTCAACAACACAGAGCCAGGCAACATCCGCCGCGCCTATATGGTTTTGTTGGGGTTGATATGTCTGTGCATTGTGGCGAATTGCTTTTTCAAGCTTTCTGGCGGCCAGTTGAAGGATTGGGATGAAGCCCGCCATGGCCTGAGCGCCTATGAAATGCTTCAGCATGGCAATTTTCTGATGAATACCTATGGCGGTGCGCCTGACTATTGGAATGCCAAACCTCCATTGAGTTTTTGGGGTGTTGCACTGGGTTATTCATTGTTTGGAGTGAACCCTCTGGGGTTGCGTTTTTTTTCCGCCCTATGTGCCTGTTTCATGTTTTTTTTGACGCTGACATTCTGTTGCAAGAAAATTTCTGCGCGCGCAGCTGTCTTCTCCGGTCTTATTTTTCTTTCTCTGAATGCGTTTTTTCTGCGGCACCATGCCCGCACTGCGGACCCGGACGCTCTTTTTCTTTTGTTCAACACCGCAGGACTTCTGGCAGTGCTGGCTTGGCCCAAACGTTATGCGGCCTATTATGTGGCCTCCCTCCTGACTGGCTTGGCTTTTTTGACAAAAAGCTTTCATGTCATCCCCATGGCTTTGCTTGTGTCAGGTTTTTTTCTGATGGATTTTTCGCTCTCCCGACAATCCATGAAACAGGCTGCTTTGTGTCTGTTGGCTGCGCTTGCGCCGGTGGCGCTGTGGGCACTGGCGAGGTTTCAACTAGACGGGACTCTGTTTTTCGAGCGTATGGTTTTCTATGATCTTCTCAACCGGGCAACAGAAACCATAGAGGGCCATCGGGGTGGCCCTTTCTATTATTTGGAGTTTGTTGCTCTGAGTTACAAATTTTGGGTTTTGGTTGTGGCCATGGCGGGCACTTTTTGGGTTTTGCGAACCAGAGCACAACGCAAGACTCCATCTATGGCAGTGCCTTTATACTTCGACGCTAAAACCATCCTCAAACTCGCACTGGCTGCGACACTTCCCTTGCTTCTTTATTCGTTGTCAGCCTCAAAACTGTTTTGGTACAGCTATCCGGTATTCCCCTTTATATCCATACTGTTGGGACTCTTTCTGGACCGGGAATACACGCTTATGGAAACAAAAAATAAGCGGCTTGCCAAAGTTTTCATGTTCTGCATTTTCGGCACAGGCCTCATAGGCGAAGCTTATACACTGAAACGGATTCACGGGGACTGCGCCCAACAAAACCCTGTGCATGTTGCTATGAGCCATCTGGGAGAAATTTCGGAAAACCACCATGCCCTATTGTTTTTGGATAAAGGCGAGTGGAGGCCGGCAGATTTTTTGGCAGCAAAACTGTATGGCGACTTCCAACTGACGGAAGGCGGAGCGCCCGCCTATGAATCCACTGAAAATGTGAGCACAAGCTTCTTGCTAAGTCGAACTGAAAAAACACACAACGGGCACAACTAAAAGCATACCCTATTTTTTATAGCCGAATAAATTTATGGGAGTTTTCTATGAAGCGCAGTCCCCCCCCGTCTCGCCTTGGTAATTCCCTGCTACAATGAGGAGGCTGGCCTTCCCCATGTCATGCAAACGCTGGATGCGTTTCTTATTTCATTGAAACGCGATGGGCTCATTCAGGACAACAGCTTTGTCTTCTATGTGGATGACGGCAGCCGCGACAACACGTGGCAGATGATTGAAAAGCACAGCATCCAAAATCCTCACAGCAGGGGCCTGAAGTTGGCGGGCAACGTGGGCCACCAGAATGCCTTGCTGGCCGGCATGCTGGAAATACGCGGCGAGGTGGACTGCCTCATCAGCATGGACGCCGACTTGCAGGATGATATTCAAGCCATACCCGCCATGTTAGGGCGTTATGCCGAAGGTTGTGAGGTTGTTTATGGCATTCGGGGGGACAGGGCTTCAGACACTTTTTTTAAGCGCCATACGGCGGGACTTTTCTATGGGCTGATGAGGCGGATAGGCGTACGCATGGTGTCGCAGCACGCGGACTATCGTCTGGTAAGCCGAATTGCCTTGGACGCGCTGGCGCAATATGGCGAGACGAACCTTTTTCTGCGCGGCATTTTCCCTTCCATAGGCTTTCCCAGCGCTGCTGTGGCCTATGAGCGCCAAAAACGGCAGCATGGAAAAAGCAAATATCCCCTCAGGCGCATGCTTGCGTTTGCTTGGCAGGGCATCACTTCCTTTAGCAGCCTACCCTTGCGTTTGGCCGGCTTGTGCAGCCTGCTCGCTTTTCTGGTGGCCCTTGTACAGAGTTTTTTGGCCCTGCTGGTTTGGGTGCGGGGCGAAACCGTTTCCGGCTGGACTTCTTTGATGATTGCTGTGTTGTTTTTAGGTTCGGTACAGCTTTTTTGCCTTACCCTTATTGGAGAATATCTCGCTAAAATTTATACCGAAGTAAAACGTCGCCCCCGCTATATTGTGGAGAAAAAATGCTAAGCGTTCCGCCGAAAAACTTCGGCAGCGGCGCGACACATGTGTGCCACTAAAAAAAGGATGAGGACACTTTGCATGCTAAAACAATTATGCACATCCGCAAATGTTGGGCGTGTGCTCAGGTTTTGCTGCATAGGCGTGCTAAACACCGCCATTGCGTTTTGCCTTTATCTGCTTTTCTCTGCGGTGATGAGTCTCTATTTGGCCAATACCCTTTCTTGGAGCGTGGCTTGTCTGTTCAGCTATTTCATGAACAGAGCCTGGACATTTCGCGCCGCGGACACGGGGTTTTCGCCCTTGGCCAAGTTTGTGGTTGTTAACCTGTGCAGTCTTGGACTTGGCCTCATAACCATGTATGTTTTCCTCTCGTTGGGTAGCGGCCGAATAGGGAGTTATGTATTTTCTCTGCCCATTACCCTGGCGGCCAGCTATCTCGGCTATCGCTTTTGGAGCTTTAAAAACGTGAATGGCAGAAATTAAACAACTGACGGGTAGGGCCCCCCCGCTAGGGGCCAATAAAACCACTCAAAGGGCGGCAAAAGCGGCCGCCCGCAGGGCAAAAAACCAACATTTCAGCGATTCATCGAGCCCAAAAACTCCGCATTGGATTTGGTGGGGCGCATGTGCTTCAAAACAAATTCCATCGCATCAATGGGCGTAAACGGATGCAAGACTTGTCGCAGCGCCGTTATGCGCACCAAATCCGCTTGCGGCAACAACAACTCCTCTTTGCGCGTCCCGGAGCGGTTGATGTCCAGACAAGGGAAAATCCGCTTCTCAAATAATTTCCTGTCGAGGACAATTTCAGAGTTTCCTGTCCCCTTGAATTCTTCAAAAATCACCTCGTCCATACGGCTCCCCGTATCAATCAACGCCGTCCCAACAATGGTGAGCGAGCCGCCCTCCTCAATGTTGCGCGCTGCACCAAAAAAACGCTTGGGCTTGTGCAAAGCATTGGCATCCACACCACCCGAAAGAATTTTCCCCGAGGGAGGCACCACCGTGTTGTAGGCACGCGCAAGCCGCGTAATGGAATCCAACAGAATGCAGACGTGGTGCTTTTGCTCAACCAGCCTCTTGGCCTTGTCAATCACCATCTCTGCAACCTGCACATGGCGCGTCGCAGGCTCATCAAACGTTGAAGACACCACTTCCCCGCGCACGCTCCGCTGCATGTCCGTCACTTCTTCAGGACGCTCATCCACCAACAAAACAATCAAAAAAATGTCGGGGTGGTTGTGGGAAATGGCATGCGCAATGTTTTGCAACAAAACCGTCTTCCCTGCTTTGGGCGGCGCCACAATCAAACAACGCTGGCCCAAGCCAATGGGACAAAACATGTCGATAATGCGCGTCGTCAACTCGCTGGACTCATGCTCCAAAGTCAGCTTCTGCGTGGGGTATAAAGGCGTCAGGTTGTCAAAGAGAATCCTCTCCTTCACATCCGAAGAGAGCGGGTCCGCAAAGTTGATGGTGTCCACACGCTGGAGTGCAAAAAAACGCTCCCCTTCGCGCGGCTGACGAATGGGGCCGCTGATGGTGTCGCCCGGGCGCAAATTGAAACGACGCACCTGCGAAGGCGAAACATAAATGTCATCCGGACTGGGTTGGTAGTCCGAGTCCGCGGAACGCAAAAAACCATAGCCGTCCGACAGAAGCTCCATGACGCCTTCGGCGCGCACTTCATAGTGCTTCTCCGCAACATTCGACAAAACAGAAAACAACAACTCCTGCTTCTTCAAACCCTGCGCATCCTGGACGCCCAACTCATGAGCCATCTTCGACAGCTCTGTTATTTTCATGTGCTTCAAGTCATTCAGACTCAAAGCCTGCAAGGGTTCCGCAGCGTCTTCGACTTCTGCCGACTCCAAGGACTCTTCGGCTGCGCCACACAAAGCCATGTCTTGAAACTCTTCATCCCTCACAGGGTGCGTCGTCTCTTCCGGTTGCGTTGGCTCTTCCAAAGGCAAGGGCTCTTGCTCTTCGACAACAACGGCTTTGGCTTTCGCACGGGACTTTCTGCGAGCCGGTTTCTCTTCGTCAGCCTTTGTGCGACGTGGAGCATCCTCGTTTGTGCCATTTTCTGTAGACTTGTTTTTTTCGGAACGAACTTTGTTCATGTTGTGAAAAATTCCTGAAGAGGGAAACGTATGCGACAGCCGTCTCGGGGAAATCCACCCGGGAATTGTGCCGTGCATTTGGAGGCGCTAGGCTAGAAAGAAAGAAAACGACTTGTCAAGAATAAGAGTTAAAAACTGAGGGCGCTATTCTATTAAAGGGAAAAACATGAATCCAACTCTGCGTGTCGCAGAACTGAAATCCCTCATTGCCTACCACAACCACCGCTATTATACACTGGATTCTCCCGAAATCAGCGATGCTTCCTATGACGCATTGCTCAAAGAGCTGGAGCTTCTCGAAAACCTATACCCGCAGCTGAAAACCACGGACTCCCCTAGCCAGCGCGTTGGCTCCCCCCCTAGGGAAAGCTTTAAAAAAGTCCCCCACTTCCCCCCTATGCTCTCCCTTGCCAATGCCTTTAATAAAGAAGCGTTGGGCGAGTTTAACCTGCGTGTCTGTGAGCTTTTGGGCGCAACTTCCGTCGAATATATATGCGAACCTAAATTAGATGGACTGGCCATATCCGTCACCTATGTACAGGGAAAGCTTATTCGAGGCGCTACACGGGGCAATGGGGAGGTGGGCGAGGACATTACGCACAACATTCTGACCATCCAAAACCTCCCCAAAAGGCTTGAAGGGGAGGCCGGCCTCCTGGACACCCTCGAATTGCGCGGCGAAGTCTTCATTCAAAAGACGGACTTTCAAAACCTCAATGCGCTTCGCGCCCAGCACAATGAGCCCCTCTTCGCCAACCCGCGCAATGCCGCGGCCGGCTCCTTGCGTCAACTGGACGCCCGTGTTGTGGCGGGGCGTCCGCTTTCGGTTTTTCTCTATGAGCTGGCCCAGGGGAAAACTTTCGCCTCCCACCTCCAAAAACTGGAGTGGATGGAGGCCCACGGGCTTCCTGTTAACCCGCTGCGCTTTCATGCCAAGGGACTGGGAGAGGTTGAAACTTTCTATCAGCAGCTTTTGCAGGAGCGCGCCACCCTCCCCTATGAAATGGATGGTCTCGTTGTCAAAGTGGACTTGACAGAGTTTCGAGAGCGCCTGGGGGAGGCTTCCAAAAATCCGCGCTGGGCCGTCGCCTATAAATTTCCATCCGAGGAAGTGGAAACACGGGTTGAAGACATTCAAGTCGGCGTCGGGAGGACGGGGGTGTTGACGCCTTTTGCCCTGTTGCGCCCGGTAATGGTGGGCGGCGCGTGCATTTCTCGCGCTACCTTGCACAATGAGGACGAGCTGTTGCGCAAGGACATTCACATCGGCGATTGGGTTTTTGTCCGTCGTGCGGGTGACGTTATTCCTGAAATTGTGGCCCCCATCCCCAGCCGAAGGACGGGTGGTGAGCGCCCCTTCTCCTTTCCCCCCCTCTGCCCCTCCTGCCAGGCGGCCGTCTACCGCGTGCCCAACCAGGCCACCACCCGTTGCACAGGGCTTTCTTGCCCAGCTCAGCTTTGTGCAAAAATTTGCCACTTCGCTTCTCGCACAGCCATGGACATTGAAGGCCTTGGCGAGCAGCGCGCGGAGCAGTTGATAGAGGCGGGCCTTGTCAAAAGACTTGTGGACATTTATCACCTCAACTTTGAGCAACTGATGGCGCAGCCGCGTATGGGAGAAAAAAGCTGCCAAAAGTTGCTGGCGGCCATTGAGCATTCAAAAACCTGCCGCCTTGCACGCTTTATTTTCGCCCTGGGCATCCACCAAGTCGGCGAAGTCACCGCCAAGGCACTTGCCGCTCATTTTCAAAACATAGAAGCGCTCATGCGGGCAAATTTTGAAGAGCTCACAAAAGTCCACGACATCGGTCCAGAAGTCGCACGCGAAATTCTTGAGCACTTCGCCAACCCCAACAACTGTCAACTCATCAACGACTTCTTGGCTGTGGGAATTGCCTTTGTGGCCGAAAACCTCACTCCCGCTTCAGGGGGGCACGCCCTTTCAGGAAAACGCCTGGTGCTCACCGGAAGCCTTAGCACCCTATCGCGAGAGCAAGCCAAAGCCGAAATTGAAAAACGAGGCGGGAAAGTCACGGAAACCGTGTCTGCAAAAACAAACTGGGTTGTCGCTGGCGAGAATGCCGGCTCCAAGCTGGAAAAGGCAAAAGCATGGGGCCTGGACATTCTCGACGAGCAACAGTTGAAGCAACTGCTGGAGAGTTAGCGCGGAACAAACTCCACACGGCGGTTGGCTGCCCAGGCTTCTTCGTTGGAGCCGCGAGCGACAGGGCGGTTTTTGCCATAGCCAAGGGTATTTAAACTGCTGGACTCTACACCCAAAGTACTCAAATAACGCTTGACGGAAGCCGCTCGACGGTTGGACAGCTGCAAGTTATATTCTTCGGTGCCACGCTCGTCTGCATGCCCTTCAACATTGAGCGACATGCGAATTTGTTTCAAGCAGTTTGCAAGCGAAGACAACTCTGACTGAGCTGAAAAACTGAGTTGGCTCTCATCAAACCCAAAATAAATGGTTGGCAAAGTACACTTTGCTGCTTGAGCTGTTGTACAAAAACCATCCTGGCATTCCTGCCCAGAGGGACACTCGCTGTTGCTGACGCATGAACCCGCAGCTTTCGCATAAGGGTCTGCAACGCATTTGTTGTCTACACAAAGCTGCCCCTCGCTACAATCCGCATGAGCCATGCATTCCGGCCGTGGTACACATCTGTTCGCATCACAAACAAATCCAAGTTTGCAATTCGCATCTGTCGCACATTCTCTGCATGTGCCCTGAACACAAACCTCACCTTTTTCGCTACATTCGTCATCTGCCTTGCAATTGGGATAGCTGGAAGGGCAACCCAACATGACAATCAACGTCCCCATTCCCATTCCAAAAATAATTTTTCTCAGCACAAGCAACTCCTTTTTATGAAACGCAGATGACCAGACAACGTCTGTGCCCTGCAACCCTTTATTTAAAACTTTGTTTGAAACTCGCAATACGTTTTCAAACACAATGCTTCACTTCTCAAAAACAAACTGGTCCCTCGCCTCAACCTCTCCCGTATTCTAAAAACAAATCAGCCTAAACTGAAATGCCTTAAAGGACATAAATCTTTTCACGCTTCCCCTTCCAGTGCACAGTCAACAGCTGAACCAAAAAGAATATAAAGCCATATTTAAACTATGGCCCAAAACCTTCCCTGCCCGCCTAGACTGCTTCGCTAACCCGCAAAACTTTTATTCATGGAATGGACACTCTATGCGCCCAACCTCGCCCCCTTTCTCCTAGCTGCTGGCGGAGGTATAACGACGAATGGAACGCAACCAAACCCAACGCGAAACAACTGCAAAAATAACCGTGCAGACAACAGCTAACCCAAGCTCTGCCCAACTTAAAACACCCAGCAAGGCTTTTGCAGGAAAAGTCGTCATGAGCGCTGTGGGGATAACAAAAGTGAACACCCATCGAAGGATACCGCGAAATACGCTGCTGGGCCAACGCCCTATATCAAAAACAGAGCTTAGCAGAAAAGTCAGGTTATCCACTTTCACCACAATAAAAGCAGCACTGACAACCCATATCCACAAGGAATACAGCAATACAACGGCCAACAACAACAACAAGGCCCCTTGAGCCCAATTCCCCAACGAGGGCCAAAAACCCAGACGAGCAAAAGCCACTGCGAAAATAACCAACGAAGCCAAAAAACTGCTCGCCTTCCAAGGCTGAAACCGCGCCGTGGAAACCAGAAATTGGGCATCCGCAGGCTTGAGCAAAACAAAGTCCAATGTCCCTTTGCGAATGTGCTCTACGACGGTTTGCAAACTCGGTTGAATGGCGCCATCCAATACCGTTTGCAAAAATACAAAACAACCCACCACCAACATGGCTTCACCTAAACTCCACCCGGGAATTTTCCCCTGCACTTTGTCGCCATAGACAACCCACAAGGGCGCTATGGCCGTCGCTGCCCAAAACAGGGAAATCACCGCGTCTATAAAAAAGTCCGCCCTGTATTGCATGGACAACAAAAGCGAAGCTTTGAGCTGAATCCCCAGCAGTTTGAAATAACGCCACATGCTAGCCCCCAAAAGCCTCAAAACGCCGGACACCCTTCCTCCACAATAGCCCAGTTAAACTGCCTAAGGCCACCACCCATAGCCACTGCTTCCCCAGCAGAATCAGCGCATCCTCCATCCTCAACGAAAGCGTCAGCAGTTGAACCGGAAACCCCAATTGGTAGCGAAAGGGCAAAACATCCCCAATGGAAGCAAGCCAGTCCGGAAACAAATCCAAGGGAAATAAATAGCCCGAAAATACAAAAAAGGCCGCCATCCACACTTCCATGATTCGAATGCTGCTGCCCGTAAAAACCGCCAGGCTGCCTATGGACATGTGAGCAAACAATACAATCAGCCAGCCACCCAACAGTGCTAAGGGTAAGAGAAAAAACAAACGGTATTCCGCACCGTCCCTAAGCCCGCCTAATAGGAAAAATATCAGGAGTACGGGTAAGGCTACTACCAGACGTAAAGGTAAACCTGTTAGCCCGTTAACGGCATAACTTATCAGCGGCGAAAGGGGTTTTAAAAGCCGCATGGACAAAGTCCCTTGCCGAATTTCAAAATTCATCTCCCAAGCAGCCCAAGCGCTCACCACTTGGCGTACGACAAAAACAGCCAAAAAATAGTGCGTCATTTGCAAGGGGCCCAAGGTTTGTCCCATGCCGCCTACAATGGGGAAATGCTCGGCTACCGAGCGCCATAACACCATCATCACAAAAGGCATGGTGGTCGCCAATACCCAAATCAGCATCTCCGCACGGTAGGCAATGTTCTCGGCAAAACCAACACGAAGCAAACTGGGCAACATTTTGAGAAGACGCTTCATGAAAACTCCGCCGCCTCTTCGTTCCTCGTCAATGCGTGCTTCGAAAAAAGTTCGCTCATCACTTCTTCAAGGGGGGGGTTCTCAACCGTTAGGTCCTTAATCGCAAAACGTGTCAGCAATTGGCCTAAAACTTCACTGACTTCCCCTAGGCCTAATTGCAATATGGCTTCGCCTGCCCCTGCTGAAATAACCCTCCCGTAGGCCTCTAGGTTTTCAGGTAGACTGCTGCCCTCAAAACGTAGGCCAATACGCTTTTCCGGCTTCACTTGGGCAACCAATTCAGCAACGGAGCCGTCAAACAACAACCGCCCCTTGTCAATCACCAAAATACGCGGACACAAGGCCTCAACATCATCCATGTTGTGGCTGGTGAGAATTAACGTTGCGCCTTCTCTTTCATTGTAGCTGCGGATAAACTCCCGAATGGTTTGTTGCATGGAAACATCCAAACCAATGGTGGGCTCATCCAAAAACAAAAGCTTGGGGCCGTGAATTAACCCCGCCGCTAACTCACACTTCATCCGCTCCCCTAAAGACAGTTGCCTTGTGGGCGTCCGCAATTGAGGGCCTATGCCCAAAAGCTCTGTCAACTCTCCCAGGCGCTTGCGAAAAACAGGCATCGGCACTTCATAAATGGCGCGGTTTAACTCCAAAGTTTCCAGCGGCGGCAAGTCCCAAAGCAGTTGCTGCTTTTGTCCCATGACGAGGATGATTTTTTTCAAGAAGCTGGTTTCGCGCTTGTGAGGCAGGTGTCCATCCACCAGCACTTTTCCGCCGCTTGGATAAAGCAAGCCCGACAACATTTTGAGTGTCGTCGTCTTGCCTGCACCGTTGGGCCCCAAAAAACCCACGCGCTTGCCCTCTGAAATGTGAAAAGAGAGGCCATCCACCGCCTTCACCTCGGTTGTATGGCGGCGAAACAACGCCTTGAGGCTGTTTTTCAGCCCCGGCTCACGCCGAAAAACGCTGTAGTATTTTTTCAAATTCTCCACTTCAATCATTTGTCACCTGTACAAACACAAAACCTCCGCCTTGGCACAGCTTCGGCAGCGGCAAGCAAGGGAGTATAGCCAGGTTTCGCAAACAGGAAAGCACGCGCTTCCCAAGCATGTGCCGCACTTTGCCTGCCTTGCGTTTTTTATGAGTTTCTTAATGTATTCTCTATTCAAATTGGAAGGAGGTTGCTTTAGCGACTCTTAGGTAGATTTTCCTGATAGCGGTAGCCTAGGCCATGTACGGTACGGATTAAAACCGGGGTATCGGGATTCACTTCAATCATTTTACGTAATTTTGAAATGTGCTGATCTAAAGTCCGGCTGTTGGGCATATGCTCATATCCCCAGGCAACATCAAACAGCATATCCCTGGTTACAACCTGATTTTTATGCCGATAGAGACATTCTATTATTTTAAGTTCGCGCAAAGAGAGTTCCAAACGTTCTGCACCACGTGTCGCGCACAACTCTCTGGGAAAAACGGTCAAGTCTCCAAATGAAAAGGCTTCCGTGTCCGCGCCCGCAAGCTTCTGACGCAAACAGCGCTTGGCAATCGTCTTAATGCGGGCCCTAATTTCGTGGACGCCAAACGGCTTGCTGATGTAGTCGTCCGCCCCCAGCTCCAAGCCAACAACGCGGTCCACTTCTTCCCCTTTGGCCGACAAAAAAACTATCGGAATCTGCTCATCCAATTTGCGGATTGCACGGCACACCGAATAGCCGTCCAACTCCGGCATCATAATGTCCAGAATGATGAAGTCCGGCTTTTCCTTTTCATAGCACTCCAAAGCTTGTTTGCCGTTTTCAGCGGCAACCAATGCATAACCTTCGCGAGACAGCGCCTCTATCAATCCCTCGCGGATATGCGCGTCATCTTCCACTACCAAAATTCTCATTTGAGACCACCTTCTGACGCAAAGGGCTTCCCGCTTTGCTTTAGCCGCAATATAAATTGTACGCCCGGCACAGGATGGCTAACCAGAATTTCTCCGCCTAAACTTTCTGCTAATTGGCGGGCAATCGTTAGCCCTATCCCCGTCCCCGCTACCCCTTCCGTAATCGCTGATTTAACGCGATAGAAGGGTTGAAAAATCATTTTGACTTCCTTTTCCGGAATGCCAACACCATAGTCGCGCACGGCAATGTCCACATGTTCAGCTTGACTGTCCACCGTCAGCTCAACCCGTTTTCCTGCTGCGGCATATTTCTCGGCATTGCTGAGAAAATTGCTGATGATTTGCGTCAACCTATCCACATCGCTGTGGATGCTGAGTTGTTGGGGCATATTCACGACAATGGACATTGCCTTCGCCTGAAACGAGGGCATAAAACCATCCGCTATTTTTTGGATGAATGTGTGAAGCTCAATCGGTTGAATGTTCAGCTTCGGCGCGCGCGTAAACGTCAAAATATTCTGAATCAGCCTCGACAAGCGTTGGCTTTCTCTGACAATCACTTCAGCATAGCGCAGTCCTTCTTCGCTGCTGCCGCTCAAGTCTTCTTTCAACAACTCAGCATAAAGCCTAATGTTGGTGAGGGGTGTTTTTAATTCGTGCGACACTTGGCTGACGAAACCCACTTGCTGCTGGGCCAGACGCGCTGTCTGCGTGTATTCGCGATAGAAGCGAAAAACAATTAAACCGGCAATTGTCATTAGCGCCAAAAGAAATAAACCACCCCAACCATAGACGATGAGCGCATTCGTCGGCCGGCCATAATATTCAATCTGCCATGCTGACAACGGATAAGGCAGATGCAGCGCGCCAAGCTGCTCCATCCGCCCAAGTTGCTCGAATGTTTTGCTTTGGTAGAGCAAACGACCATTCTCCTTTATTTCCAGCAAGTCATTTCCAAAATCAAAATCCGCGGCGTTGATGATGTCGGACAACAGTTTAATATAGGAAACCCGAAAACCAACGCTGTTGCCGCCCTTGTTGCGCCAATAAATCAGCACCGGTTCCTGGGTTTCGTTGACAATAAACCAGCCGGCCGATGGCGCTTGTTGTTCGTCCTTGATGTTGTGACCATGGAGCAAACTTGGATCATGAACAATCGGCATAATCAGCCGCACCCAATCCTGCTCCTTTTGCGTCAGCAACTGCCTTTCGTTTGGATAATGCAATCTGTTCTTCTGCAGCACAAAGACGCTTTCAATGTCATCGTCTTTTTCAATAACGGCTTTCAAGGCTGAATCGTCATATGTCGTCAACGCCATCAGCGCGTCAAAACGGACCGCTCTTTGTTCCAGCCAATTCAAAACAAACGTTCCTGCCTGCGCAATGCGCGTCTGCGCCAGAGTCTGCGCTTGGTAGTGGCGCAGCAAAACTTCATGCTCCAGCGTTCGAAAGCCAAAATAGGCAATCAACCCAACAACGGTGAACATCACCGCCACCGCAATCAACAGACTTCTGGGCTTTCGTTTGAGCATAAGGTTTTGTTTGCCGACGGCCACCGCCGCCGGCAGTGTTCAATAGCACTGTTGCTATTTCTTGTTTTGCATTTGCGTATTATAGCCTTGTTCCTTGAGCGCTTTGCGCGAAGAAACGGCGTCTTCCTTTCCCATGCGTTCAATCAGTTTGTCATTTTGACTCACATTTTCCTGAACTTTTTGCTTGGCTGCAGGCGAGCTTATCGGCAATGCCTCCAAGCTTCTGGCGCCCTTGTTGAGGACTTCTTTCGCTTCAACCATTTTGCCTTCATCCATCAACCGAATGGCGCGTTCATTTTCCAATGCCATGGACTGGATTGCAGAATCGGCCAACACTTCTTCAACAACCGCACTCTTCACTTCCGCTGCCGAAGCGGTATAACGAATGGGGAGCGCTTTTTGGTAGGTGTCTTTTTTCTTCGTGCTCAGGTTGTCATAGCTGACGTTGACTTCCACAAAAGGTTTGGTTTCAGCATGTGTTCCCTTGGCTGGAATCACCTCCAACAATACATATTTTTCCTGATTGGAATAGAGTTGATTCAACCTGACGCTTGCCTTGTTGCCTTTAATTTCGCCGTCACGACCGAGCAGGCGCACAAGTTTCACATTGTTGGCCAATTCGATGATGACTTCAACATCTTGGGCGACAACCGACATCACATCACCAAACTCTTTGGCAAAAATCTTTTCCAAGTCGGAAGGCTTTTCGACAAAAGCATGGTTGCCATCGCTATAGCCGGCGATGGCTGCCATCAGGTCTTCGTTATAGCCCTCGCCAATCCCCAAGGTTGTAATGGCAATCCCTTTTTTGGCGGCAATTCGCGCCAACTCAGACAATTCGCTGACGGAAGAGGGGCCAACGTTGGCCTGGCCATCCGACAATAGGATGATGCGGTTGACCTGCTCCTTGTCGAGATATTTGCTGACCTGATGAATGCCTTTGCTGATGCCGGCAAACAGCGCCGTCGAGCCGCGTGCATGAACACGCTTCTTAATGGTCTCAATCAGCTTATTCTTGTCTTTTACCTTTGCCGCCGGGACAATAACATCGACTGTGTCGTCATAAATCACCACCGACAAGGTGTCGTTGCTGTCCAGCATGTTCACCGCCATAATGGCTGCATCACGCGCCTTTTCAATGCGATCGCCACTCATGGAACCTGAACGATCTATAACCAACGACAGATTGATGGGACTGCGCTTTTGGGTTTCAAGCGAAAAACCCGTCAGTGAAACTTTTACATAATTTTTGTCTTGTGTGTTCTCCAAGATAACCGGCGCCGCAAGCTCCGACTTAATCGTCACCACGGGTGTTGTTCCAGCATTCGCGCTCAACGCGAAAACCAAGGGCGTCAGTGCAGCCAAACAATGTCTCATTTGCATAAATTCTCCTTTGTCAACATAAGCGACACCATTTTGCGCTGCCAGAGCCGATGAGTTGTTTGATTGCTGTATAAAGTTTGTCAAAAAATTGTAAAAGGATGAGCCATGATTGATCACATGAGTTTAGTCGTGAGCGATATAAATGTCAGCGAGGAATTCTATCGATCCACGCTGGCGGCTATCGGCTATGAGCTTCTGGTCCAACTTCCGGCTTCTGCGAGTCGGCCTGCAGCCAGCAGGGGCTTCGGAGAAAAAGGAAAGCCGGATTTTTGGCTGAGGGAGGGCGCCCCTAACCACCCTCCTATTCATATTGCATTCCGCGCCAACAGCAGGGAGCTTGTGGATGCGTTTTATGAGGCTGCCCTCAAGGCAGGCGGGCGCGATAATGGGAAGCCCGGGGTGCGGCCGCATTACCATGCGAGCTATTATGGCGCTTTTGTGTTGGACCCGGACGGGCACAACATTGAAGCGGTGTGCCACCAGCCGGTGACAGGTTAAAGGGCGCATAACCCAACAGAGTCTTGCCATGCTTCCAAGCATGCTAAGCTGCGCGTCGCTGTTGTCGTTCCACTTCTTTTTCAAAAAGCAGAATGGTTTATGAAAAAATCTGTCATGACTCCTGGGCATGTTGAGAGGCCTTCCAAGAAAAAGGCAGCGGTGGTCTGCGCCTTGCTGTCCATTTGCCTCGCCTGCCCTGCCAAGGTAGCGCAGCCGACAAACGAAAACTTGAGCGCCTCCAACGAAAGCTTGAATGCCTCCAACGAAAGCTTGAGCGCCTCCAACAAAAGTTTGAGCGCCTTCGCTTCGGAAGAAGAATTGAATGCCTGGCTGCAAGAAAAAAAGAGCCTCATTGAAAAAACGCTAAGGCGTCAATCCAAGGACATGGATGCAAACAAGATGGATGTATCTTCCTCTGCTGCGTCTCAAAATGGAATAGGGGCCGCGCCCAAAGAGTCTGAGCGCTCAGCGCGAGGCAAATCCATTACCAACAACCAGACGGTGGGCGTGGATGAAGGCGGCATCGTCAAGCTTCACAAAAACCATCTGGTTGTTTTGCGTCGGGGACGTCTTTTCACCGTGCACATTGGAGACAAGGCCTTGCAGCCCGTCGACATGAAGGACGCTTTCGCACCGGGTTCCAGCGGCCATGCCTGGTATGACGAGATGCTGATTTCCGGCAATACCCTTGTGGTCATCGGCTATAGCTACAGCAAGGGCGGCACGGAAGTTGTCCTTTTTGACATGGATGACAGCGGGCATTTGAGCTATCGCGCCACCTATGTCCTGCGCTCCAATGATTATTATTCCTCGCGCAACTATGCCAGCCGCCTAATCGGCAATACCCTCATCTTCTATACCCCGCTGTATCTCAATTTTTATGGTAACCCGCTGGACAATTTTCCTGCCGCCTTCCGATGGCAAAAGAATGAAGCCCCCTCCTTCAAGCCAATTGCGCCCGCGACACGAATTTATCGCACGACGGATGAGCTCAACCCGGCCCTAGAGGGCATCGCCCTGCACACCGTTACAACCTGCGAAATTGCCGCAGACAAACTGGAGTGCTCGGCCTTGGCGGTGTTGGGCCCGCCCGGTCGCGAATTTTATGTCGCCAAGGATGCGGTATATGTCTGGATTGCACCCTTTCATCCTTATTATGAAGGACCTGCCCAACCGACGCGCGTCTCCTCTTCCGTCTTCCGTCTGCCTTTGAATGCGCAGGAAGCTCCCACGGCTTTGAAAACTTATGGCAGCCCCGTCGATCAGTTTTCCTTTTTGGAAAGCGCGGACGGCTACCTCCATGTGCTGCTCCGCGCCGAAGGCCCTGCCCCCTCCATGTGGGCCTCTGAGAAAGGCAGTCATGAGTTCGCCCTGCTGCGGACCCCCTTGAGTCATTTTGGCGACGGCTCCACCTCCGCGCTGCCCGAGCACTACCATCCGCTGCCTGCACCTAAAGGTGCATATAGCTTTCAAAACCGCTATGTCGGCGATTATCTCGTCTATGGCGCGGGGGAAACCTGGATGCCGACAAAAGAAAAGACGCCCGGCCTGGCCTATCTCCTGAAATGGGACAACCCTCAGCAGGTTGAAAGCATCCACCTGCCACACCGTGTGGACCGTATTGAAGCTTTGGGGAAAGCGCCGCTGCTGGTGGGCGGAAATGCGGGCCATTTGTATTTCAGCGTTCTTGACTTCCAACCCCCAAACCCCTCCCCTAACCCAACACCTCCCCCTGCCGATGAAGCGTCGGCATTGAAACAAATGGCGCGCATTGCCGACACCTTCAAACTCAGCAATGCCGCGCAAGGCGAAACCCGCAGCCATGGTTTTTTCTATAAACCCGATGCGGAGGATGACGAGAGTGGCTTGCTGGGATTGCCCTATGCGCGCAGCGGCCGCCCTGGATGGAAACAGTTGAAGGAAACTTCCAACGGCATTCTTTTCCTGAGAAACCATCATTTGCGCTTTTCTGAAGCGGGCGCGTTGACGGCTTCTCTCAAAGCTCAAAATAAAAACGACCAATGCAAGGCTTCCTGCACGGACTGGTATGGCAACTCGCGTCCGCTTTTTATTGAGGAGCGGATTTTCGCGCTGATGGGTTATGAGCTTGTTGAAGGGGAAATGGTGAACAGCCGTTTGAAAGAAACCCGCCGCATCCACTTTTTCCAAAATATGGAGCGTAAAGAGATAAAACCATAGGGGGGCCTTCATCCATCCTGTCCAGACTTGAGAGATGGTGGACATATGTTCGGGAAGAGGGTGAACACTATAAGCGGCATTTTTCTCAATAGAGAGACAAGCTGCCGTGGGAAACGAGCTCTGCAATGGAGATAAAGAGAGAATGGATGCATTTCGCTTCAGCTCCTGAGGCGAACATACGCGCGTTGTGCCAACGTTATGGAGTGTCGCCGACAACGGATTATACGTGGCTTGCCCGCTATTTGAGTGAAGGCGAGGCAGGGCTTGAGGAGTGCTCCCGCCGCCCAAGGCACTCGCCGTGGCGGATAAAAACCTCCACGGAGAAGTGCATCGTGGAAGCGACGCAGAAGTGGCCATTTGGGGGGCAAGGAAACTCAAAGTATGCCTGTTGCTTCAAGTGTTCCCTGCCCTACGCGGGGGTGCTCCCATTCCAAGGGTCGGTCAGTCGATGGGTGCAGTCTGTTCCCCGCCCACACGGGGGTGCTCCCAATCAAATGCCCTTTGCGAGGGCGACATGAGGCTGTTCCCCGCCCACGCGGGGCAAACTGGAGCGTTTGCATACCATGCTGAAATGCGAGTTGCTGCAGGGCCGCCGCTTTGCCAACCTTGGGCACGCTGCCCGCGCTTTCGAGGCTTGGCGCTACTGCTACAACCAGGAGCGCTCGTACGAGGTGCTGGGAGGGCAGGTGCCGCCAACGCGCTACCGCCCCTCCAACCGGAGTTATAGCCCTAACCCTCCGCCGCCGGAGTACGACGCTTCCATGCGCGTACGAAAGGTAGAAAAATCAGGACGGCTCAGCTTCAAAAACAACTCGCTGCGAGTCGGCAAAGCATTCACTGGGGAATTTTTGGGGATTCGGGAGGAGGTGAAGGCTGGGGTTTATTCACTCTGGTGGTTTACAGTACCCAAGTGGGCCTCATTGACTTAAAATGCCCCTCCTTCTACCTCAGAAAGCCCTCTTGAAATCCGTCCACCATGTCTCCGAACATGTGTCCACTATGTGTCTGGCCTGGACAGACTCAAGAGGCGAGCTGGGGCAGAAGCACCCCCGCGTGGGCGGGGAACAGAGGAAGGGAGCTTCGAAGACAAGCGGGGACGGAGGAGCACCCCCGCGTGGGCGGGGAACAGGGGAAGGAGATTCCAGCAGAGTTGAATAGCGAAGGAGCACCCCCGCGTAGGCGGGGAACAGGATGGTTCAAAATCCACGGAAACAACGTCAATAGGAGCACCCCCGCGTAGGCGGGGAACAGCTCTGAAACCATGCGGCAAAGCTGCATAAGCTAGGAGCACCCCCGCGTAGGCGGGGAACAGGTAGACGGCTTGTCTCCATCCCGCCGAATAGCAGGAGCACCCCCGCGTAGGCGGGGAACAGTGCTCGAAAAAAATGGCATCAAGGTCATATCTAGGAGCACCCCCGCGTAGGCGGGGAACAGCAAAACAAAAGTGGGCAGAGTTTGAAAAGCTCAGGAGCACCCCCGCGTAGGCGGGGAACAGCCTTGGCGCGCGGCTCATTGAGTTGAATTTTTGGGAGCACCCCCGCGTAGGCGGGGAACAGTTCCATTGTTTTTCTCCTCACGCTTGAGGCGGGGGAGCACCCCCGCGTAGGCGGGGAACAGATTGGAGGAAAGATGAAAATGGAATTTAAATTAGGAGCACCCCCGCGTAGGCGGGGAACAGTCGAAGAAAGTCTCAGGAAATCTCCAGAGCAAAGGAGCACCCCCGCGTAGGCGGGGAACAGATTCCCGCGGAGAAAATTTTTGGAGAAGTGTGAGGAGCACCCCCGCGTAGGCGGGGAACAGAATTTCCCCTCACAACAGACGGCGTGAGAAATAGGAGCACCCCCGCGTAGGCGGGGAACAGGTCCTTCTAGGCGCTCCTTCTCTGCTGTGTTGAGGAGCACCCCCGCGTAGGCGGGGAACAGCAACCATGTTGGCGGCAATTTTTCGCACAGCAGGGAGCACCCCCGCGTAGGCGGGGAACAGCAATGCATTGCTTGTCGTCGCCTTCTCCGCTGAGGAGCACCCCCGCGTAGGCGGGGAACAGCGTCCCATCATTTGCAAGTTTGTGTCGAGGGTAGGAGCACCCCCGCGTAGGCGGGGAACAGGTCGACTCCCAGACGCGGAGGACAGAAGCATCGGGAGCACCCCCGCGTAGGCGGGGAACAGCTTCGATAGGGGCTGGATATTTTTTAAGGCAGAGGAGCACCCCCGCGTAGGCGGGGAACAGGCGCCCGCCTTTTCCGAGAAGACCCCCGCCGAGGGAGCACCCCCGCGTAGGCGGGGAACAGACTTCTTTTCTCTCGCAAATCCTCAACTTTTTCTAGGTCACTCCACCATTTTCATTCACTTTCATCGGTTTCTCCCCTCTCTTCCTCATGAATATCCCCCCTGCTTCTGCTGCGCAGCTTCTCATACAACGCCTTCGTCGCCTTGCAATCCCCTAGCACCCTATGCGCACCCACCCGTTCTATACCAAAATATTTGAGCAGCGTTCCCAGCTTGTAGTCCGACGGGGCATCCAAAAGTTTACGCGCCATACGCAAAGTGTCTATGCATGCATGGACGGGCATGGAGAGCGCACACCTTTCATAAGCCACGCGCAGAAACCCCATATCAAAAGCAATGTTGTGCGAAACCATAGGCCATCCCTCGACGAATGCGTGAAATTCATGCATCACTTCATCCAATGCGCGACCCTCCTTCACGAGAGTTTCGTTGGTTATGCCGGTGAGTTCCTCTATGTGCGGCGGCACGGTGCCTTGGATACGTATGAGTGCTTGAAAAACTTCTCTACACTCGTCTTCAACCACCTTTATCGCCCCTATCTCCATTATCTCATCCGTGTCTGGTGAAAAACCAGTGGTCTCAACATCCACAACAACATAGGTGTCCACAAGCGCCGGAGCACGCTTTTTCACAGCAGCAACACGCTTTGCTAAAAGGCGCTTTTTCACCTTGGAAAAACCCGGTTTGAGTTGAGTCGCACTGGCGTGTGCTTTGCCAGGGTGCGGCCGCAGCATTAACTTCAGGCCGTCAAAGTCGATGGGCTCCCATGTCGCGCCCCAAACGCGAAAGTCAAAACCCTGCTCGTTCTTGTCCGGGTATACCATGACGGCTCGCCCGTTGGTCGCGGTTTTGATGACGCGCTCCCAAATCTTCTCGCGCACACGAGCGGATTGTTTGCCCACATAAATATTTGTATCCACTTCAAACAGCCAGCGCGTCAAATCACCACGCAAGGCATGGGGACAGTTGGTCAACGTGAGCACAATCATGTCTCCTCCACCTCTTCCTCCTCGCTACCCTCCGCTGATTCAAAAAATAATCTGCCATAACCCTCTCCCGCTTCTTCCTCCACCTCCTCGTCACGCGGGGCATAGGAAACACCGCTTTTGAGTTCGCCGAGTTTGTTGTCCCATAGATGTACAATACTAGCTGCAAAATCCTCTGAATCGGCTCCGTCCGTGCCCAAAAGCAGGCGACGAATATCCATTGTGCACCGCTCAAGCATATGGCCGTCAGAAATCAAATCTCGCACAGAGCGACGTGTATCCGCACCAATATCCTCGCGGGGCTTTGAGGCCATTTCAAAAGCCACGGGGATGATGAGCTCAGCCTTATAGAGGTCGGCAATGTCATAGACAAAAGAACGCTCATGTCCCGTATGAATAAAGCCCAGGCCGGGCGATAACCCCAGCGCGACAATGACACTGTGGCATAGGCCATAGAGACAGGCGTTGCCGGCTGAAATCGCTTTGTTTATCTCTGTTCCCGACGCATAGTCGTCCGCCTCATATTCTCTGCCGGACCACGGCACACCCCATCGTTTGGAATAATGACGGTAGACACCACGCACACGTGCACCTTCCCTTCCGCGCAACTGCTGCATCGTAAGCTCGGACACGTCTTCGTCGGGGAAACGCATTTTATACATTTCGCGAGCCACCGCAAGGCGGCCGCGTGTGTTGGATACCAGCTCGGCCTGGCGTATCAGAAGCGTCGCCGAATGCGTCAATGGCTTGCCATGGGCATAATAGCGTACGCCATGTTCCCCTACCCATACAATGGAGGCCCCGCTGTCGCCAATCAACTCCATCGCCCGATGAGATATCTCCGTCCCCGGCCCAAGGAGCAACACCCCTATCTGCGCCGCCGGTACATGCACTGTGCCACGTACATCCGTTATGGTAACAGCACCGTCCTGACGGTTTATTTTGCAGCGCTCTAGGTATAGGAAAGACAGCCTGTCGCGCATGACAGGCAAAGCGTGAAGCCCGGGCTTTTCAATGCCGGGCTTGTCGCTCAAACCTGCGTCCTCGCAATGGTGAGCAAGCCACAGCCATATGCCTTGCCGCGTCCAATGCCTTTCATAAGAGCCACACGAAACTTTTCAGCGTTGTCAACGGCAAGAAGGCCTTCAAAGGTGACAGCACGAATTCGAACAGCATCGAAAACCTTCCACGTGTCACCGGCAACAGAACAACCTTTAACATCAAATCCGTGCTCGGCACTTTTCCTGTCAAGCCATTCAAGCTGTTCTGTTACCGAGCGCAAAGCATAAATTTTGCCGCGCTTACCGTTGCGGTTCTGCTTTTTGTGTTCAACCGGATTCGCGCACAGGCGGAAATTCCAAGTTTGGCCCTGATCAATTCGCCCAAGGAAGGGTTTGTAGTCGAGGGTTTTGTTCCTTGCATCCAAGACACCTATCTCTCTAACAATCCGCTGCAATTCCGGGGCATTTGGACTCACAATGAGAAGCTCTTTGCTGTTTTCCAAGTCATCAACGCGCCAGAGGTTTTCGTTGGTTTCTCTGTTGCGTTCGCCGGGGAAGGCGGCAGAGAGGATGCCGTGGATGATGTTGGGCGGCGGCACACGCTTGAGCACAACGCGCGTCATGTACATGGCAGCACCTCCAATTCTTCCAGAGGGTCGTGCTCCCCAATGTCCTGTTCCTTGACAAGATGGGGCAAAGGGAATTCGCAGACGCGACGAAAATGATATTTCTTGTGCTCAGGGTTAAAACTGAGGGGAAAGTCGCGCAAAAGATAGCTGTCTTTTTCGGTGTCCTTGTCGGCATCCATAACGATGCGCAGCTTGTCCTCTTTAAATTTGCTTCGGCGCAGACTGGCAATCAACGGCCATTTTTTCAGCGCTTCTTTGAGGCCATCTTCCACAACCCCCAAAGACACTCGCCCCTCCGGAGGACAACTCCTCCTCCCGAGATAGAGCGGAAACATCGGCGTACGAATAGCCACGTCTATCTCGTCCAGAAAACCCTTCTCGCCCTCCAACCCAACAAGAAATGCCGCGTCGGAAAGATAATAGCGTATGGTCAGATAAGAGCTGCTTGCCTTCTCTCGGTTAATTCGGCTTCTGTCAAAGGAATCCCAGAACATCTCTTTGTGAGCCATGTGAAAATCTTTGAGCAACCTGCCCGGCTCATCTATGCGCACGCCGAATTTCAAATGAGCAAGTTTTTCAATTCTCTCTTCCTCATCTCGTCTGACACCCAACGCAGCAGCGCACAGCCCTATCACCCCGGACTTTGACGGCGAGCGTCCAGTGATTCGCCGGTCAAACTTGGAGTCCACGCCCCATGATTGCAGAGGAGCAGCCAGTCGCAACAGAAGCGTACTCATTTGAGCACGTTCTCCACTTCGCTTTCCAGTCGACAAAGAAGAGCAGCGAGTGTTTCCATCACCTCGACACCGTTGATTCCGCACATGAGTTTTCCAACCGCGAGTGAAGCCAAAGGCTGTGCAATCCACTCCTTTGCTTCATTGGCTTTGCCAACAAGCTTCTCAGCACTCGCTTCCACATAGCCCTTGTCGCCGGCTTTGATGGGGCATTCAAAGGCTCCGACAAGGTTGAGCGGTTGGTCTTCGCGTACCGCGACATATATAGCATTCGGCGAGGTTCGATTTGCGAATGTATTCACTTTGCCGGTGGGCATGGAACGGGCGAAGGCATCGACAAATGCGCGGACAGCTTTGGCCGCCGCGTCCGTTTTGCCGAGTTGTTTGCGCAAGTCATGAACGGCTATGGTCGCATAGCGATAAAGCGTCGCAGAGTTGTATTCTACAGTGCCCATCATTGCTGCGCCCGCGTCGGTTTTATCCTCGGGAGGAAAATCGTCCACAGCCGTAAAATAATCATATTCGTTCAAAACCTTATGCGTAGAAATTGCATGAGCTACTTGACAGGATGCGTCAATATTGAGAGTCGCCTCGTCGGCTACCATGCGGCCAAAAAGCGCCAAGTCAATGCTGGGTGTAGAAACAAGCGCCTTTTGCGCAGTTTTTTTGTCGGCCTTCGGGTCACTCATGGCCAATTCTGCCAAGGCTTTGGCCTGAGCAGGAGACATAAAAAACAGCGGCGCGTCCTTGCCACCAGCAACCGTCTTTTCTTGCAATCCAGCTGCTGTGAGAATTTTTTTCGCCGCGTCGTTTGCATCCTGAGCATAGCCCAGTTTGTTCAACGCGTCTGTCACCATAACTTGTATGCGCTTTGTGCGCACGCCTATATCATCCTCGGCGAACGTGTCTCTAAACATATCCCTCACAGCTTTTTTCCATGCCTGAGAGCTGACACGGGCACGAGTAACACCGCCATAAACGGCCGTCTTTGGACTGCCGGTATCGTCACGGTTCACACAGCTTGGCGGCACCGTCTGCAAGATATGAATATCTACATAGAGTCTATTGCCCATCGGTTTCTTTATCCTTTCTTATTTTGTAATAGTCCTGTCCCCATCTGAGCCTGACACTGTCCCGCGACTCCGGTTTTTGAAATTGAAACAAATCCTTCGCCAATTGCGGATAATCCAAGGGGATGCCTTCACTCTTCAAAAGCTGAATGAGCCCACGCAGGTGGTGAGCCAACTCCTCCGGGCTGTCCGAAGTCACCACTGCGTCGAAACGACGTTTTATGGCCTGCTCGGCGGATTCACCACGTCTGATTTTCAACATACGTACTGCGCTTCCCAACGGCTCTCCCAATACGCTCATGGGATTTTCACGTGGGTTTTTCCCCTGTTGGTGCAATGCAAACAAGGTGATGGCCATATGCGCAGCCCACTCTGCATGTGTTGGCTCGTCTGTCCTGGAAAAAAATTCTTCCGGCAGATTTTCAAGTGCAAACTCCCAAATATCCGGCAAGCTGCCCGGCTTTTTTCCAATGCCGCGCCTCAGTTTGGCCAAGGATGCACGGACATAGGATTCATCGCGACTGTTCAATAAATACCCGATTTTCGCGCACACGAAATCATTCAGTGCTTTTGACCGATTTTCCACGTTTGGCGCCTTCTTTCTTTTTGAAGGTTAATGTTTCACGGTTTGTCGTATTATAAAGGAACCAATTGTGCGCTTCTGGTGCAGAAAACCCATTGCGCCCAGTGAGTGCCTGCGGCGAACAGTTTTCAACAATTTCCCGCCCGCATGCACGCACGATGGCTTGCGACGTGCCCCACCACTCATCGCATTTTTTGTCTATCTTCTCACCTGTGTTGTCTGCTTCGGGGTCAATGCTTTCAAGCCATCGACGAAACGGCTCATCCAGCCTATAATAAGCCTGTGCTTTTGCCTCGTCACGAGCAGTTAATCCATCATCTCTTCCGGCATTTTTCCCATCTTTGATTCCAGCCGCTCTGACAACATTCTGTGCAAGTATTCCCACTTCTTTGACAAGGCTGGCTGTCACATCAAGTTCAGCGATAATGCGAGCAACCCAGTCTTTGTGGAGTTCAGAAAGCAGCCCAGCATTGAAAGAAAGAGAATCGAAGAACACATCTTCGACAAAGAAATCCTTATCGCCATATTTCACTCCGGATATTTGAAAGCGAAAGACGGAATCTTCCAATTTGTCTTCTTGTTTAAGTTTTCTGAGCCAACCAACAACACCTGGACAACAATTCCCACCCCCTTGCCCAACAAGAGGAGCAAAGTCACGCCACATCTGCACGGATGGATTGTGTCTTTTGGGCACATATTCGGGAGGAGCCGATTCTTTTGTTGCGTTATTTCGCCACACAGTCATTTGCTCAACAAAGGCATTTTCTTTTGGAAAAAAATCTCCACCTTGCAAGAAATAACCTGTGACAACATCTCCCTCGCGGTTGAGCAGAAGTCTCCTTGATTGCAGCGTAAGCAAAGCAGCCTGACTGTTGGGAGGACTTATCTGAACACGCTCTTTTGTGCGTGGTGGTTCTTCCCATGTTGCTTTGTCATCGCCCCAAAGAGCATTTCCTAGGCTTGGAAGCAACACGAGATTCAACAACAAGGTTTCAAACAGGTTGTTTCCGACTGCGGTAATAAGTCCCAGCTTTCCAAGCCATCCGGCTCCGGGACTTGGCATGCCTTGACCTCTTTGAGACGGCTTTGCGGCTGTATCGTCGAACCCATTCACATGAAGAAGCCAACGGGCAGCTTCTGCGAAAGTGAGATTCGACTTCCCGTTGGCGGTTCTCTGCGGAAAGAGTCTGGGCTTATTGGAGCTTTCTAAAATTTCGCCGTTGAGTTTCGCAGCCGTATATTCAGTCGCTTTGACCATGCTGACGACTTGATAAAACGGCGTTTTGGGATGAAACAACTCAAACCGGTCTTCATATTCTTTGAGATAGGCCTCAATGCGCTCCTGTGGAAAACGCTTATGGCTCCAAAGCGCCTTCCATAACTCAAGTGCGCCGTCAATTTGCTCCTCTTCATCATCAGGAAACGGTTCGCCATCAATGTTTTTGCCACCAAAAACTCTGTGAAGAATAGCCAACAGAAACCGGAGTACAGCTATGTCTTGTGTCGGCAGCTCTCCCGCCAGAGAGTGCAACTCATGCGCGCGGCGAAAAACATCCAAAAGTGACACCTTATCGCGTTCACCTTCTAACGTCAGTACCGCTATCCACTTCTTATGCAGCAGGTTAAATTTAGCTTGCTCTCGCATTCTTCTTTTTCTCCCCGCTTATTCCGCTCTCTGTTTGCTCAAGCTCTGTCGACGCCTCTCCTGCAATCTTCTTGTCCCCCCATTTGTCGTCACAGCTCCCCCAACACTTTCACCTTTGTCTCTGCTTTTCCTATGTATCTTCCTTGGTGCAGACAAGACCATCGTCTTGTGTATATGAAATTTTGTATCCACACAAGCTTGCGGAGTTGTTGTTGTCCACAATGAGGAAAAGCTCGCCGCTGAGCCACGGTGATTTGAGCCATGGCCCCAGGCGTTCATGCGTCTGTGTTTCTAGCTCCTTAACAACTTGGTCGATGATGTAGGGGTAGCAGAGAAGGGCTGGGAGACGGAGACTTTGCGTGGACAAACGCCTGGCCAACTCGGCAGACAGTTCGCCCAAAGGCAACTTTTCGGAAGAAAGAGGCGTCTGCGTAATAAAGAAAAACCCATCACCCTTTTCTTGAACAACCAACACCTCAATGGATTCGTCTGTATCTCGAACTGTGGCCTCGCCTTTTTTGCCTGACGCACCATCCTCAACGCCAGTACGAAGCCAGTTGACGATGGTTTTGTCCGGTTTCCTCATCGGACTGCCTATTCTAAAAGTCTTCGCTTTCTCTTCTTTGTTTCTGATTTTTTTCTCCCATGCCTCTTTCTCCTGCGTTGACTCAACCTTCTTGTCATAGGCGGCGTTCACAAGGGGCGCAATGTCCTCTGGGAGCGAAACATCGCTGCGGCCATCCAACAAGTCTCTTGTTCTCAGCAGCAAATGTTTGTCATAGACGCTGTCGATGCCTCTTTCAAAACCGTCTTTGTCAATGCCGGTTAGAAAGCAGCGGGGGGTTTTCAATTTCTCCGGCCGCCTACGCTCATGGCGATGCAAGCGCCCCATGCGCTGCAGCAGCAAATCCATCGGCGCAATGTCGGTAACCATAACGTCAAAGTCGATGTCCAAAGACTGCTCAAGTACCTGCGTTCCCACAACAATGCGTTTGTCAGGCCGTTTGCCTTTCTTGCCAAGTGCCTCGCGCAACTCCCCCTCTTTTGCCAGTCTGTCTGTAGCAATAAAACGCGAATGTATCAGACGCACTTTGTCTGCGCCAAAACGCTCTCTTAACACTCGCGCCATTTCCTGCGAACGAGCTACCGTGTCCATAATGACGCCCGCACAACCACCACCGGACAACAAATCCTCAAGTTTGTCTGCCACCACCTCCCGCGCCAAATATTCCACCTGGACAGAGCGTCCCTTCCCTTCACACCCCACAGCACAACATTTGACTTCGTCACCATCGCTGCAGGTTATCAGTGGATAATGAAGGCTTTTCGTCCATTCTTCGGCAAGGTTCTCTTTGCCCAAATAGGCGCCTATCACTTCGCGCCGCGTGTCCGCAGGCAGCGTGGCAGACAATACAACAACCGGCACCCCATAAGCTCCGAGCCATCTGAGCGCCATCTTGAGGTATTGGTTCATATACGCGTCATAGGCGTGGCACTCGTCGATGATGACCACCTTCCCCGCAAGCCCCAAATGCCTCAACATGACGTGTTTTTGCTTCAGCGCCACCAACAGAAGCTGATCCACCGTGCCCACGACAAAATCCGCAAGCATGGCTTTCTTGCGTCCGTTGAACCACTGGTGCACAAAAGCCAAGCGTTCTTCACTGTTGTCGTCGCTGCCTGAAACCTCAGACTTTCCCTCGAAAAGCTTGCAGAAGTCCTTGTTGAACTGCGCCTTTCCATGAACAAGGTTGATGCTGTGTTTTTCGTCAAAATCAAAATCCAGGTTCTCTATCCAATTTGTCATCCGGGGAAAAATACCGTCGCTTGTGGCTTGCGTGGGCAACGCGAAAAATATGCCACCGCTGTCTGTCCTGTTTCGAAACACCTCCGCAACCACCAAAGCGGCCTCCGTCTTCCCCAACCCCATCGGCGCCTCAATAACCATGATGCCGGGCTTGCGAAGGTTTCTCGCCGCTTGCAGTGCGGCTTTTTGCATCTCGTTGGGCTCATAGCCAAAGCGCTCAACATATAAGCCTTCGTCACTGCGGATAACACAGGGGTCCCACTTGTTGGGGAGCTTGAGTTCTTCCCAGCCGAACCGTGCTCGTTCGGCGGAATCCATTTTTAGTGGGCAATCCAAAGAAATGAGTGGAAACTTATCGGTGTCGCTTGCAATCCAATCGGCCATTATCAACAAACCACTCAGGAGCACTTGGCCCGGCATGCTTGGACAGGGGACTTCTGCAAGCGACTTGTATCCACCACATTCAAGTGCAAGCGCTATCAATTCACGCTGTGCACAAATCCAAGCTTCCACGCCGCAACCAAAATTGATTTGATATGCACCCAAAACCTTTTCATATTCATTATCCGGCGGTTTGCCATGGTGCGAACCGAGAATAACAGCGGCGTTTCTGCACAAATTTTCCTCTGACAAACCTAGGGGTTTTGCTTTTTCCAAAAGCAACTGCGAGGCGAGGGCATGAGGGGTCTGGGAAGAAAAGCTGTATTTGTCGCTGCTTTCCCTAAGCTTGAAACCGCTCATGAGCAACCTGTCATATATCGCCTCATCCAAATCCGTTTTCGGGAAGGAACATTTTGCCTGAAAAACCGGTGTGGCCTTGCCAATGTCATGGGCCACCGCAAGAAACAAAACGAGCCTCTGCGCCTCCTGCTCATCCGCTCCAATGGACTTCGCAACCGTCTGCCGTACAGCCTCCGGCAGCCACTTCTTCCACAACCTCTTCGCCACCTCCGCCGTATCCTTTAGGTGTACACTCAAAGGAAGCCAATGGGACCCCTCTTTAGACTTCTTCGCCCACAAAGCGGATATGCTCATAGAATACCTCGCGAAAAACGAAAGCGTTTCCCATCCCCCCACGGGGTTTTAAAATCCCCATCTCCGCCCACATAAAAAAACCCACCCTCTCACTCCGCTTGCAAGTGCCGCTGAAAAAAACTTGCGCGCAATTCCCATAGGCGTTGCGCGGTTTCTTTGTCGGCGCCCAGCATGTGTGTGGCGTTGACAAGCGGCAATACCTCGCAGGGCTTGCCTTGTCGAAACAAAGCGTCCGCAAGTTTCAGCGTGTGAAAAAAATAGACGTTGTCGTCCGCTGTGCCGTGCACCAACAACAAGGGACGCCGGGCTTTGTCCGTGTGGCTGAGAACAGAATTCTTCTCATACACCTCCGGGTGCTCCGCGGGCATGCCCAAATAGCGCTCCGTATAGGCACTGTCATAGTCCCTCCAGTCTACCACCGGGGCCATGGCCAAACCTGCACGAAATATTTCCGGGTAGCGCATCACCAAAATGGCCGTCATATAGCCGCCAAATGAGGCGCCCATGACGCCTACTCGGGACAGGTCCATTTGCGGCATCTCCAAAGCCAAAGCCTTCAAGGCTTCCACTTGCTCCTCGGAAACCAACTCCGCAAAGTTGTGGGAAAGGGCGCGCTCCCACGCGCGGCCACGGCCAGGCGTGCCCCTTGTGTCAAAACTCACAACCATGAAACCTTGGTTGGCCAGCCACTGCAAACCCAAAGCATAGGGCAAACTGTGAAGCACCTCTTGCACATGAGGCCCGCCATACACCTCCAGCACCACCGGGTAGCGCTGTTTCACGTCAAAATGACGCGGCTTCACCACGCGCGCCCATGGCCGAATTCCCCCCGGGAGTTGACGAATTTCAACCTGCGGCACAAGCTGGGGCGCCTTCGCCACCGACGGCACCTGCACAAGCAAACGGCCACTTTCATCCAACAACCATTGCCTCGGCATGGCTTCCAAACTCACCGTGGAAAGCAACATGCGCTGCGTTGTTTCGTCCCAACGCCCCAAAGCCATTTCCCCCGGCTTTCCATAAAACAACTGCGGCTGACCCCCTTTTGCTACCGCATAGAGTTGGGGTGCGGTGGGGTTATTTCCCCCCGAGAAAAACAAAATTTGACGCTTCTCGTCCAAACCCGCCCACTGAGAAAAACCTGCCTCGGCCTTCACCCATGTCTGCACGTGACGGCCATCCGCAGAATGAAATGCCACCTCGGGCGCGCCATTTTTTTCCGTGCGCCAAAAAAAACCGCTGCCGTCTGAAAGCCACACGGGGAAATTTTGGTCCACGTTTATCCAAGCCTCGTCCTGCTCCTCCAAAAGTGTACGCAGGCGCTTGCCGGTTTTTCTGTCCATCTCCAACAAGACAAGCTTCGTCTGCGCACGATTCATCAGGGAGAAAACAGGGTTTCCCGCCTTCGTCCAACGCAGGTTAACGAGGTAGGGAAAAGCTTGGTTGTCCCATTCAAGCCAAGTGGTGGGGCCACCTCCCAGGGACATCAGCCCCAAGCGCAACTTCGCGTTGGGTTTGCCGGCCCGGGGGTAGAAAAAGGAAGTCGGCAAGGGTTGGGGGCTATCTACCTGGGGGGGAGGGGTAGGAAGCGTCAAACGCTCCATGCCCCGCTGGTCCGTCTGCTGAAAAACCATGCTTTGCCCGTTGGGAGAAAACCAATAACCCTGCGCCCGGCCAAACTCCTCCTGCGCTATAAATTCCGCCAAACCATGGCTGCGCGCTTCTGTCCCTCCCCGCGTCAAACGACGGTGCCGCCGCGTTTGGAGGTTAACAACATAAACGTCAAAATCCTTCACATAGGCAATGTGCTTTGCGTCGGGAGAAAAACGCGCATTCAAAGCAGCACCCGTCTTGGGGCCCAGGCGCACCACCCGCGCGCTCGGCAACTCCATGACATAGAGGCCTCCGGAGAGGGCCAGCAGAATGTGTTTGCCCTCTTTGGACAACTCAAAGGCGGCAATGCCCTGCGCCAGGGAGCGGCTGCGCTCACGCTGCGCTTTCTCCTCCACGGAAAGCTGCTCCTTCGCGCCACCCAAAAGCTGCTGCGCGTTGACAAGCTCTCTCTCCTCCTTTGTCTCCAAATTCAATGCATAGAGAGCAAGCCCCTCCTCCTCGGGTTTGGCCCTCAAAAAATAGACCGCCTCGCCCTGGGGAGAAAACTGCACCTGGCTTGGACGCCCCAGCATATGGGTGCGCGTTTGGGTGAGTTCCTTCAACTCTGCTTCGTCCACAAATGTCATTGCGCCTGTCATTGCACACATCGCTAGCCACAAAAGTGTCATAAACCCACCTTTCTTCCCCAACAAAGCTTCAACACCCTTCATTTTTAAGCCTGCAACATGCTTTGTATACACATTTTCTTCAAAGCAACTTCCACCGGTGAAGAAGCATGCTAAAAGCGAGGGCCTCCATGGCTTATACCGTGCTTGCCAGAAAATATCGCCCGCAGGTTTTTGAGGAAATGGTGGGGCAGGAGCCTGTCGTCAAAACCCTGCGCAATGAGTTGCTGCAAAACCGCGTGGCGCATGCTTATCTCTTCTGCGGCTCCCGCGGCGTGGGCAAAACCACCGCCGCACGCCTGTTGGCGCGGGCGCTCAACTGCGCCGACGGCCCCACCTGCACTCCCTGCGGCACATGCCGGGCTTGCACGGAAATTCGCGACGGCATTTCCACGGACGTCATTGAAATTGACGGGGCTTCCAACAACGGCGTGGAGAATGTCAGGGAAATTCGTGAAAACGCGAAATACCTGCCCCAAAGCGCGCGCTATAAAATTTATATTATTGACGAAGTCCATATGCTTTCCACCGCTGCCTTCAACGCGCTGCTCAAAACTTTGGAGGAGCCGCCTGCGCATGTGAAATTTATTTTTGCAACCACAGAGGCGCAAAAACTGCCCGACACCATTTTGTCGCGCTGCCAAAGGCATAACTTCAGACACATCCCCACCCAGGCCATGCTGGAAAGGCTCAAAACCATCTGCAGCAACGAGGCCATTGTCCTGAGCGACAAAGCTTTGCTGGCCATCAACAAACTTTCCAAGGGAGGCATGCGGGATGCGCTCTCTCTTTTGGACCAGTTGATTTCTTCCCACGGCAAACAACCTGCGGACAGGGAGGTGATGGAGAGTTTGGGGGTGGTGGACAGCGCGCTTGTGCAAAACATGGCCAGCGCCCTCGTGGAGCGCAACGCCCAGGCCCTCTTGCACAACATCCACACCGCCTATGAGAATGGCGTCGAGTTTAAAAACCTCGTCGAGGAGCTTGCCTTTTTGCTGCGCCACCTGTTTGTCGCCAAAACCGTGGGAAAGCTTCCCGAGGTTTTGTCCGAGGACGAGCAGACTTTTGTTGCAAGCTTGGCCAAAAACGCGGACGAGGCCCAGTTGGCCTATTTGTTTGACGCCGTGCACAACACGCTGTGGGCCATCGGCCGCTCCGCTTTCCCCAAGCTGACTTTGGAAATGCAACTTTTGAAAACCCTTTTCCTCGCGCCCTCGCTCAGCATTCCTGCCCTCATGCAGCGCTTGGAAAATTTGGGGCCCTTCACCGCTTCCTCCTCCACCACTGCCGGAGCGCCCGGAGGTCGCTCCGAGGCAAACCCCTTTCGGAACCCTACCCCCCGCGCTTGAGGAAATTCCCCCCCCCCTCTCCCCGTATGAGGGCCTTTCCTCGCTGCCTGTGGGCTTCTCACAGGAGGAGGAGCCTCCTCTTCCTCCTTCGCCTTCCCCTGGCCCTCCTCCTGGCCAAGGCGCCCCCAAAATTCAGCCTCCAACCCAAAATTGGGCCGCGGCCGTCAGTGCCGTCAGCAAAGCCTCCAGCCGCTATGGTACGGCTTTGGGCCATGCGCGCCTGGTTCAACTGCAACCCGGCCGTGTGCACCTGGCTTTCGCCCCTCAGGCCGGCTTTCACAAAAACAGCGTCTTCAACTCCGGCAAGGAAACCATTGAGAAGGCTTTGAGTGAATTCTTCAACTGCCCTACCCTATTGGTTGAAGACAATACGCCGCAGGCCTATAACCAGGCCAAACCCAGCTTCGCGGAGCAGCAAGAGAAACTTCGAGAGTCCAACCATCGGCAACTGGAAACCAAAGCCCATGCACACCCCAAAATCCAATCCGCCTTGTCCATTTTGGGAGGACACATTGAGTCCGTTCGTGCCATAGAAGCCATACCCACCCCGTTGACTTTTCTTGAAGACGAAGACAACGACAACGACTGAATGAGCTGTTTATTTTTTTAAAGGAGTTTTATGCCCGGTTTAGACTTGAATTATTTCGTCCGACAAGCCAACAAAATGACGGAAAAAATTGAGCAGCGCAAAGAGGAGTTGGCCCAGGAAACCGTTGAAGGCAAGTCCGGCGACAACCTCGTTGTGGTTTTGGCCAACGGCATTCAGGAAATAAAAAGCATCCAAATCAGCCCCGAAGCGCTTGCGCTCAACGACACCGGCATGCTGGAGGACTTGCTCGTTGCCGCCGTCAACAGCGCCCTCAACGCCAGCCGCACGCATATGCAAGCAGAGCTTGGCAAACTCACTGGCGGCATGAAAATCCCCGGACTCATGTGACTCCCGAAAGCTTCAACCAACTGGTCGCCTTGCTTGCGCGTTTGCCGTCTATTGGTGAGAAGACAGCTCAACGCATGGCCTTTTTTCTCCTGCGCTCCCCGCCGGACTATGGCCAGGCTTTGGCCAAAGCCATCCAAAACACCCTCCAAAAAGTCCAACTGTGCCCATGCTGCTTCAGCCTGACGGAAACCGCTGAGGCGGCATTGTGCAAATTTTGCGAGGATGGCCGCAGAGATGAGCATTTGTTGTGCATTGTTGAGAGCGTCAGCGATCAGCTCGCCATTGAGAGAACCCGTGAATTTAATGGCCGTTACCACATATTACACGGCGCCCTCTCCCCCCTGGAGGGCATTGGCCCTGAAAAATTGCGCATAAGGGAGCTGCTGACGCGCCTCAACCATTCGGCTACGAAAGAAGTCATTATCGCAACAAATCCCAATGTTGAGGGCGATACCACTGCCCTCTATTTGACCAAACTCCTGCGTCCTATGGGGTTTAAGTTGACGCGCCTGGCCCAGGGCTTGCCCATGGGGGGGGACCTCGAATATGCGGACAAAGCCACCCTGGCACACGCTTTTACAGCCCGAACGAAGCTTTGATGACAGCTCACCCAAAATTTCCTATTCTTCGTCTTCTGTGTTTAGATTGCGTCGTTGGGTTGAACTCATGGCTGTTGCGAATTTCTGTTTCCGATTTAAGACATGGACCATTTGAAGTATACGCTTGAAATATTCGCAATAAATTTGGATATGGTTTCAGTGGTGAATGCAGTGTTGGATGGGTTAAAATGAAACACTGCAGCAAAGGGAGCGCTCGGCATTCATGGCCAACTCGTTGGTAATGTACGAAGAAGAATTCAGCCGCATTCACGCAGTCTGTGAGCGGCTCATCAGAGAGACCCACTCGAAGGTGGTGTTTCTCGTGGATAAGAACGGCCAGCTCATTACGGCAGCGGGCCAGACTCAGAACGTGGACACCACCTCCCTCGCCTCCCTCACCGCAGGTAACGTGGCTGCCATGGGTGGATTAGCCAAACTGATTGGCGAAAGTGAATTCCCACATCAGTTCCATGAAGGTACCAATGAATCATTGTACATGACAGTGATAGGGGGTCGTGTTGTTCTTGTGGTAATCTTCGACAACAGGACCTCTTTGGGATTAGTACGTTTGAGAATTAAAAAAGCTTCTGATGAAATGATGCGCATTTTGGAATCCGTCACCATGCGGGCAGAGTACTCTGGGGCGGCGTCGCCGTTTGCAGAAATATCTGATGCTGATATTGAAAACCTTTTTAGTGAATAAGTCCACGAACCATGTCTTTTATCAACTACTCAAGTCGTGAGATTAACTGCAAAATCGTCTACTACGGGCCGGGTTTATGTGGGAAGACGACCAATTTGCATTATATCCACAAAAAAGTGGGCCCTAATATGAAGGGCAAGCTGATTTCCCTCTCAACCGAAACAGAGCGCACTTTGTTTTTTGACTTTTTGCCGCTCTCGTTGGGAGAAATTCGCGGATTTCGCACACGCTTTCACCTCTATACTGTGCCGGGCCAGGTTTTTTATGATGCTTCGCGCAAGCTCATTCTGAAGGGCGTGGATGGTGTGGTCTTCGTCGCCGACTCCCAGTTGGAGCGCATGGAGGCCAACATTGAGTCTCTGGACAACTTGCGCGTCAACCTTGCCGAGCAAGGCTATGACTTGGACCGCATCCCCTTCGTCATCCAATATAACAAGCGCGACTTGCCCAACGCCGTGCCGGTGGAAGAATTGAGACGCGAACTGAACTATCGCAATGTCCCCGAGTGGAATGCCATTGCGCCCCAGGGCGTCGGCGTCTTTGACACCCTCAAATCCGTCGCGCGACTTGTGCTGCGCGAGTTGAAAAAAGGTGGAAGCCGCTAGGGCTTTGCCCATGCTTTGAAATGTTGTCTGTCCAGAAGGTGCTCGGGCTTGAGGTTGCCCATCGCCGCGAGCAGACTCTGACGCAGGTTCGGAATCTCTTGAGCAAGTGTGCCCACCAACGCCTTTGCCCATTTTCGCCGGTGGTTGTTCTCTTCGCCACAGTCACCGCATGAAACGACAGGAAAACCTTTCTGCCTTGCAAATTCCACAATCAGCGCTTCGGGCACATAGCACAGGGGCCGAATCACCACGTTGCGGCCATCCTTGGAATGCAAAAACGGAGACATGGTGGCTGCCGTTCCTGCAAAAAACAAATTCATCAGAAAAGTTTCAATGAGGTCATCCAAGTGGTGCCCCAAAGCAATTTTGTTAAACCCATTTTCCCTGGCAAAACGGTAGAGAATGCCGCGCCGCAAACGCGCACAGAGGAAACATTGGTTTTGCTCGGGCCTGAGTTTCTGCTGCACAATCTCGAAGGTGTTTTCACATAAAATGCGGTAGTCATATTTTTCTTTCTGGAGGTATTCTTCCAGTAAGCCCACACACTGGCCCGGTTGGCCCCCATCTAACTTTAGGGCCATAAACTCAAATTTCACGGGCGAGCGTTGCTGTAGTTTTCGCAGCAAATAAAGCAAGGTATGGGAGTCTTTCCCACCTGAAACACCCACAAGAATTTTGTCCCCCTCAGAAATCAGTTTGAAATCAGCGACGGCTTTACCAATATGCGACAGCAATTCCTTTTCGAGTTGTTCCGTTTCCGTCACAAAAAGCCCTATAGTCCAGGAGACGCTCAGAGACCAAATGCTTTTGCCCAATTCCTTCTGCCTGGTTCATTCGCAAACGGAGCTTGAATATGTTGTGGGCCAACTCGGCTCAGCAAGAGAGTTGGCTGTGGACACAGAGTCCGACAACCTCCACGCCTTCCGCCCTAAACTTTGTCTCATCCAAATTGCTACTGATAGTGATATTTTTCTTATAGACGGCCTAAGCCCGGAGCTTAACCTTCAACTCCTCGCGCCTGTTTTTGAAAATCCTCACATTACAAAATATTTTCATTCGGCTACGGGGGACTTGTCTTTCCTTTTGTCACAACAACTTCACGTCCTCGGCCTTTTTGATACGCAAAGGGCGGCCATCTATTTGCAAAAACCGAAGCTGGGACTTGCCCCGCTCACGCAAGACTATTTGGGCATTTCACTCGACAAATCCTGCCAAAAAGCCAACTTCGCCAAACGCCCCCTGTCAGACGAAATCCTCCTCTATGCCGCCTCGGACGTGCGCTTCCTGCTGCAACTGGGACGCATCTTGAAAAACGAATGCATGCAAAAAAATTTGCTCGAAGAAGTCTTGCTCGACTGCCTGCGTATTGAAAATGAAGCCAAAATACCTCTGGAGCCTGCTGAAGGTTTTGTCTTCCGCCCCTCCCCCCTCCTCACCCCTAGGCAACAACACCTCGCCGTTAAAATCGCCCACTGCCTCCATGCCGCCCGTCTGCGCTGGGCCAAAAGAAAAAAACGGCCCTTCGGACAAATCCTCTCCAACCAATCGCTCTATGCCGTCGCCTATGCGGCCCCAACAAGCTTGGAGGAGCTTCAAAAACTCCCCGGCATGCAAAAAAATGTTGTCGCCCAGTTCGGCCCGTGGATTTTGAAACAAATCGACGAAATCCAACAAAGCAAACTCAACCTCTTGGAAAACGCTATCCCCCCTCAAAAAGAAGTCCCTCCGGAAATACAAAAACGCATCGACGCCTTGCGTAAATTCCGAATGCAAGAGGCTATGGCTCATCAACTTTCACCCCAACAAATCCTCAATAACGCCCTCATTGAGCGCCTGGCCGAAAACCCACCCCCCAACCTTGAAGCCCTCCTCCGCTTCCCCTATTTCGGAAATAAACGCTTCCACCTCTATGGCCCCCGTATCCTAGAATTCCTGGATGACCCTAGCCTCGCTTATGGCCCAACACCTCTGCCCTAGGCCGGTTCTAAGTTGAAATGAGTGCAGCCAGACGCCTCCGTGCCCCATTGGACGGGGGTGAGAAGGTATTTTAAAATGGCACATTTTAAAATGCCTTTGCCCCCAGCTCCCTGGCCTCCACACCTTCTCCTCCAACGGTGCGTCGTCGCACTCACTTCCAGCTAAAACCGGCCTAGAAGTTGAGCTGCATCCCCAATTCCACGACACGGCCAGGGGGTATGCCGAAATAGGCTGTGGCCGTTTGCGCATTCTTCGAAACAAAGGCAAACAAAATTTTTCGCCAACGCATCAGCTTGGAAGCGCCATTCGGCAACAAAGTGTCCCGACCCAAATAATAGCTGGTGGTGGAAGGCTCACACACCAAACCCTGCTTGCGCGCCTGCAACAACAACGCCGGCACGTTGGGCGTCTGCATAAACCCCAATGAGGCCACTACCCTAAAAAACCCCTTGCCGAATTCCTCCACCTTCACCTGCTCGTCTATCGCTACCCAAGGCTCGTCCTCTACGGAAATGGACATTAATACCACTTGACGGTGCAATACCTGGTTGTGCTTGAGGTGGTGCAACAATACCGGCGGCGTCCCCTCCGCATTGCTGGACATGAATACCGCTGTGCCCCTCACTCGAAGCGGCGCCGTCGCTTCCATGTCCTCAAGAAATTGCTCCAAAGGAAAAACCAACTTCCCATAAAGCTTCATCAGCTCCGTGCGCCCTCGCTTCCAGGTTGTCATCAGGGTGAATACCATCGCCGCTATCAGCAAAGGTACCCAACCCCCCTCCCTAAACTTCAATATGTTCGCGCTAAAATAGGATAAGTCGAAAAATAAAAATATGGCTAGCAAAGGTAATGTCTTCCAAAGCTTCCACTTCCAATTAAACGCAATAACGAAAAAATAAACCATGGAGGTGATGGCCATGGAGCCTGTTACGGCTACCCCATAGGCCGTGGCAAGACGGCCGGACTCCCGAAAAACAAATACCAACAGCAGGCAGGCCACCATGAGGGCATGGTTGACGAAGGGTACATAAATCTGCCCCTCGTGCTCCGCAGAGGTGTGTACAATTTGGAGACGCGGACAAAAACCCAACTGTATCGCTTGGCGCGTTATGGAAAAAGCACCCGAAATCAACGCCTGCGAGGCAATCACCGCCGCCAACGTCGCCAACAACACCACCGGCAGCAAAATCCCCGGCGGCACCGTCGCATAAAACGGGCTTACTCCCGGGCGTATCCCCTCCCTTAGCAAATAGGCCCCTTGCCCAAAATAGTTGCATAACAAGGCCGGCAATACCACCCACAGCCAACCCCGCCGTATGGGCTTGGCCCCAAAATGCCCCATGTCCGCATAAAGCGCTTCACCCCCCGTAATGCACAACACCACCGCCCCCAGCAAAATAAATGCCCGCGTCTTGTATTCTATAAAGAAAAATATCGCGTATTCAGGGTTCACCGCTCGCAAAACACCCGGCGTCTCCAATAACTGTATCGCCCCTAATACCGCCATGACACCAAACCATAACAACATAATGGGGCCAAATATCCTCCCTATTCCCCCCGTCCCCCGCTTCTGCACCAAAAACAGCCCCAACAATACGCAGGCCGTCAAAGGCACTACCCAGGGGCCCGCCGCAGGAGAGAGGACTTTTAGCCCCTCCATCGCCGACAATACCGAAATGGCCGGGGTTATTACCCCGTCCCCAAAAAGCAAGGCCGCCCCAAACAAGGCCCCCAAAATCACCAACCCCTGTATCCACCCGCTCAACCCCTTGGGCACCAATGCCAATAGAGAAAAAATACCCCCTTCCCCCTTGTTGTGCGCCCTCATGATAAATACCATGTATTTGAAACTCACTACCCCCAGCAGCGACCAAAACATCAGCGACAATACCCCCAATATTACCGGCGCCTCCGTCGAAATCGCCTTCGCCCCCGCAAAACATTCATTCAACGCATAGAGAGGACTCGTCCCTATGTCCCCAAATACAATGCCCATCGCCCCTAGGGCCAAACTCCATGCGTTCCCCTTCTTCTGCCTTAAACTGCTGACGAATGCCTGCCCCAGGGAAGTCGGCGAGGAGGGGGGGGCTAGGGGGGCTTTGTCTTTTTCAGTCATATCCTAAAGTCCATATGCAGCCGTCCCATGCAGAAGACAACTGCTTCCTGGGAAAAGGCTTGGGGGCGTATTTTAGCACACCCCAGGGGGTAATGGGGAAGTACGGCCCCCCCGGGGGGGAACCCTCCTCCTCCTCCCCTAATATAAATATAACACCGTCGGTTTTCCATCCCCCCGGCCCTCGTCAGTGGACCCCACTGGCCCCGTCAGCGGGGCCATACTCAACCGCCTTGCAACGCTGTCGGCTTTCAAGCCCCCTAACCCCCCCCGTCAGCGGGGCCGCCCCCTACAACACTCAAAGGCCCAGATATTACCGTTACCCCAGCCCCCGTCAGCGGGGCCGCCCCGCAAGGGGCGTCTCACACCCCCTGGGGTAGGGGGGGAAAATACAGCCCCCCGGGGGGGAAAACCTTTGGCTACCCCCCTCATATAAATATAACACCATTGGTTTTCCATCCCCCCGGCCCCCCAGGGGGAGTATAGGAAAGGCATACATGCGGATTTTACACTGCTCTGACTTTCACGTGCTGACACACTATGCGGCCACACCCTGGCGGCAGCTGGGGTGGCGTCGCCTGCCGGCCCTCGCGGAGCTTTATGTGCACAAGCGCGGCGAGCATTTCGCCTATGCCAAACCCAATGTGTCGCGCCTGACGGCGGAGGCCACGCGCCTCCAGGTGGACCATATGGTGGTTTCAGGGGACTTAACGGGCTATGCCATGGAGGAGGAGTTTGCCGAGGCGGCCCACCTGCTGGGGGGGTGGGGGCTTTGCGCCTCGCGCCTGACGGTAGTGCCCGGCAACCATGACTGCTATGCGCGCGACAGCTATGCGCTGTTTGCCAAGCATTTTAGCGCTCTTTTGCACAGCGACATGCCGGAATATGCCCGCGAGGGGCCCTTCCCGCTGGTACGCCTTTTGGGCGAGGAGGCGGCCATTGTCGCCCTCAAGTCCTCGCGCCTGCCGTTTATGCCGGGGGCCAGTTTTGGCTATTTGGGGAAGGCGCAGTGGGAGGGTTTAGAGGGGCTATTAGAGGACGCGCGCCTGAAGCGCCGCTGGGTAGGCATATTGCTGCACCACGCCCCCCTCAACTCCAAGGGTAGCCCTGACAAACCCCACCATGCTTTTTATGGGGCCAAGCGCCTGCTGCGCCGCCTGGCCTCCCCGCAATATGCCCTCCTCCACGGCCACATACACCGGCGCTATATGCACCCGGCCACGGCCCGCCGTCCGGCGCTTTTTTGTGCAGGCTCCTCCACATGGCGGGGGCGGGAGGGCTATTGGCTTTTAGAGACAGAGGGGGGCAGGCTAAAGTCCTTTGAGGAGCATAGCCTACCCCCCCTAGGGGTTGAATAGAGGGGGTTAGACAGGAGGTTGAGGAGCCGGCAGCCAGAGGGGTAGGCCTGGAAGCTTGCGAGCTGGGTGAGGGGGTTTAGGCCTGGGAGTTAGCCTAGGGGCCAAGGGGTTTCTGCCAGCACAAACCCCCTGGCCCCCGTCCAATGGGGCCTAGGGTTGAGGCTCCAGCATATAGGGTTGGCAGGCCTTGGGGGGGGGTGTTTCGCAGGCAGAGAGCAGCAGCCAGCGTGCGCATTCGGCAATGGGTTTGGCCTCCTCTTCGCTGACGACGCGCTGCTGCGAGGCCGAGGCGCAGTGTTGTACAGCGGCCTCGCAGGCGGCCATATCGGCCTCACAGCGTGCGGTATGGCAACGCGCGCCGGCCCACAAGTCGCACAGCCAAGCCTCGCTGTAGTTGCCTGGAGAAACGCCCAGCCACAAGCCCATGCCGACAAGCATTCCAAAGGAAGACAAACCGAAACCCATGCTACAAAGCTAACGTCGAGGGGGGTTTTTAGCAGGGGTTTTATTTTTCCCCTTCCAGGGGGGGGTAAAAGGCGTTTTTTCCCCCCCCCGGGGGGGGGGGGGGGTAAAAACCTTTCTTCTGCCCCTCCGGGCGGGGTTATTGGTGCTGGGCCTGCGGCCCGGCTGTTTTAAAAACGGTTTTTTTGCCCTCCCGGGCGGGGTTATTGGTGCTGGGCCTGCGGCCCGGCCGTTTCCGCTGCGCGGCCGCTGCAGGTTTCGCCTACCGGCGAGTCACTTTTTTGTGTGACAAAAAAGTAACCAAAAAAACACCCTCTGGGGCCCCGCCGGGGGCTCCTGCAGCACTCGCGACCCC
>WQYA01000009.1 GCA_009781495.1 Cystobacterineae bacterium
CCCGCCTTAACACCTAACGTAGACGAAGAATTAACCAGCGTTGTTTTGCTAGAGCCAACGTAGGGGGGTACTGTTGTGGAGCACGAGCAGGGGGATACACTGTTGTGGAGCACGAGCAGGGGGTGATAGCCCCCTGCGGCGCTCAAGGGGGGCAGGTAGCAGTGCTTCAGCATTTCAAACATGCACGGGGTAAACGGCCCCAGAATGATGGGGTGGATCAAGTAAAGAGTTCGAGGGGGTCGCGAGTGCTGCCTAGCCCCCGGCAGGGCCCCAGAGGGTGTTTTTTTGGTTACTTTTTTGTCACACAAAAAAGTGACTCGCCGGTAGGCGAAACCTACTGCCGCCGCGCAGCGGAAACAGCCGGGCCGCAGGCCCAGCACCAATAACCCCGCCCGGGAGGGGCAAACAACGCCCGGGCCGCAGGCCCAGCAATAAAACCCCGCCCGGGAGGGCAGAAGAATTGTTTTTTTTAAGCCCGCCGCAGGCGAAAAAAACCACTCTCACGGCGTGGAAGCAGGCAACTTGGCCTCTTTCCACGCCTGTATGCCTTCACTTAAAACATACACCCTCTTATACCCCATGGACTGGGCGCGCTTGGCCGCTATGTGCGAAGCCGTACAACGCTTATTCAAACAATAGAATATCAGCTTGAGGCTTTTGTCCTTCGGCAACAAACCCACTTCATAGCTTGAGGCGCTGTCCAACAGCACCGCCCCCGGCAAAACCCCATATTCCTGGCGTACCTCCTCCACATTCACGTCCACTGCTAACGCCTCCCCTGCCTTTAGCCAGGCCTCCGCCTCCATTAGCCCGACTTCCCCCGGGGGTACCCCCTCCTTCTTGCAACCCCACCCTAGGCCTAGCCCCCCTATCAACAACAAGATTGTAAAAAACCGTTTTCCCATCCATCAACCATGACACAATTGGAAGCAGCTTGGGAATAGGACATGAAAACATTTACGGAATACCTCTGGTTTGAAACGAAACAACAAAGGGAGTTGGTGCGCCTGACGCCTCAAGTCGCTCAGTGCGTCCAAAAGTCCGGCATACGCGAGGGCATGGTGCTGGTCTCCGCCATGCATATTACGGCCGGCGTCTTCGTTAATGACAATGAGCCCGGCCTCTTTGAGGACATTTGGCAATGGCTGGAAAACCTCGCCCCCACTGACCCCCACTACCACCACCACCATACCGGTGAGGACAACGGCGATGCGCACCTCAAGTCGCTGCTCGTCCACCACCAGGTGATGGTCCCCGTTACGCAGGGGAAGTTGGACTTGGGGCCTTGGCAGGAAGTCTTCTATGCCGAATTCGACGGGTGCAGGAAAAAACGCGTCGTCCTCAAGGTGATGGGAGAATAACATGGACTCGCTTTCCCAACGCGCCGCCCAAAGCATGCACCGGGCTGTTGAAAACTTGGCGCGCCTTCAACATACCGACGGAAGTTGGTTGGGGGACTATGGCGGACCGGCTTTTCTCCTGCCCATGTATGTGGCCCTCTGCGAGGCCGCACAGCGCTTGCCGGACAAACAACGCACGCAGCGCATGCGCACTTATATCCTCAACACGCAGCGCGCCGACGGCTCCATCGGCTTGCACGCGGAGGACGACAGGGGCAGCATGTTTTGCACGGCGCTCAACTATGTCGCCCTGCGCATTCTCGGCGCTTCCTCCGAGGAAACCCCTTTGGCCAACATGCGCAGGTGGATGCAGCAAAACGGCGGGCCCGCCGGCGCTGCCTCGTGGGGCAAATTCACCCTCTGCCTCATGGGGCTTTATGAGTGGCGCGGCATTTGGCCCGTCCTGCCGGAGTTGTGGCTTTTGCCCACGTGGAAGTCCTTTCACCCCAGCAAACTTTGGTGCCACTGCCGCCAAGTCTATTTGCCCATGGCTTGGCTTTATGGCAAACGCGCTCAGGCGCCCGTCACCGCCCTCACGCGCGCGCTGCGCGAGGAGTTGTGGAATGGGCAGTGGGCCAAAATTTCATGGGAGAAACAGCGCTCCGTCGTCTGCAAGGAGGACAACTTCCGCCCCCAAACCCAACGCCTCCTGCGCGTTAACCAGGCGCAGGCCGCTTTTGAGGCCTTTCACTCCAAGTCCCTGCGCAACAAGGCTGTGGATGAGTGCCTTAAACACATTCTCTATGAGAATAGGGCTACCAATGACATTAATATTGGCCCCGTTAATGCCATTCTCAATGCCTTCGTCCACCTCTTTCGCAAGGAGGGAAGGGCGGACTTTGAGCGGGGGTTTGCACGTCTGGACGACTACCTCTGGGACGGGCATGATGGGATGAAGTTTCAGGGCTATAACTCCAGTCAGCTTTGGGATACGGCTTTTGCGGTGCAGGCGGTTTTGGCCACCCCCTCCCCTGTTAGCCCTAAAACTACCCCCCTGCTGGAAAAGGCCTATGGCTTTGTACGCGACAACCAAATTATAGAGGAGTTGCCGGAAAAGGAGGCCCACTACCGCCACCGCTGCTTGGGAGGTTGGCCCTTCTCTACCCGCCCCCACGGCTGGCCCATTTCGGACTGTACCGGTGAAGGACTCACCTGCGCCCTCTCCCTAAAACACCTCTTCTCCCCTGCTATTCCCCCCCACCTGCTGAATGAAGCCGTGGAAACCCTGCTGTCCTTCCAAAACGAGGACGGCGGTTTTGCTACCTATGAGTTGAAGCGGGGGGCGCTTTGGTATGAAGCCCTCAACCCTTCCCAGGTTTTCGGCGAAATTATGGTGGACCATACCTATGTGGAATGCACCTCCTCCTGCTTGCAGGGTTTGGCCCAGGCGCAGCAACATTTGGGGCCCAACCCGCGCGTGGAGAAGGCCCTGCGCAGAGGCGCTGCCTTCATCCAAAGCCAACAGCGCGCCGACGGCAGCTTTGAAGGCAGTTGGGCCGTGTGCTTCACCTATGGCACATGGTTTGCCATTCGCGGCCTCCTGGCTGCGGGCCTGCCCCCCAGCCACAGCGCCATTCAGCGCGCCGTCTCCTTCCTGCTTTCCAAACAACGCAGCGACGGAAGTTGGGCGGAGCACTTCAGCACCGCACGCCACCGGCGCTGGGTGGAAGGCGAAAAGGGGCATGTGGCCCAAACTTCGTGGGCCCTCATGGGGCTGGTGCTGGGCCAGTGCCCCAACAAGGCCGCCATGGACAAAGCGGCCGCTTTCCTTGTCCAAACCCAAGAGGAGGACGGCAGTTGGGCCCGGGAGATGATGGTGGGTATTTTCAACAAAAGCTGTCTCATCAGCTATGACAATTATCGCCACTATTTCCCCTTGTGGGCCCTGGGGCTTTGGGCAGGGGGGGGGCAAAGCAAAGGTTAGCGAGGGCTAGGGCCTACACCCCCAATGGGAAGTGGGGGTGTCTATTTTGTCGCAAGACTTGATGGGGCCGGTTTCAAGTGTTAGGCGAAAGAAGAATGTTTGCTTCCATCAACTATTGGGATGTTATCCTACACGCTTCGCTCATTGAGCTTTTCGTCCTCATTCTTCTGGCCATTGTTTCGGCCGTCAGTTGGGCCATTGTCTTGCAAAAAGGCTTGCAACTGTCGGCAGCCAAACGGCGCTCCTCAGAATTTCTTGAGGTATTTTGGGGGGCTACGCAGCTTGACACCATCTATGAATCTCTGTCCAGACTTCAAGCCTCCCCCTTGGCCAAAGTCTTTAAGGCCGGTTATGAGGAAATGTTAAAGCTGGCCAAACAGAAAACAGCTCAACCCCAGGAGAAACTTGAAGGCATTGAAAACATTGAGCGCGCCTTGCAACGTTCCTCTATGGCCGAAATAACAGGGCTGGAGTCCAGCTTGTCTTTCCTCGGGACGGTGGGGGCTACCGCGCCTTTTGTGGGCCTCTTCGGCACAGTCATGGGCATTCTGTCCGCATTTAACGAAATTGCACAGCAGGGCAATGCCAGCATCGCAACCGTCGCGGCGCCCATCGGCAACGCCTTGTTGGCGACGGCCGCCGGTTTGTTCGCGGCCATTCCCGCCGTAGTGGCCTATAACGCCTTCCTCAACCGCATCCGCGTCTTTGACACGGAAATGGCCAACTTCTCCTCTGAGTTTCTCAACATTGTGAAACGTAATTTTTTTAACTGAGCACTTCTTCAACGAAGCATTTTTCAACCTACAATGAGTCCGCAACAACGCCCCCCGCGTACCACTCTTAGCGAAATAAACGTCACTCCTATGGTGGACGTTATGTTGGTACTCCTCATTATTTTTATGGTGACAGCGCCCCTTATTCAGCCCGGCGTCAAAATTGACTTGCCTCAAACACGCGCGCTCCCACTGGAGTCCGACGAGGCCAAACTTATTTTGTCCATCAACAAACAAGAGCAAATTTTCTTGGGCGAAACGCAAATCCCCTATGAGCAGCTGGAGGACAAGTTGCGTACCAATGATCGCCTAAAACACGAGAAGGAGCTTTTCTTGCAAGCCGACAAAACCCTGCCCTATGCCGTCGTCTTGGACATTATGGCCATTGCACAACGCGCGGGCGTCGACAAGCTGGGGATGATTACGGATCCGCGCAGCATTCAACGCTCCAACAAAAAACCCCCGCCCACCCAACCTCAGCCCTGAGCGCTTCCCCATGGCCGCCCATGTCTATAACAGCCTCCTGCGCGCCCCACGCCCTCTGCTGTGGCCCTTCATCGCTGTTTCTGTCCTCGGACATGTCTTCCTCTTCCTCGCCCTCATGTTCGGCTTCTTGGCGCGTCCCAAAACCCAAACCAACTTCGTTCAAAAACCCATACGCGCTTCGCTTGTACGCCTGGGTAAACCCAGGGACCCCAGCTTGCTGCCCCGCCAGGAAACACCTCCACCCCCACCCCCACCCTCCTCCTCTGTGGGCCCCCTCCCTCCTGCCCCTACGCCCCCGCCTCCCGTCTCTGTCCCCTCCCCCCAGGCTACGGCCAGCCTGCCCTCCTCTAAAACCACCTCCCCTGAAAAATCGACTGCCCCTGTCGACAACAGCCGAGACTTGTTCTCCGCATTCTCCCGCGAAGCCAAGGCCAGCAACACCCCCCTGCAAGGACAGGCCGATGGCGATCCCATGGGAGACTCCGCCATCCAAGAAGGCGAGCGCTATTTCGGCCTGCTTTCTGTGGCCGTGCGCCGCCATTATGACGTGTCTTCCACCATTCCCGAAAACCAGCGCAAGGCACTCAAAGCTACCGCCCTCATCCGCATCTCCCCCAATGGGAAACTCCTGGAAGCCAAACTGACCCAGTCCTCCGGTAACCCCCTCTTTGACGCTGCCGTCGAAAGCGCACTGCTGCGCGCTGCCCCCTTTGCCCCTCCACCGGAGCATTTGAAAGAAGCCTTGAGAAAAAACGGTGTCCAACTTGTATTCACCCCCTAAAGGAATCGCCATGCATCTGTCTGTCTTAGGACTCTTGCTCATCTCCTCCACCGTCTTCGCCCAAGTCCCAACACTGGAAATCAGCGGGGCAAATTTTCGTGCGGAGCCTTTGGGGTTTCCCCGCGTCATTGAAACAAGCCCCTCCATTCAAAACCTCTCGGAAGAGCTCGACAAACTGCTCCTCTTTGACTTTGAAGCCTCGGGCCTCTTTCGTTTGCTTGACCGAGCCAGCTTTCTGGCGCCTGCGGATGAGCCTGCCAACAACATTGTCGTCTCTGCGTGGCTGAATGTTGGCGCAGAAAGCGTCATTAAAGTCCAACTCGGCCTTAACCCAGAGCAACAACTCGAAGCACGCTTGCGTCTGTTTCGCAGCAGCAACGGACGCTTGGAGTTTGAAACTTCCGCCAAAGGCAACTTGCCCGACATTCGCAAAATAGGTCACCAGCTGGCCAATGCTGTCTATCGCCACTACACCGGAGAAGAGGGGCCCTTCCTCAAAAAAATCGCCTTCGTCAAAACCATCGGACAACGTCGCAACGTCTATGTCGCTGACTGGGATGGGGCCAATGCCCAAGCCCTTACGCAGACCAACATCAACCTCCTGCCCGCTTTCACGGCAGGCAACCAGGCCGTCGCTTTCACCTCCTATGACAGTGGAAACCCCGACATCGTCATGAAACAACTTGACGGCCAAACCACAGCTTTGGTGGCTAAAAAAGCCATGGCAACAGGGGTTGCATTTTCTAAAAATGGAAAGTGGATGGCTTGGGCCCAGGCAGAGGGCGAGTCCACCCAATTGTGGTTGGCCAAACCCAATGGCAAAGAAGCACGCAAATTAACTCAAACACCCTATCTCCTCAATACAAGCCCCAGCTTTACACCGGATGGGAAAAACATTGTTTTTGTCTCTAACCGCGCCGGAGGCCCCCAGCTTTTCCTCATGGACTTGGAAAAAAACACCGTGCGCAGGTTGACGTTCCAAGGAAATTATAACCAAACACCCAAGGTTTCCCCAAAGGGGGATTGGGTTGCCTTTACGGCAAGGGACGAAAAACGCCGCTTTGATATTTTTATTACCCACCTGCAAACGGGCGAAGTGCGCCGCGTGACGCAAGACCAGGGTGACAACGAGGAGCCCAGTTTCAGTCCGGATGGCCGCCTGCTGCTGTTCGTCTCCAGTCGCCTAGGCTCTAACCATATTTTCGTCAGTACCTTGGATGGAAAAATTCAGCTTCCGCTGCCCATGGAGCGCAGCCATTTCGCTACACCCATATGGCCTAACTGAAAAGCTTCAAACATGACGCCTCGTTTTCTCGAAAACATCGCTAGAAAACACCAATACTAAAATAAATGTTCCACAAGGCTTCATTGAGCAACTTGTCGGGGTTTAGGTTAAATCCAAAATCCAAAACCAAGGGCCCTACGGGTGTTCCATAACGAATTCCCAAGCCCGCAACAGGACGCAAAGCCAAAGGGAACTGGGGCGTCTCCAACCAGAGGTTCCCCGCCTCCGCAAATAACCCTAACTCCAATTTCTCAAAAACAGGCATCCTCCACTCCGCCTTCAATAACAAAAAAAACTCACCCCCTTCGGAATATAGCCTCTCCCCTTTTAGAAAACGGCCTGCCGCCTCGCTACACCCTGTCTGGGAAATAACCCCTTCACACCTGCGTACTTCTTCCCGGTAGGTTTTCCGAGAGTCCGCAGCCAATACCCCATCTTCTGAAAAGCCGCGCAAACTGGTCGCGCCTCCCAAATAAAAACGTTTCACCGGAGGACTTACGCTGTTGTCGCTGAGTGGAAAAATTTTCCCTCCACGCAGAGAAAATGCCAGGACGTTCTTCTGCACAGGAACATAAAAACTCAAATTGCCCGACAACTTCAAAAATTGGACGGCAACGGGGCTTCCTTTGTCATCTCTCGCATATAAATCGCTGACCCAATCCAAGGAAGCTTGAGCAAAAAAACCTCTCTTGGGAAAAACAGGATTGTCCCGAGCATCCAAAATGGTGGATGCCCGCAAACTCTGAAGCACAAAAATCCCATCTAAAAAACGAAGTCTTTCAACATCTGCACGAAGCAAGGGCTGAATGTTTTTCACCAGCTTGTTGACCTTGGAATATTCCGCTTCCCACTGCAAAAGAAACGTTAACTCTGGCCATACTCCAGGAATCCAAGGGATGTTTAAGGGGCGCGTCCAATCCAACCCGGGTCCAAAAGCCCCACGCATGAAACGGTAGGATGGACGAAACACGCGCTCACCCACCAAGTCAACACGAAACCCAATGTTTTTGGGCAACAATGAGCGGTTTTGCAAAGACAAGTTCCCCCTAAAACCCAAAAACTCAAACCCAGACAAGTCTTCCGTGTCCACTTGGCCGAGCAAAACAGGTGCACTCGCTGCATAATAGTTAACGGCCAATCGCCCCGTCAACGCAAGCGCATGCCCCCCTATGTTGGGATAGGCCACATCAAAAACCATTCGAGGACCATCGGCCATAAAATAGCCAATGCTGAATTCTCCCGAAAGCCGTGGACTCTCTTTCACCTCAACAGAAACATCCTTCTGCGGACTCTGTACCTCCGGCTCCAACAAACGCACCTCCACAAAACGAAAGGTGCCCAAGGCAGAAAGTCGACGCTGCAATGTCACCAAAGCTTTGGGATTGACAACCTGCCCTTCAACCAAGAAGACTTGTGAGTTTGCCGTTGTGAATTTGGTTTTCTCTAGCCCACGAAAAACAACCTTTCCCAGACGGACTTGTGGACCAGGGGTCGCACGAAACTGTACCTCCACATTTCCTTCTTCGTCCTTCTGAAACTGAGCTTGAATGCTGACAAACCAATATCCATCATCCATCAGCTCCGCCAACAACCTCTGTCGCTCAATTTCAATGATCGACTCAGAAATCACCATGTTTGACGCAAGCCTGGAAGAGTGCTTTTTCTCGGGAAAACCTTCCATGCTCAGCTTCCGCAAACGAAATTGAGGACCTTCTTGAATGTCAAAATGGACAACAATACCTTCGTCGTCCCATTGCGCCTTGGAAAGAACAATGCTCGCATTCAAAAAGCCTCGCTCTTTATATAAATGGGTCATCCCCGCAGCGGTTTGGGGCCACACCTCCTCAATAAACACTTGTTCAGCCCTAGGTATATAATCCAACTTCTCCACCCTCGGAGCCGGGCCTTGCAACATCAGCGGATCCGTCATGACTTCATCCAAAGCACCCACCGCTGGAGCTGCTGCATTCATCATGTCGACAATAACGCGAACCAAATCCGCATCTGCAAGACGTGTGTTCCCATGGAAGACAATTTGTCGAACAAGCAGCTGACGTCCTTCTTCTATGAAAAATGCCAAGTTGGCATCCGTTTTGTCTTCTGAAAAAAAGGGCGCATGACGAATTCGCACCTCCGGGTAACCACGAAAGCGATAGAAATCCACCAGCCTTCGTTGAATGCGCTCCAGCTCCCAACGGTTGAGGGTCAGCGCCCCTCCAAAGTGGACTATCTCCTCCAATACCCTCGCGGATAACCGCTGATTTCCCCGAAAAGTAAGTGTCCACTTGGGCCCAGAAACTACTGAAAAACAAAGCTCCCCCTCCGCCCTCTCAAGGCGCGCCAGTTGAATCTGCCAATAACCTTCACGAATGAAAAAATCCCGAAGCTTCTGCTCCTCTTGTTCAACCTGCTCCAGGTTGAAAACGGCCCCCTCCTTTAAATTTATCCTCTGCTTTAAAAAATTTTCTGAAAAAGGAAGCTGGCCTTCAAATATGATCTTCTGAATGTGCAGCGGCTCCCCCTCGTTCAGCTCCACAATGGCTTCCGCCCCTCCGGGTTGCACACTGGCTGACACCCCTATTTGTACTTGAGGATAGCCCAGCTTTTCATAACGCGCCTTCAACCGTTCCCGCGCCGCCACCATCGTCTCATTGGTTAAATCGATCCCCGCTATCAACCCAGATACGTTCGCAATGTCTGAATCTGCCAAACGACGGTTGCCCATCACAATGAGCCGCGTCAGCTTTCTTTTCGCCCATAAATCAAACCTCAACAACAGGCCTTCTTGGCTGGGAATCGAAAATACCGCAGCGTCGGCAAAACGTCCCGTCTCCAAAAGCCGAAGCAAGGCTTGACGCACGGCTCTGGGTGAAAGTTGTTGCCCTTTTCGTATAGAAACCAAGGCGTCTAGGCCTTCAAGCTCGGCAACGTCTCCCTCCATAAGACGCAATTCCACATTCTCGACCTTTTGCGAGGGCGAAGTACACAAAAGAAGACTCGTGAATAAAGCTATTATTCCCATTCGAAACGAAACTTCAAATCGAACCCAGGGTTTGCCTGGTTCCAGTTGTCCCACTGCGCACGCAACGAAACCCTATCATTGATTCGCCATTCAGCTTGGGCCTTGGTTCCCCTTCCTGTAAACAACGGCTGTACAACTCCAACTCGAAACCGCTCTGATAACAGCTTGGACTCCAAACGCACAGACGGCTCCGTAAGCCCTGTCACCTCATTCACCGTCGTCGCAAACTGCATCTGTGGACTTAACAACAAAGAGCTGCCCGAAAATAAATTCTGAAATCGACGCTCCAAACCCGAAACACTGAAAAAAAACTGAGCTGCCAAACTGACCCCTGCACTTGCGGAGGTTAACTGTTCATTGGATGTCGTCCCTATGGTCAAAACACTGAGAATGTCCGTTTCTGTCAAACTCGGCTCACTGCTCAAAACAACTTTCGGATGGCTCAAATCTCCAGAGGCCCTGACAAATACAAGGTATTCCTGAATTTGAGACTGCGCTGCAAGTTGCAACGAGTTCGTCTTCCCAGAAAACTGAAGAAGCCCTCGTTGTATGCCAAAGGTATTGCCTCTGAAATAGGCTTCCCCTCCCGGGGCCGTCTCTATGGTTCCATAAAGGTCCGGCTGCACGTTGCTCCCCAAAAGACGCATCTGCCCCAGCAAACGCACACGAGCAAGGTTGTTGTCTATATGTACATCGCCCGCCTTTAGCATAACCTCATATTTTAACCATTCTTCTGCCGGCTTGGTGTCTTCATGGCTGCGAGCCCCTACCTGCAAAAGCAAGTCCTCTAATGCCAGCGGCTTCTCATAACGCAGTCTCTCAGCCTCTATCTGTCCCGATAGGGTTAACAAAGGTTGAGAGCCTTCAAGGTGAAGGTTCCCAGAAAATATCCCTGGAACTCCCGGCAAAAGCTCCATGTTTATCTTCTGAAACTGCCCCTCTAGAGCAACGTCCTCTAGGCCGGATGAATTCCAACTCAATGCACCTTGCGCCTGCACTTGGCCTCCGTTCGCCAAAGCCTTCGCATCATGTATCCACATCTTCTGGTTTGAAAATTCAATCTGCGCGTTGATCTGCTCCAGAGAAAGCGGCCATGCCTTCAACGTGGCTTGCGCTTGATGCAGTTCGGCTACCCCCGCAATGGATGGATTGAGCAAACTCCCTCCCACAACAGCTGTAATGCCTACTTCTCCTGCCCCATCTCCTATGCCCGGTAATAAAGTCTCTAGCAACCTTAGATCAAAGGTCCCATAAATGCTAAAGTTGGAGTCCTTTAGCCCTAAAATACCTTGAGCCAATAACGTCGTATTGGGACCTTGCATCTGCAAAAACGAAAGCTTGAGTTTTTCATTCGCATAACTCAGTTGCACAGGAGCTTTGTTGGAAACAGAAAAACCTTCCCTAGAAAAACGAAGCCACTCAATGTCTGCCTCCGCTGTCAGCGCCTTCGGGTTGTTGAGCTCCCCTTGGGCTCGCAAACGGGCTTTTGTGGAAACCAACATGGGCAAACCAAACGAAATCCCCGAGCGATCTATGGCAGAGGACAAATGATAGGCATAAGGCTCCTTCAAAGTCATTCCCGCACTGAAATGCATGCCTGTCATCGGAGAACCTAAAAGCTTTAACTCTCTGCCCAACAACCTCCCTTCAATGCCTAAAGGCCCAAGACTTCTGTCTTGCCAACGCAATTGCGGAGAACGAATGACAAAGTGCACATCGGGAACGGTGGCATCTCCGACAGCTCGCGCTTGCACCGTCAATGGCCCCGAAAGCGCTTGCATCGAAGGAAAAGAAACTCCAAACCATTTCCCAAGGGCTTTGGTTTCATAGTTGGCTGTAAAATCCATCGAGCCATTAAAATCCCAACTCCCAGAAGCTCGAAGTCGGCCAAACTCACTCGTCAACAATGTGGGCGAAATACGAAGCGTTTGACCCGCTATCAACGAAAACTCTATGGAGCCCTTTCCTAGGGGTAACTGCATCAACTCTATGTCATCTACCTCAAGCCGAATCAACCCAGTGAATGCTTTTGCAGGACTTGAAAACGCCAAGGAGCCTGAAGCATTTCCGCGAAGTTTTCCCTGAAACGCTTCAAATGCTGGATGGAGTGGCAAAAAAACTTCCAAAATGTCTTCCATACGACCGCTGGGAACTTGCGCAAACGCCACAAGCTTTGGAGCGCCCCCATGGAAATCTAAATCAACACGTCCAAAGAAATTCGTCTTGCGCTTTTGCCCCAAAATGCCGGGAAACGAAAGCACTCCTCCCTTCGCAGAAATGGAAGATTGTACTGTCCCTAAGGCATAGTCCCCAAAAATAAAGTCGTGGAGCCGAGCCTCCCCTTGTACTTCTACGCCACCCCTGAATTGCCCAAAAATACTGACGCGACCACTCCCACTCCCCCCCCAAGGAATTTGCGCAATGTGTCCAAAATCAGAAAGCTGAAGCTTGGACGCCTGTGCTTCTACGGAAATGCCGCCCCCTTCCTTGAAAAAAATAATGACCACCCCCTCCGCTTGGCTGAGCCAATCCTTCCCCGCCTCTACATGTATGTTTTGAAATTCAACCCTGTCATCCAAAATCCCAAAACGGAACTTCATCCGACTTTGCTGAAATTGCAAAATGTCAACACCCTCCTCCCTCGGAAGACGAAAGGAATGTGAAGCCAAAATGAAAGGCCCTGTGCTCGCTTCTACATCACCCCAAATGCCAAGCTTGGGAAACAGCTGGCCAACAAACTTGCCCTTTACACTGGCTTCAAAATCTACCCAGGAGCCCGGCACGGTCACCCGCTCCAATACCTGCGCAAGCGAAACATTCTGCGTCACCACTGTAAACCGAAGCGGCCATGTCCCCTCCATCTCCATCTCCCCCTGAAACTCGGCACTCCCCTCCCCTATGGGAATACGCAACGCCTCCACCAACAATGTCTTCCCACTAAAAGCCAACTTGGCCCGAAAATCACCCGGCTGCATCCCACCCAACACCAACCCAACTGCATCCAACTCCGCACGAGCTGTTAGCTGATCTCTTCGCCCATTTAGGGAAACACGGGAATGAAAGTGGCCCTCTGCCCCAGAAATACCCAACCAACGGCCCAACATGTTCGCCGGCAAATAAACCTGGGACACCACCCCTATATAAGGTTGTGCAGCGCATAAATCCTCCACCTCCCCGGAAGAACGCCAAAGCATCTGCCCTAGGTTAAACTCCCCACTGCTTAGCCTTAGCCGCTCCTCCCCTACGTCAAGCTCAGCCTCTAAACGTAAACGCCCTATGTTCTCTTGCCGCTCCTGAATCTGAAGCTGCCCGTCCTCAATCCCCATACGAAACCACCCCTGCCCCGCCTTCTGGGTCCATTGTAATGAAAACCCGTTCAGCTGAGCCCCCACTCCAGGAATCTCCAGCTTGAATCCCCCCTCCACTATCTCAAGCTTTTGTATAACCCAACGGTTTAAATATTTAAGCCAACATTCCCTTTCCCCAAAGGTAGCAGTGGAGGAGAGGGTATCCTTCATTTTTAAATGTACCGTCGGCTTGTGGATGCTTAGCTCCTGCAACTCTAAACCAAGCCAACGTAGCCCCCCCAGCTTTACCTCCAACGCCTCCATATCCAAAGAAAACCCCGCCTCCTTCGCGTCTATGCTCAAATTGCGAAGAGAGGCTTTGCGCTGCAACAAATGGATGGAGCAAGCTTCAAAACGAACTTCCCCACCTGTCTGCTTTGAAAGCTGCGTCTGAAGCAACTCACACAAAACAGGAGACACGCGCTCCTGGTTCATCCAAACCACTGCTGCGGCCAACGCCAGCAGCAATGTCAAAAAAATCAGCCTTCGTCTGCGTCTTGGATGGGCCAAGCATTACCCACTGGCTTTCCCAAGTCCTTCCAAATACCGGTCGATCTCCGCCAGGTCGATGTTGGTTTTGGAAGCACCCGAACGCGGATGAAGCGATTCCAAAGTCTCTTCTCTGGGTGGATTCTGGCGTGAAAAATCCAAACCCATGTTGCTCGCTACCTGCCCAATCAACACAGGATCGATATAACGCTGGCGCGTCAAAAAAGCCTCAAACAAAGCATTGTCACACAAGGTGTTGATGAGACGGGGAACACCTCTGACATAGCGGTGAATGGCTTCAATGGCCTCTTGAGAAAAGGGTACGTGCGGGCATTCCGCAAGACGCAAACGGTGGTGAATATAGTCCGAGGTGGATTCCGCAGTAAAAGGTTGCAGCTTATAGCGCAAAGCAACACGTTGAGCCAAGGGCGGATCTAACTTGAGGTTCTGCTCAAGTTCAGGAAGGCCGAAGAAAACAAAAGAAATAAGCTTAGCCCCCGGTACTTCAAGGTTTAAAAGTCCCCTAAACTCTTCCATTAACTCACGGCTTTGAAGCATTTGGGCTTCATCTACCAATACCACAGCCTTGCGCCCCGAATCATAAATCTCCAATAAACGCTGATAAAGCTGTGACAACAATGTCAGCTTCTCCGTGCCCGCATCCTCAACGCCCAACTGCATGGCGATACGCCGAAGCAGCCACGTGGCGGAAATGCCGGAGTGGATGATAATCAACAGCGCCGCTTCATATTCTTCTTCAGGCAAGGTATCCAACAAACGCCTGGCCAACATGGTCTTCCCAGCACCAATGTCCCCTACCAAAAGCGACAAACCTTTCATGCCTTGTACGGCGTGCAACAGACGCATCAAAGCTTGCTCGTGCTGAGCTGAATGGAAATAGAAATGGCTGAGCGGGGCATTTGAAAAAGGCTCTTGCCTGAGTTGAAAAAAGTCAAGGTAAGTCATAGGCGCCTATACATAGCCAACTTTGCGTGAAACGGTGGATTTGGGTCTTTCTCCCGACGGCTCCGCCCCCAAGGCAACAGGCCCCCCTAACCCCCCTAATCTCTGTTCCACATCTCGAAAACCAGGTTGTCTTGCCAACAACCGTGAATAGTGGAAACGCGCATCTTCTTTGCGCCCAATGGCTTCTAAAAGCACAGCCAACTCATAACGTAACGAAAGCTCACTTTCCGGAGCCAAGGCAATTCGCTCAATCGCCAACTCATAGGTACGAACGGCTTCACCCCATTCTTGTTTCGCCGCAAACAACAAAGCCATCATCGTCAAACAATCCAGCTCTTTTCTCGTCCCCTGACATCCTTGAATCGCTTGCCTAAACTCTGAGAGCGCATCGTCCAACAACCCCATTTCTTTGTAGGCGATGCCCAAATCATAGTGCGTTTCAACGTCACCGCCTTGAACAACTTGTTGGAGGCCTTTTTTGAATTCCGAGAAAACATCGTCGACAGAATATTGGAATTCATCCGACAAAGCAGAAGGCTCTTCGTCAACAATAACAAAGTCATCGTCCTCCATTGGCGAAAAAGAGGCCAAAGGGGCTTCCGATGGCGGGAGGTATTCTTCAGGGAAGAGGGGGGAGGGCAGACTTGTTGAAGGAGTGGTTGAAGGAGTGGTTGAAGGACTTGCTTGCAGACTTAGTGGAGAGGCCTCCAGGGGTGGTAGGGCCGATATCGCCTTTGAAGACTCCAGCTTTGCAAGCAGGGCCGTCGCCCGCGCATGGCCCGGGCGTACGGACAAAATCGCATTCAAAATGACGCGGGCCTCTTCTAAAATTCCATGGTTTATAAAAAACTCGGCCTCTTCACATTCTTCTGCACCCAGCTCAACACTTCCAATAAGAGGGGTTCTGCTCCCAGTGGCCCAAGCATTCTCCGAAGAAGCAGCAAGGGGCTTAAAAATGGCGGGCGTCTCTCCCGCAGGAGATGAAGTGGTTTGCACGGCTTCAGGAAAGGCCGCCTCCAGGGCTCCTGCCACACTTTCTGTTGCAAGCAAGGAATCATCCACCCTCAAATCTTCCGTAAGAGCTAAGCCCTTTGGAGGCGTACCCTCCACCTCCGCCTCAAGTATGGCGGGCGAAATTTCCATTCCGCCACCCAACACTGCCATGAAGGTGGGCACTTCAGGGTGCTGTGGATTCTCTTCAAGAATTTTCGCTAGGAAAAAGCGCGCCCGCTTTGCATCTCCAAGCCGCGTGTGCAGTCGCAACACATTCAACAACTGCTCTTCCGCCAAGCCAGGATTATGGGAGTCCGCATAAATGTGGTAGGCCTTTTCATGCGCGTCGATGTTTTCAGGAGCCACTTGAAAAATTTTCTTCAGGTGATCGAGCGCCTTTTCAAACAAACCATATTTAATATAGACGTCCGTCTCCGTGAGAATGCGCTCAAAGTTTTCTTCTTCCGACGAAGGCGCAGAAGGCTTCGACCAGGAACCGCTTGGGCTTGCTGATTTATAGGGTGTTGAGGGAAAATGTGCAGAGGGCGATTTTGCAGGCGCTGTTGAAGCATAACGTGGACGCAGTTCAGAATCGTCGGGGGACAACTGCGCTAAACGGTCCCACACTTGTTCTGCCTCAACAACATCTCCTCGTTCCGTATAAATACGAGCCAACTCTTTGTATACGGAGAGGGCTTTGGGCAGTTGCCCCAGCTCTTCAAAAGCCATGGCCATCATGCGCAAGGTATCCACGTCTTTTGCATTGGCTTTGAAGCAAAGTTGGAGCTTGCTCAAAGCGCGTTTGGGAGAGCCTTCTGACAAATAAATCTGCGCCAGCTCCTTGGCCAAATCCACACGCTCCGGAGTCAGCGCCAAAATCCGCTCAACAACACGCGCATATTCGTCAAGGCGCCCCTGCTCGCGAAACTCCAAGGCCGCCTCTTCAAACATGGTCAGAGACTCCACTTGTTTGTTTTGGCGCGCATAAAGCTCAGCAAGTTTTGCACGAATGGTGACATTTTGTAGGTCCAACGCCGCCATCTTTTCCAAAACTTCAATGGCGGCAGCCCAATTCCCCTGTTGCTCAAAATAGCCGATGGTTGCCTGATAATATCCCAAGGCCTCACCCAGCAGGTGAAGCTGTTGGTGCAACTCCGCCAGCTTCAAGTTGACCTCCATCAAGGAAGGATCCAACTTCAAAACTTGCTTATAGAGGGCGACGGCTTTGAGGAAAAAACCATCGCTCGCATAGCTTTCGGCTACACGCATAAAATAGGAAGACGCTAGCTTAGGCTCGTTCTTCTTCTGGTAGAGCTCCCCCATCTTCTGAAGGGTGCGCACATCCCGAGAATCAACGTCCAAAATACGCTGGTATTCCTTGATGGCCTTGTCATAGGCACCCTTCGCAACCAGCTTGCCAGCAGCCTCGATGATTTTGTTCTTATCCAAGGTGGTCAACAACGAAAACAACAGTGAAAAGTTACGCTCAGCCTAGCAATGAAAACCCATGAGGCCAAGTTTTTCGATTGAGTTTATGGCATTTCTTCAATGGCCCGCTTTAACCTTTGTATGCCTAACTCGGAATCCTGCATCCGCTCCACAAAACGCGTGTCATATTCCCCAACCACAAAATCCTCCTCCAAAAGGGCCGCCCGGTGAAAAGGAATGTTCGTCCGTACGCCTCGAATCACATATTCCGACAAGGCCCGCTTCATACGCGCAATGGTTGTAGGGCGATCTTCACCATAGGCAATGAGTTTGGCCAGCAATGAGTCATAATAGGGCAATACCGTATAATTCTCATAGGCCGCCGTGTCCACACGTACGCCCGGCCCACCAGGCGCACTATAAGCTGTTATTTTTCCTGGGGAAGGCGCAAAAGTAACCGCGTCCTCCGCGTTGATTCTACACTCCAAAGCCGCTCCACGGAAATGCACGTCTTTTTGCGCAAGCTTCAACTTCTGGCCGGCGCTCATCAACAACTGGGTTTTCACCAAATCCACCCCCGTCACCTGCTCCGTCACGGGGTGCTCCACCTGTACGCGTGTATTCATTTCCATGAAATAAAACGCCCCCCCCTCGTCCAATAAATATTCAATGGTGCCTAGGCTGTTATAACCTATCTCCTTCATAGCCTCGACGGATAGCTCCCCCATCTTCTCGCGTAACTTGGGGCCTAGAGCACAAGAAGGCGATTCTTCTATCAGCTTCTGGTGGCGCCGCTGCACCGAGCACTCGCGCTCCCCCAAGTGGATGATGTTGCCATGCTCATCTGCAACAATCTGAATTTCAATGTGCCGCGGCCTCTCCACATAACGCTCCAAATACATGTCCCCATTGCCAAACGCGGCAACCGCTTCGGCAGAGGCCGTCGCAAAGGCCTTCGCAAGCGCCTCCGAAGCACGCACAATCTTCATCCCCCGACCCCCCCCTCCTGCAGCGGCTTTTAAAATAACAGGAAAGCCAATTTGCTTCGCAAGCTGCTCGGCCTCCTCTATGTCTTTGATCACACCTAAAGAGCCTGGCAACAAAGGAAGCCCCGCCAGTTTTGCGGCTTCTCGCGCATGTACCTTGTTGCCCATCAGTCGAATGACGTCGGGCTTGGGGCCTATAAAATGGATTTTGCATGTCTTGCAAATTTCTGCAAAATCTGCGTTTTCGGACAAAAACCCATAGCCGGGGTGTATGGCGTCCGCCTGGGTTATTTCTGCTGCCGAAAGCAAGGCCGGGACATTAAGGTAGCTTTCCCTTGAGGGGGGAGGACCTATGCAAACCGCTTCATCCGCAAAACGTACATGCAAGGCATTGGCATCCGCTGTTGAGTGCACAGCCACCGTAGGAATGCCCAACTCACGACAAGCCCGAATGATGCGGAGCGCAATCTCCCCGCGATTGGCAATGAGGACTTTCTTAAACAAAGACCCTTCCTCTCCTAAGCAAACAACACCTCTCTAGGGGCTTGGCTCCAAGCGAAACAAGGCTTGCCCAAATTCTACGGGCTGAGCGTTGTCAACCAAAATGGCAACCACCTTCCCCGAAATGTCCGCCTCAATCTCGTTCATCAATTTCATCGCTTCGACGATGCACAAAGTTTGCCCTTTGCGAACATGGCTGCCCACCTCTGCAAACAACGGCTGCTCAGGCCCCGGAGCACGGTAGAAAGTCCCCACAAAAGGCGAAACAATGACATGCCCCTGCGGCTCCGGCGCCTCTGCGGGCGCAGCACTTGCCAGCGCTTTGGGCAACTCGGCGGCAGGAAGCAAGGCCGCAGGCGTCGGCGGCAACACAGCCGCCACGGCTTCTGGAGACTCGCGGACAATGCACAGTTTTTCTTCCGCACGCTGCCAAACAAAACGGGAAATTTTTGACTTCTCAACAGCCTCAATCAAAACCTTCACCGCATGAATATCCAAAGCATTGCCTTTGGGAGAAACCACTTTCTCAGGAGCAGCTTTCTCTGAAACAACTTTTGGGGGAACGGATATGGCGGCTGATTTCGCAGCAGCGCCTTTTTTCGTCTTTGTTGGCATGCGTTTTTAGCTCCCTGTGGATACCCGAGTGAGGTATTTCCCATCTCTGGTATCAATCTTTAAAACATCTCCTTCGTTAATAAACAGAGGGACGTTTACGGTATAGCCGGTCTCCAGCTTGGCGGGCTTGCTGGCCCCCGTCACCGTGTCTCCGCGTACACTGGGATCGCACTGGACCACCTTCAAATCCACCGAGTTGGGCAAAGAAACACCGATGGCTGCACCATTGTAGAAAAGAATGGAAACGTCGATGTTCTCCTTCAAAAAATCCCGCGCATCCCCAAGCACGGAAGCCGAAAGAAACGTCTGCTCATAACTTCGGTTGTCCATAAAATAGAATTCATCGCCCTGCTGATAGAGGAACTGCATCTCCTTGTCCTCTATGTCGGGCTTCCCCACTTTTTCGCCACTCTTCAGCGTCGGCTGCAAAACACGACCGGTGATGAGACTCCGGATGCTCGTCCGCACAAAAGCCGAACCCTTGCCAGGTTTCACATGTTGAAAATCCACAATCTCAAAGGGCTCGTTGTCAATCTCAATCTTCAACCCTTTTCTGAACTCTGATGTATCTATCACTCCAGCCATCATTCGCCTTTCGAAAACAAGTGCAATGTCTCTCTAGGCGCTTCAGGCAAGGAGGGCAAGAAGTCTTCAAACTCAAAGTTCAGACTTCAATTGTGGCGCAGCCAACCGCAAAAAATAACGCCCTTTCCCCACGTTGCCATCCGGAAGCATCCCCAGCACAACAAAATAGTCCTTGTTGACCAAACGAATGAGCGTGAAAAGCTTCTCCGTCCCAACATGAACCTCCACCACATTGCCTGTACGCAAAAGCTCAGCCGTATTCCTAAGTTGAGACAGAATGCTCGAATATTCTATCCAAGCGCCCTGAACGTCAACAGCAGCACCTAGAGCGCTTGACTGCGCTTGATAGGTTTCTACAGCTATGCCGTCAAACCCCATTAAACTGCATGCTACTGCGCCTTCTACACCTAAAACTACGGCCTTTAAATGCGTTTCAAACGACATGTCGACCCCAACATGGATGTTAGTTCGCACACTTTCCACTGTTTGGGTTTAAAACGCAACAATTTGGAACAAAGCTGTCTTGACCACCCCAAAGACCACATGGCCCAACAGGCTCCAGACTTTCTCCCGCCTCACATGTCGGAAGAGCCTCCCCTAAATAAATGACAACCGGAAACTCCATGGGAACGGTTTCGACTTTCTTGCCGGTGCTCGCTACCTTCCCCTGAATTTGAAAACGCACCACCACCTCTGCCCCTGTCTCGAACTCCCCCTGCCCTGACTTTAATAATAAATCCATAAGGGTATAGGCGCCTACTGGCCCTATCATCGAAAGAGGAATCGTTAATATAGAGGATGCATTCGGTTCCAATACCCCAGCGATGGGCTCACCCTCCTCCAAAATCAACTTCGAAGTCCCCCCCTCTCCATAAAGATAATATTGGCGCGTCCACCCCGTCAGAATAATCCGGTTCTCCTTCTCGCTTGCTAAGAGATGATCATGCGCCCCCACCACGTCTTCGCCCTCAAGAACACTTTCCAAGTCCACAGCAATCAAATATTGAAAGCTGGCGTTGATGTTGAGCGCCCCACGCGCCATAAAATGATTGGCATCCACCCTGCAATCCGCATCCAAAGGCCGAAGCGAACGTACCATCATGGATATGCCCGGTGTTCGACAACTGCCCATAAACACACATAAACCCAATAGAACACATAATTGTATTTTCTTCTGACGCATGACTTCAACCTTCTAGAGATTTTGCACAACCGGTTTTCGGTTTAAAATGCGGGGGGTTATGAAGATGAGAAGCTCTTGGCGATTTTCTGTCTCTCGGTAGTTCTTGAAAAGATGGCCCAAAATCGGAATGCGGCTCAGCCCTGGAACCGAGGCGTTGTTCGACGAACCACTACGTACATAAATGCCGCCAATAACCGTGGTTTCTGCATCCTTCACCAATACCTGCGTGGTCGCCTCCTTTCGCTGTATGGCCGGTTGGCCGTTGGCCCCGGTGTTGGATGGGTCCGGCTGGTTGTTCTCCGCTCGAATGTTCATCAACACACTCCCATCCGCCGTAATGTGGGGAGTTACCTCCAGCGATAAACGCGCTTCCACGAAAGCCGTGTTGACCCCAGAGGCCGAAACTTGAGAGAAAGGCAATGAAATCCCCTGGCTTATTCGGGCCGTCGAATTGTCCATCGTCGTGACTTTGGGGGCGGAAATGGTTTTGACGTGCCCCTGGGTCTCCAAGGCCGAAAGACGAAGGTTTAACTGAAATGCCCCCCCCGCAGAGCCAAAAACCAAACCTAAACCCCCTCCGGAACCTGCCCCTACGGCTACAGGAAGGTTGACCGCATATTGGGGCGTCGGCGAGGTTCCTGCATTGGGCGTGTCTCCTGCCGCCCCCCCAACAGAAACCGTGTTGGGAAAAGCAATGCCCGTTGCATTGCCTGTGGCCGGAGACAAAGTCGCATGCCCACCCCATTGAATGCCAAACTCTTTGGTATAGTTGGTGTTGGCTTCAACAATACGACTCTCAATGAGAACCTGAGGCGTCTGCGTGTCTAAACTGCTCACCAAGGAACGCGCTCGTTCCATGTTGGAGGCCACTTCTCGAACTATGAGGGTATTGGTACGTGCGTCCACAGAAACATTGCCGCGTTCTGTCAGTATCTCTTTGATGCGATCCCTCATCTGCTCTGCATTGGCATAACTCACAGGAATCAGCTGAATCACCAAAGGCTCCTGACGAACCATCGTGCGCGCCCTCTCCTCACGCATACGCGCTTCTTCCTCAAGCGTCTTCATGGGCGCAACTCGAATGATGTTGTTGCCCAAACTTTCCTTCCCCAAACCCTTCGATCTCAAAATCAATTCCAGAGCCTGGTCCCACGGAACATTCTTCAAACGAATCGTTATCTTCCCCTGGACATCGTCCGCCACCACAATGTTTTTCTGCGCAATCTCCGCAATCATCCGAAGCAAATTATGAACAGCAATGTCCTTAAACTCGAAAGAAACACGCTTCCCAACAAAGGTATTCTTTGAAAAGAATTCCGCTTCATTCACAACAACTTCTTTCGAGGGTTTGTTGGCCGCAGGCTCACTTCCCGCCTTCCTCTCTTGAACCACTGCCTTGGGCACAATAAATTTCCATAACAAACCATTCCTTGTCTTTTGAACAACTTCCTCCAACTCTTCCTCACTGGTGACAACCATTTGAACATGCTCGTTTTCTGTCCCAGACTTAAATGTATTAATCATTTGAATAGGCGTGTTATAAGTGCTCATATCCAAATTGCGCTCAAGTTTTTCCGGCAAATGTGCATCATGAAGTGTGAGGACTGCGCTGTGTGAGTCTGGACGATTGACTTTCCATTTTGGCGCATCCGACAAAACAATTTCTATGTTTCCACCGGTGGGCGCTTCAATAAAACGAATGTTTTTCAAAAGAATGGGACGTCCAGAACGCGGGGTTTTCTCAGACTTTCTGTTTTTATTGTTAGACGGTGTGGCTTCAGATAGAGTTGCATCACCCTTCACCGGGTTATCGGCTTTTCGTATTTCAGGCGATTTTCCGTTGGCGCCCTCCTCATTTGTTTTTAAATTTAAAACCAATCCAGAGCTCAGCCTGGAAGTTGTCCAAGCCAGGGGAGCTTCGTTCAAGTCCAGGACAATACGAACTTTATCTTCATGATTTCCCTGACGAATGGATTTGATGTTCGCGTGTTTCGTCGGCAAACGAACATCCGAATGTACACCAAAGAGATCCAGGGCAAGGCGCGGAGGATTGCTCAATTCATAAACATCAAATTTGCCGAATTCTCCATCGGCCAAGACAATGAGTTTGTCTTTATTAAAGTCGACAGACAGAAGTTTTTTGGCCTGCTTTTGAACAGGTTGCTCATCTGTTTTCTGCGAAACAACATCCGATTGCTGTTGAAGCGCCGCCGCTTGCAGAAAGCGCGGAATCTCTATGTTTTCCTGCAGTGCAACGGTCACTTTCCCAAAGGCATATTGAGGAAGCAATAAAAATATTTGAATGGCTATCATTCCTATAGAAATTAAAATATTTTTAAACCTCAAAAACTTAGACATATTCGTCAACCATGAAAAAAACACGACAAGCCTCACTGAACTTGTCTGTTGCTCATTAAATCAACAGACGCTGAATTCATATCCTCGGATTTAACACACAATGCTGTATCTCTCACACCACCGTCAACATCTTGACTGGGTTCAGAAATAACCAGGCAATTTTGATAAATATTGCTAATTCTCCCAGCATGTTTGCCTATTCTGCTGTTCTTCCTAACAATATAACCCGTCCCTTGCGTGTCCTCCAACATTGCGACAGGGCTTGCATCGCCGCTGATAACAGCTACCAATGAAAGCTGGCCAATATCAAACCCACACAATAAATCTTCACATAAATTTTCTTCAATCTCAACATCATTTAAAAATGCTTGTCGATTTTGAAAAAATGAAAAAGGATCTCTAGGTATATCCATCGAAAAAAAGTTGTTATTCTCAAAATCAACCGTTGCTTTTTCGGGTTCATCCCTTGTCCTGTCGGATGCGGATGCCCCCATGTTGATGGTTTTTTCTTGAGAATTTTTCAATAGTTTGGGCGCTTCTGGCACTTTGGGCCCATCGTTCCCACTGCAACTCCACAAAACAAAGGCTAAACTTATAAAAAATGGCCTCATTTAGGGGCTCCCCCTATCGCTTTTTGATCCGTCGCCGGACGAGCCCCCAAAAATCGAAAGGTGTTTGCTAAAAAATCTGCTTTTAAAATTGGAGAAGAACCTGCAGCCGCCGCGTCCGACTTTTGAGTGGAAACCTTGCTGAGCCGAATATTGCTCACATTAACAATTCTACGCATGTGCGATATTTTTTGGAAAAACAAAGATATCTCTTGAAAATTTCCCCTGACGGTCATTCGAACAGGAATTTTTGCAAAAAATCCCACGGGGATTTCACGTAACGGTTCAACTTGAGCAATGTTTAAACCTGACCTTCTGGCCACTTCACTGATTTGCCATAACAGTTCATCTATGTCTTTTTCATCTGGAAGTTCCTCAAGCGCCAGTTTGAAGCCTGATTCAAGTTGCGTCATCTCTTGTTGAAGTTTGCGAAGATTTTCCGGCGCCTTTTGTTTCTCAGCCAGAACTTTTTCAAGTTGTATCTTCTGTATATTTTGTTTCTTTATTTTCTCTTCAATCGGCATGACAACAAAATAATAATGAATACCTGTCAAAAATAGAGCCACACCCATTGTCCAGGAAACTTTTGAAATCCAACTGGCGCTGTTGAGCTTTTCGAGATATTTTTCCATGTGCCACACTAACTAATATAATTCACACTCAACTGAATTTCAAAATCTACTCGTTTCCCAGAATGATTTGCCGACATATTATCTGTCTTTTGTTCAGCACGTCTTAACTCCACATTCTGAAAAAAATACTTAATGCTGTTCGTCAAAACATCTTCTGTCTTTCCAGGATTTGACAACAACTCAATACGCACTTGAAAACCATTTCTGGGTTTGTCAATAATACGGGCAATCCCTTGAGGTATCCGGACAATTGCATGGAGTTGTCTCATAAACTCTGCAACATCATCATGCGAACTTGCTTTCCCTTTCAAAAGACTCGGTGTGGCATTGTCATCAAACTCATCCAAAACAATTCCTGTAGGCGTCACCCATGCCAATGTGTTTAGAATCAATGCTGCACCTTTCCTATTCACCTTCAACTCATCCAATACTTTTAACCTCTCCAGCATTTCATCTCGTTTCTTTTCGAGCAGCCCAATCTCAACAACCGCTTCTTCTAACTCCTTTATTTTGGATTGCATCGAAATAATCACTCTTCTGTCGTGCTCCTGAGTCTTGGATCTGTTTTGATACCAAAGAAAATTTAAAAATATCGCACCCAATAACACCAATCCTAACAATATCAGCGTCTGAATGCCGTATTCCCTGCGCTTCTCCTGTCTGACAGGCAATAAATTTATATATATATACATAACCCTCCTAATATAATTTATCGCCGGGACTGCGTAGGGCAAGACCAACCGCAACCGTCCCTAACATCCCCATCTTCTCAATAAACTCATGGTTGAAACGTTTGGAGTCAATATGGATTCCTTTGAAAGGATCGATCATTTCCGTCTGCGTCCGAGTCCTGTCTTGAATCGCTTGAATCAGTCGCGGCGTCTTGGCTGCACCCCCTGAAACATAGACTTTTGAGAAATGGGAGTCCCCATAGCTTCCAGAATAAAAATCCAATGAACGCTGTATCTCTCCCGCCACCTGCTCTGCTATCTTCCCTATGGAAGCCTGAATCTGTTTTTGCGCGGAGACATCTATTTGACTTTCATATACGCTGGACTTCAATATCTCCGCTTCATCAAATGAAACATTGAATTGTTTTTGTATTTCTTCAGTAAATTGTTGGCCGCCTATATGGATATCTCTGGTAAACTCGGATATCCCTTTGCGAATAATATTAATGCCTACAACTTCTGCACCCATATTAATCAACGCAATGGTATCGTTCTCGTTAACCCCATAATTTGTATGAAAACAATTTTGAATCGCAAAAACATCGACATCAACCACAACCGGCTTTAGCCCAGACTCCCCTACAATCGACAAATAATCATTGACAATTTCTTTCTTCGCTGCAACCAAAACAACATCCATCTGCTTGGTCGCTTCATCTTCCTTCCTCGGCAGTATGAAGGTGTCTACAAATACGTCTTTTGCATCAAATGGAATGTATTGCTGCATCTCTGCGCCAATGGTCTCTTCTAGCTCAAAATGAGACATTGTCGGCATCGTTAACTTTTTTATAATGACTGAATTGCCCCCAATTCCAATGGCAACTTCTTTCCTCTTTATCCGCAATTCCCTCACAAGCTCCTGAATCGACTGCATAATGACAGACGAATTCATCAGCGCTCCCTCGACAATGGTCTCTGGAGGTATGTATTTGATTCCAAAATGCTCCAATACATAACGGTTGCGCTGCTTCTTCAGCCCCACAAGTTTAATACTCGTTGAACCTATATCCAATCCTATGGCTGGTTTTTCACTTGCCAAACGGAGCCTCCACTTGTCTTGTATTGCAAAAACAGATGCCGGCCTCATGGAGCGCCGTGTATTCATTGGACGTCCAAATACCTATGGCTGTGCTTCCATGCGTTTTGAACGATATTGGAGCATCTCTCGAAAACCCAAACCTTTGATTAAAAACCATCGTAATTGATGATCTGCAAAGCAGGTGCTGCAATTTCAACAAAGAGTGCTGCCTCCCAGAGAAACTTTCCTTCCCGCTCCCGCCTTCGGGGAAGGATAAAAAACCTTGGGGGTGTACCTGTGTTAACGGGCTATGTGGGCTAAACTTGCTTTTCCTAAGCCAGCAAAGGTAGGTAGGCTAGCATGCTGCTTTCTATTTCACCCACCCCCCACGCCTCCTCTGGCCTCCTCGTCCTCCCCCTCTTCTCGGATAGCTTCGCTAAAACCTCCCATAACACCTCCCTGGCGCCCCTCCCCCCTGCCTTAGAAAAAACCCTAAGGCCCCTCCTCCTCCAGGAAAAATTCAGCGCCAAGGCCGAACAAAGCTTCCTCCTGCATATGCCCCAGGGACTTCCTCAACCCCGCCTCCTCCTCCTGGGCTTGGGCGAAAAAGCACTCCTCCAAAATGACAAACTACGAAACCTCCTCGGAAACATCGTCAAAACAGCCAAAAAACTCAATGCCCCCAAAGTCAGCCTCCTCTGGCCGGAAACCCTTTGTACGCCTGACAACATACAGGCCGCCGCCGAGGGCGCTGTGCTGGGCAGCTATTCCTTTGACAAGTGGAAAAGCCAAAAAAACCCCGCAGCCCCCCCCAAATCCCTTCAGTTTGTCTGCAAAACCCATCCCCCCCGCCTGCGCCAACTCCAAACCGCCCTCTCCCTGGGACAACGCATCGCCCAAGCTCAAAACTGGGCCCGCGCCCTCACCGACGAGCCTGCCCACAGCTTGACACCCCTCGCCTTGGCCAACGCCGCTAAAACCATGGCCCTTCAACATGGACTTAAAGCGCGCGTCTTCGGCCGCAACGCCTTGAAGCGCCTGCGTATGGGAATGTTTCTCGCCGTCGCTCAAGGCAGCGCCTTGGAGCCTCAACTCATTGAGTTGCGCTATGAGCCTAAATCCCCTGTACATAAAAAACGTAAACCCCTCTATTGGGTGGGTAAGGCTGTTACTTTTGACTCGGGCGGACTCTCCCTTAAGTCCCACTCGGGGATGCTGGGCATGCATGCGGATATGGCAGGAGCTGCCGCCGTCATGGGCGCCATGCAAATGGTGGCCTCCCTGCGCCCCCCCTTCCCCGTCGTCGCCCTCCTCGGGGCCTGCGAAAATATGCCCTCCCATAAGGCCTATCGCCCTACGGATATCCTCATCTCACGTATGGGGAAAACCGTCGAAGTCTCCAATACCGACGCGGAAGGCCGCCTCGTCCTCGGAGACTTGCTCTGTCTGGCCGCTGAAAACAAACCCCTGGCCATTGTCAACCTCGCTACCTTGACGGGCGCCTGCATGGTCGCCCTCGGCCACTCCATCGCCGGCCTCTTCGGCAACAACGAAACCCTCCTGGCCCACCTGGAAAAAGCCGCTCAACAGGCCGGAGAAAAAATATGGCGCCTCCCCCTCTGTGAAATACAAAAAGAAGAACTCAAATCCGACGTCGCGGACTTGAAAAATACCGGGGACGGCTATGGCGGCGCCATCCACGGCGCCCTCTTCCTCCGAGAATTCGTCCAGGAAACCCCCTGGGCCCACCTGGACATTTGCGGACCCTCCCGCAGCTTACACCCCTCCGGATGGAAACATAAAGGCGCTACGGGCTTCGGCATGCGTACCCTGCTCGCCCTCTTGGAACAATTGCCGACTGCCTAAAATATACCCCCAGCGGGCTTAAGGCGTCTCTTCCTCCACTGCGGGCATAAGCTCAGGCTCTACCTCCGGCGCCGACTCCGCCTCCTGGACTGCCCCCCCCCCAGCCGGTACCCCCCCCTCCGTTGAAGACGCCGCCTCTCTCTTCTCCTCAAGCACAGCTTCTTTCGTTGCAGCTTCCTTCTCTGCGCTTTCCTTCTCCGCGCCCTCTCTCAACGCAGCTTCCTTGGCCACGCTTTCCTTTTCAGCCGCCTCCTTGCTTGCACTTTCCTTCTCGGCAGTTTCCTTCGCTGCACTTTCCTTCTCGGCAGTTTCCTTCGTTGCGCTTTCTTTCGCCGGAGCCTCCTTCACAACGCTTTCCTTTGCCGTGGCTTCCGGAGGCTTCGCAGGGGCCACACTCAGCCCGTCCCAACAGTTGGAAGCCTGCGTCAGCAGGTTGGCTGAATTGCACAAGTCATGCCCAACCCGAGGCCATAAAGCAGCGCTGTCCAAGGCGGGTATGTCCACCACATAGGCCTCAAGCCTGTTGAGGCTTGGAGCAACCAATAACCCCCGCGTCGCGGACAAGGGCCATAGCCCCAAGGCATGCTCCGTCTCCACAACAGGCCACTGGTAACGCAGGGCTATGTGCGCATCGTCTATCCCGAGAATAAAACCGTCTGCCGCTAACAGCATATGCCCGTCCCCTGTTAAAAGTCCCCCCCTCCCTCGCCATAGCACCCCTTCCACTTCCCCCCTCCTGCGGCCATCCGCCCCTAACTCCAATACCCCTCCGGCCAACGGCCCCTCCCCTCCTCCCCCGCTTGTACCCAACCATAACCCCCCCTCCCGCGTCAGCAGCAGGGACGTATATGCCCGGTAGCCGGCTATGGACATGGGGCTTAAGTTGAGCCTAAACCCCAGCAGCTGCACCCCCGCCCTCAGCCATAGGGTGCTGCGCGTCGCCGCAATCTCCATGGGCGGGGACTTCTTCTCCATGGCATAGGCACCCCTCTCCTCCAACCCCTCCGGCCTTAGGTGCATGGCCCTCAGCCATGTCTTCTGCCCCACCTCATCCAACATATAAAGCTGCATCTCCCCCTGCTCGCTGAGGGCTGCCACCATCGGATGCGTCTCGTCTATGTGCCCCGTAACCACCCCCATGGAGGTGCACCCCTTGCCTAACTCAAAACGTACCACCACATATTTGAGCTCCCGGCTGCTGCCGCTGCTCCCCGTGGAAAGCGGTAAACGCGTCAATATGGAAAGCGGCCCCCTAACAGAAGCGTTTAACACCACCATCCTCCCAAAAGAAGCCCCTGTCCCAAATTGCGAAGCCTCGCATGCCCCTACCCCCTCCGGCCGCCTCCCCGTCTGTACATCCCATACATAAATCTGCCCGCCTATGGCTACAACCACCACCTCCCGGCCATTGTGCTTGGCAATAACAGGAGATACCTTCGCTACCCCCAAAGCCTCTGTCGCCCATATAAGCCTTCCTTGCGTGTCTATGGCTAATACCCGACACGCTAAACCTCCACAACCCTCCCCCGGGCCTGTGGCAAAAACAAACAGCCCCGTGGAAGTCTGGGCCAATTCTACCTCAGCATTCAAGGGAAAGGGCTCCAACACCCATTTCTTGCGGCTGATGTGCAGATGCATGTCGCTGGAGGGAAAACGCGCCAAGCCCTCGATGGGCGTCAACGTCAGCTTCGTCCCGGCACTCCTAATGTCATGCTGGCCATAAATCTCTCGGAATTGGGCCAAGTCTATTTCAAAGCATTGCTGAAAAACCACCTTGCCCGGCAACTCCGCAACACAGGGGACAGTGCTCGCCAGCACGGCTTGAGCGCCTATCTGCGCCTCCAGGCCAAAAAAACGGCCTTCGGCTTCCGTCGACACCATGCTTAAAAAAACCTTGTCGTCCCTCCCCCAAAATCGGTTCTCATCCTCAGGTAAAAACCTAAAGCCAAATACCTTGCCGGATAACTCGGAAGACGCTTCCTCCTGTGAAGCTGCTTTGAACCACAACCCCTTCAAAGCAAATATGCCCGCCGCACAACAGGCCAGCACCGCACAAGCCCCTAAAACCACATGAGCCCAGCGTTCACGCATCTGTCCAGCTCCTTTGGTTAATGGCTTATTATCTCAACGCGCTTAAATTTTCTTCGTTGAGGATGTTTTTTCCTTCCGAGGTATAGAGGTGTTCAATTCGGTGGGCATAACGCTCGGTAATTCTGCTGCGTACAATCTTCATGGTGCTGTTCATCAACCCGTTCTGTTCGCTAAACCCTTCGGGCAATACCGCAAGGGCCGTCGGCAACCATTGCTCGGGGAATTTGCCGGCATATAGGCCGCCTTTTCTGTATTGCTTCACTTCATCCTGCAAAAGGCTCAGCGCCTTGCGTTTGCCTTCGGGTGAATCCCATTCCAAATGCTGTTCTCTTATATAGGCCTTCAGAGCTTCTTTGTTGGGCACAACCAAGGCCGAAGTATAGGGGTTCTGGTTGTTATAAAGCATCAGGCAGTCAATATAGGGCGAACGGGTGGCAATCTCCTCCTCAATGCCTTCAGGACTGTATTTTTCGCCGCCGCTGCTGATAAGCAGGCTTTTGAAGCGGCCTGTCACATAGAGAAAACTGTCTTCATCCACGTGGCCCATGTCGCCCGTGTGCAGCCAATTGTCGCGTATGGCTTCGGCAGTGGCCTTGGGGTTTTTCCAATAGCCGCCCATAACGTTTTCCCCGCGGATAACAATCTCCCCCTTCTCCCCTATCGGAAGCTCTTTGCCGTCGGTATCGCAAATTTTTAAATCCATCGGCTGTACAAGAAAACCCGAGGAGCCCAGCTTGTGGTTTTTCCAGCCATTGGCCGAAACCACCGGTGTGGCTTCCGAGAGGCCATAGCCCTGAAACATGGGAATGCCCAACGCATAATAAAAACGCTGTATGTTGGTATCCAAATAGGCGCCGCCGCCTATAAAGAAATCCAACTCTCCCCCGAAAAACGCACGCACCTTCGAGAAGAAAATTTTGTCGTATAAAGCCAAAAGCGGACGCTTCCAAAATTGGGCAAACCCGCCCTTGTTGTGGCCTTCTTTATTATAGGAATAGGCTAGGTTTAATGCATGGTTAAACAGCTTCCAGGTGAGGGGGCCTTTGGCCTGAATTCCCGCTTCAATATTCTTCCTGAAGTTTTTGGCCAAGGAAGGCACGCTCAGCAAAATGTTCGGTTTTATCTCTTGGAGGTTGCCGGGAATGTTTTTCAGCGTCTCAATGGGCGTACGCCCCGCTTTCACTGTGGCCACACTCGCGCCATAGGCCATGAAGCAATAGAAGCCCGCCACATGCGCAAAACAATGATCCAAGGGCAAAATGAGGAGGTTTTTATAGTGGGGGGGAAACTGCATGGTGGACATGGCCTGTTCCACGTTGGCCGTATAGTTGCGGTGGGTGAGGATGACGCCTTTGGGCGAGGCGATGGTGCCCGAGGTATAGCTGATGTTGGCGAAGTCCGCGCCCACCAGCTGCGAGCCGGCCACTTGGACACATTCGGGCTCGGCGCTGAGTTTCTGGTCACCCATGCGACAAACTTCGCTGAGCGGAATTTCCTTTTCGCGGTATTCGTCGCGCTCGTCGAGCACAATAATTTTTTCCAGCAAAGGCAACTCGTCGACAATGGCGCGTATTTTCGGCAACTGTATGCCCGAGACCACAACATATTTGGACTCGGAATGTTGCAGACGGAAAAGCAATTCGCTGCGCTCTTCGAGTTTGATGGACAAGGGCACATTCACAGCTCCGGTATGGAGAATGGCCAACTCGCCCACAATCCAATCGTTCCTCCCCTCTGAAAGCAGGGCTACCCTGTCTTTGTAGCCGACGCCAAGCTGCAACAACCCGGCAGCAATACGGTATACCTGTTCTTTGGTTTGGCTGTAGCTCAGCGCTTCAAAACGGTTGGTTTTCTTTTCCCACAGGAAGGGGTTAGGGGCATATTTCTCAACACATTCATGAAACAATTGGATGATGGTCTTCATGGCTCTTAACTGTTTTTCTCTTTAGGGGACAACATGGAGAATATGCCCTTGGGAATGGGCTGAAAACTCCGGCGCATACATGGACTGTATGCTGGCCGGGGCCAGCCGGAATTTTCCCACCATGCTTGCAACCCAACGGTAGCTCAACCTAAATTCTCCTTTAGGCAACTTCTCAAAAAAATAATTCTGCCCTGAGTCCCTCACCTCTTCATAACAAGCATAACCCTTCTCCCATCGCCACCCGGAAAGCATGCTGCGAGGCTCAAAACCTGCCGCCCTCACGTCCCTTATATGCACATATTCGGCTGGGGCCTTCACTTTAAGCCTTAACTCTACCTCCAGCTCCTCCCCTAAGTGAAGCGCTTCCCCTTCTTTTAAAGGAATACGCCTTAGCCCCCCTGCTCCGGCTGTATTTTTAAAATAGGCGCGCGAAACCGCAAACAAGTCCCCATCCCCTTTTTCAGGCAAACGCTCCGTGGAATAGTGCCAGGTGGCCGAGGCAAACTGAAACCCGTCCGTCTTCTGCAACACTTGAATGCGACTCATGGTTTTTGGCTGAATCTCCTGGCCCTCCAATACCCATTGCTGCCGGCCGGTCTCCAGCCGAGAAGGCTCAAACACAAACGTCTTCTCGGCCGGCCCCATGTGCACCTCCACTCGCTCCTCCTTGCCTATGAGGTTTTGTAATTTCAAATAGCCCACCAAGGCATAAAGCACCTCTGCCGTCGTGCGCGTCGAGCGCCAATGCGACAACTTCTTGTTCAAAAAAAGCCAGTGCACCAACCCCTTGGCACGCGCGTCCCCAGGGGAAATTTTCGTCAGCGCATGCAGGGTGAAGGCATGGTTTTCAAGGGTATCGTTATACCATACCCAGGACATGGCCTCGGGAGCCCAAAAACGCCCCTCGTTCTCTGTCTCGCGCGAAAGCCTCATCCAACTCTCCAACCACGCCTTGGCGCGCCGGTTCTCCTTCATGTGGTGCAAAGTCAAAGCCGTCAACATGCGCAGCCTCGGGGCAAGTTGCGCCCGCTTGGCCTCGGCATAGGCGAGGAGTTTTTGCTGCTTCTCCTTGCTGATGCCCGTCACGGAGGGCTCAAACAAGGAGGCTGCATAATTCACTAAGACGACGTCTTCTATACACCCCCCCTTCTTCATACAACCCTCTAGCCACCCCACTAACTCCCCTTTGAGAAAATGCCACCCCCTCGCTACCATGGCCTCCGGAATCGGCATCTCAAACTCCTTGGCCCGCGCAAAACCTACCAGCATATAGCCGGTCATATAAACGGATGAGCGCCCCCCCGGAAACCAGGGGAAACCCCCATCCGGGTTTTGAATACGCTGCAATTTGTCCAGTGCGTGGCGGGTTTGCTGCTGCGCAACCCCCGGCTCCAAAAGGTTGACGGCCTTCACCCATGGGGGCTCCTCCCCCCCCCTCGCGTTGGTGAAAAAGGGCGTCTCCTCCAGGGCCAACTTGCGGTTGGCATCCGCTTCGTCAAAGCGTGCAAGCGGCGTTGTACGCTGGGGGGCCAACTGCTCGGCCCAACTCGAAAGCTGGGGGTTTTGACGAAACAGGGAGGCCAGCATGCCCGCAGAAAAAAACCGGTTAAAGGTTTGTTCGCTGCACTCATAGGGGTAGGTGGCTAAATAGGGTAAGGCTTCTAGGGCCCCTGCCAATAGCTGCCCATCTATCCCTATGCTTAGCCGCTCATTGAGCCGCGTAGCGTCCGCCTTGGCCATGTCCTCAAAAACCATCTCCTTCTTCTGCTTCCCCTTCAGGGCTATAAAACGGGACTGGGTTAAATGCATACGCGAGGGCAGGAGGGGCAAAATCCTCTGCTCCCCGTCTGTGTAGTCCCCTGCTTTGGCGAATACCTTCACCCCCACCTCCCCTAGGCCTAGGGGGACTTTTAAAATAAACTCTAACTTTGCTAACCCCTGCGCCGGCACGTGGAAGGCCCGCCGGGGTTCTACAAGGCCAAAACGGGCGTTCAACGACTGCTGCGTTTCCGGCTCAAACAATTCCAAAACCAGCTCGCCGGACAGGGCCTCGCCGCTCGCGTTGTTCACCACAACCGCCCATGTCGCCTCGTCCCCCTCCCGTAAAAACCTCGGCAAATAGGGGCGTACCATCAGCTCCTTCGCCGTCTGCGTCCTCTGCGTCAACACCGGGCTGCCCTGCCCCCGCTGGTTGTGGGCTACCGCCATGACATTCCATGAGGTGAGGGCGTCGGGGACTTCAAAATCCATGCTCGTCTGCCCCCGGGCATCCGTCGTCAGCGTGGGCAAAAAGAAAGCCGTCTCCGCAAAATTTTGGCGCAGGGGGGGGCCGGCCGACGGCGACGGCGGCGGCGGCGCACCCGCCACCCCTTTGGGCGCCTGTTCGGCCATCATGGGCATTGCCAAACCCCTGCTCCGGCTGAGCCCTCCCCACCCCCCGACGTCCATCGCCAGAGAAATGCCCTCCGGCATCCATGGCCGCCAACGCTGCGGGTAAAGCTTGAGTACGCTGGGCAAAGCGTGGGGGGCTAAAGCATCCAAGGAGCGATCGTACATCAGCCCCAATACCTCGGCTTCGCCCTCGCCCGCAGGCTTGCCCTTGTGGTTGACGGAAAGGACAAAACGCTCCTGTACCCCCGGACGCAGCTGCTCGCGGAAACTCGAAAACGACAAGCCTAACTCTTTGTTGTCCCAGGGGACGGTTATGTCCATGGACATAGGGCGGGCTATAAAATCCCTGAGGCTTAAAATACGAAGGCTGAGGCCCCCCCTGTCCTCTTCCCCTATACGCCATTTAAACTCCCCTAGGGTATCCCCCGCATAAACCCATTGGGCGCTCAGGCGCTTGTCCCTCCTAAAAAGCTCTATATAAAAAGCTTGGCCCTTGTGCCGGGAGGCTAAAAATAATTTTAACTCCTCGCCTACTTTTAGCTCCGTCTTCTCCAACTGTACCCATGCCTCCAATGGCATGCCCAAACGCGTGTCCACTACCAGCAAGTCCTGCTCCGCGGAGCATGGCTTTCCAAAGGCGTCGCGCGTTTCAAATATAACTCTATAGGCCCCCCGCGGAATATGCCCTATAACCACCTCCCCTCGCCCCTCCTCGTCTAAAATAACCCCACCCTGCTTCTCTAGGGCCCCCTCCCCCCAACTGCGCAACTCCTCTGGCCAGTCCATAGGGCCCCTCTGCCTACCCCAAGGGTAGCTGTAGTCCACAGGGCTTGGGCCCACCTCCCGCTTGGCTTGGGGGTTGAGGGCAAAAAGCTTCCATGTGCCCCGGCCCTTCTGGCCTATGCCGTTGAGGGTTTGGTTGCGCAGCGGAAGGCGAATTTCCTTGTCGGCTTTGAAAAAAGGCGCACCCTGGAGTTGAAACACAGGGTTGAGGGCACGCGCGCCCAAATGCAAATAATAAGCAATGGCTTGCGTCTCCCCACCTTCATCCATCACGTCGCCTGTTATGCTATAAACATAGGCTACGTCCTCCTTGAGGGTAGGGCTGGCGTCGGCCATAAACGCTATCTCAAAACGGCCGTCCGGGCCAAGCCTGCTCTCCCCCTGCGCAACGGTTTGCCGGGGCTCGGGCGGGGACAACCACCACCACCTTAGCCAACGGGGCTCCCTGTCTACCCTCCACTTTAGCCTCCCCTGGGCTAAGGGTTGCCCAAAATAATATTTGGCCTCCCCCACCAACTTCACCGGCGCATTCAGCTTCGCCGCCTCCTGCTTCCCCAAAAACCGCGCTTCAAAAGTGGGGCGCTTATATTCCGCTACCGTCAATGCGGCCCTGCCTATCTCCTCGCCTTGGGGGGTGCTCACCACCAAACTCCACCCCCCTAGCAAACCCTTCTCGGGAATTTTAAACTCCCCGGAAACGCTGCCAAACGCATTGCTCTGCACACTTTGGGTCGCCACTTCCCTGTCGTTGGCATCCCTCAGAGACACCTTCAACGTCTGCTCGACAGCAGGGGAAAACGAGGCCAAAGTGGGGTTGCTGGGGGTTAGCCATATGGCTTTATAATAAAGCGTCTGGCCAGGGCGATAGAGGGTTCTGTCTAAAAATACCAGGCTCCTGTCCTCCCAATAAGGGTTCCAATAATGGCTGTTTAACTCGCTAACCGCCCTGTCTTGCCCACGAGAAGCCCAAAAGAAAAAAGCGCCGCCCGTTTCCTTCAGGGTTGCTTTGCCTTCGCGGTTTGTCTGCCCAAGCGCATGGGACTCAAGGGAAGCGCCGGCCCCCCCCTTCCCCTCCTCACAAGCATAAAGGGTTACCCCCTCTTCAGGCGCCCCTGTGGCGGCGTTAAGCACCAAAGCCTCTAACCCATCCCCCGTCCCGCGTATCACCAGGGAAAGCTCTGTTTGAATCAACAACATCTCATACGCACGCATCTCCCTGTCCGGAGCAAACGTGTTTTGAGTGGAAACCAACAGCCAATAGGCGCCTTTGCCGGGCAACTGGGGCGTCACTTCCAACTCCTGCGTTCTAAAATCCCCCTTTTGCGGCACTTCCACGTGCCACGCTGTCGGCGAGCCTATCCACCGCTTCTTCTGAAACACCGTTGTCCTGTCTTCGTCGTTTTTGGAATAGCCAAAAACATTCGGCAAGTCGGCAATAGGGTAGGCGCGGAAATAGAGTTGAGGCACATTACGCAACTGTATTTTTAGCTTCGCCTTTCCCGGCGGCTGGTGCATGGGCGCATATACGGACAACTCTTCCCTGAGCAACTCTCCAAGCAATTCTCGACACCGCACAGTCCCTTTCCCAGGCAAATTCGCTTTGACACAGGCCTGCAACAGGGTGTGGCTTCGGGCGGGCTCGTCCATGCTCCCCAGCCATTCGGCCAACTGCGCTTGTACCCGGGCCCATTCGGGCTTGCCTCCCAGCAAAGGAAGCTGCGCTTCCAGTGCAGCATAACGTGTTTTTAAGTCTACCGAGTGTAGGCCTACCAAATGGAAACGCAGCACTTCTGAAGCTTCTTCCGCACGCCCGTTTTGCCGGTGCCAGTCATATAAGTCTTTGTATACCCAGGCCGCACGGTATAGCGGCGGCGCTTTCGCGTCTGTGGGGTCTCCCTCCGCTTTCAAAAAAGCCAGCTCCGTTTCAGGAAGCTTCCGGCTCTCCCCCTCCTCTTGCGCCCTGTTCACTTGCCTCGCTAAAAAATCCGCCCATAGCAACGAAAGCTCCCCCCTTAAACTTTTGTCCTTCTCTGAAGCTTTCCTAAAAAAACTCTCCCATGACATCTCCTCCCACTCAAAACCCCCTGTATTGGAGGTTTTCAATTTTGAATAGCCTTTTAGTTTCGTTATGTCCGTGGAGTTAAGCCCCGCACGTCGCTTCCATGCCTTCCCCAACGCGGCATTCTGTGTTTGCGTTATTTGCTCCCATGTCCAAACAGCTACCGACTGCTTCTCCCAACCCTCCACGGCGGGGCGCTGCCCAATCCCCCAGGCAAACATGCCGGCATAAACCGATAAGGCCTTAAAATAGCCCATGGCCGTCAGGGCAAAAGCAACGTCTTGCTGCGGCCAGCTTTCGCGGGCAAACCAGTTCACCGCTCCTTCATACTCGCGGCGAGACTGCAAATAGGCAGCGCCTTTTTGAAGGGCCAAAGCCCAAGCCATGGCGTCACCCTTCTTCTTGGCTGCCTTCATTTCTTTTTGAATGGCCAGCAGCGGCGCTTCCAGGGGGGCAGGGGTTTCTTCCAGCGGGGTTGCGCCGCTCATTTGTATGAATATACCCAACAACAATGCAAGCATGGGTAGCCCTCCATGGGCCTTTTAGGGTTGCTCTATTTCCTTCCTAACCCCACCACATAAACTTCAAAACTGGCACTCCGTGTAGCCTTAGGGCGTACCACCTTTACCTTGCTAAACCCCTCGGCTACCGCTTTTCGGAATTCTTCAAAACCACCCCCCATAAACAACTTGGCGACAAAGTTTCCCCCGGGCAAACCATAGCGAAGGGCCAAGGCCAGGGCGCGCTCAGCCAAAGCCAGGGAGCGCGCTTCGTCGGTAATTTTTATTCCGGTCGTCTTGGGGGCCATGTCTGAAATGACGCAGTGGAATGAAAACCCCAACCCCCCTAAAAAAGCCTCCACCCCCTCGCTGTATATGTCCATGGCAACGGTGGCTACCTGCGCAAAGGGCAAGGGGCGGATGGGGACTAAGTCTATGCCTACCACCCTACCGGAGGGGCCTACCTTTTGGGCCAATATTTGTAAAAACCCCCCGGGGGCTGCCCCTAAGTCCAAAACATTCTGCCCGGGCTTTAGCAGGGCAAGGGAGACGGCCATCTCCTCCATTTTGAAAGCGGAGCGTGCACGTAGGCTTTCTTTTTGGGCTTTACGAAAAAAATAGTCTTTGGGTTGGTAGGTGCGTTTAGCCACAATCTTTGCTAGCATAGCCTATTTGCTATGGCCGGTTGCGGAAACTGTGGTTGCACATTGGAATTTGTCGCCAACCGAGTGGGACGGCAGACGGAATGTCCCCACTGCGGGTGTGAGTTGCGCGCTTGCATCCACTGTCGCCACCATGACGAGAGTGTCGCCAAAGCCTGCAAGGAGCCTTTTGCCGAGGTGCCTTCGGACAAGGAAAGCGCCAACTTTTGCGAATATTTCCAGTTGGGCGAAGGCCAAAAACGTGAGGGAGCCACTTCCAAAGAGGCGCTGCTGAGTCTTGCGGAAGGCCTTTTTAGAAAAAGTGGGCCTTAGGGGCCGCCAACACCGGTGCTTTCCCCGCTGGGGAGGGGGGGAATGGCGTGGGCTATATGCTCAATACGTACGGTTACCACACGGGAGTTGTCCATTTTGGCGACGAGTATGCGTATGCCGTTCAGCATCAACGTGTCCCCCACCACGGGGACTCTGCCCAACTGAACCATTAAATAGCCGCCTATGGTGGTAACCTCCGCCTTGTCTACTTCAAACTCTAAACCCAACCTGTCTTCTAAGTCGTCTAACTGCGCCGTCCCCGGTAACTCCAAATGGCCCCCCGGTAAGACACGTACTGCTTCCTGCCGCCGCCCCAGCGAGGCCACACTGCCTACCAACTCGGAAACAATGTCCCCCAGCGTTACCAACCCGGAAGTTCCCCCGTGCTCGTTGACAACCACGGCAAAATGTCTCTTGCGCCGCCTAAACTCCGTCAGCAACTGCTCCAGGCTGATGTTCTCCGGCACAAACAAAACCGGTCGCTGAATTTGCGCCAGGGTTTTGAGTTGCCCCTCCGCAAGCATGCTGAAAAGCTCCCTCGTATTCACCACCCCCTCCACCTCGTCCAAATTGCCGTGGATGACCGGCAACCACGCATGCCCCGAGTTGCGCGCAATGGCCACATTCTCCTCAAGGCTGTTCTCTATGTCCAAACACACCATCTCCCGCCGAGGTACAAATACGTGACGGGCCGTCTTCTCCACCATGGAAAGGGCCCTCTCCAACAACTCCGCCCTCTCCTGCGCAATGGCCCCCGAGGCCGCTGAGCGCGCAAAAATCAACTTCAACTCGTCCTCATTCAAAACCTCCCCCGCTGCCAAAGTCTCCTTGCTTTCAAGCCCCAAAAATCGAAGCACCAGGCGAGTGCCCACATTCAACACCCAAATGACAGGGTGGAATAGGAAGGCAAACAAACGCATGGGCCACGCCAACAACACCGTCGTCGACTCGGCCCTCGCAATGGCCGCCGTCTTGGGGACTTGCTCCCCCAACACAATGTGCAAAAAAGTCATGAGGGAAAAGGCCGCAACAATGCTGCCGGTGCGCGAAACCACCTGCATGCTTTCGGTGTCCGGCAAAAGGCGCGTCAACAGCGGCCCAAACAGTTGGGCAAAAGCCGGCTCCCCCACCCACCCCAAGGCCAGAGAGGCCAGCGTAATGCCCACCTGGCAGGCCGAAAGCCAGGTGTCCAGGTTTTTGCGCATGGACAGAGCCAAAGCAGCCCCTGCGCGCCCTTGGCTTGCCAAAGCCTCCAGTTGCGTTGTCCTCACTTTGACGAGGGCAAACTCTATGGCTACAAAAAAAGCGTTGAGGGCCAACAGCAGCGCTGCGAGGATGAGAGAACCCAGTTGCATCTTGCTTCCCGAAGGAAACTTTTCCCCTTATTCTGAAGGCGGGTTGGAGTATAGGTTGGGAGTTTCAAACATGGAGGATTCGGCGTCTAGGCTTTCATTTGTCGCGCACGTGCACGCCTGCGTTTCAATGCAGCTTTCTTGGTTTGAGCGCGAGATTGTGTGTTTCTTTTCGTCCTATTCGTTTTTGGGTTTGACATTCCTATTTCCTTGGTTGAGCAACACGTTATTGTGACTCATAACCCTTTTTGCCGCCTATGAACAAGCTGGAAGAAGTTGAACAACGTTTCGAACGTTTGAATGTGGAACTTGCCAACCCCGAGGTGCTGGCCAACGCACAACGCATGCAAAAACTTGCAAAAGAGCATGCCTCCCTGGAAAAAATTGTCGAAAAATATAGGGCTTGGAAAAAAACCCTCTCAGACATTCAGGCCGCAGACGAGTTTCTTCGAAGCTCAGACATGGACTTGAAAAGCATGGCCAAAGAAGAATTGCCCCTGCTTGAAAAACAACGCGAGGCCCTGGAGCAGGAAATTCACCTCCTGCTGCTCCCTAAGGACCCCAATGACGAAAAAAATGTCATTGTTGAAATACGCGCCGGTGCGGGGGGTGACGAGTCCGCTCTCTTCGCAGAAGAAGTCATGCAAATGTATTTGCGCTTCGCTCAAAAACAAGGCTGGACGGCGGAATTGTGGGACTTGAGTTCCGGCAACGCGGGCGGACTCAAGGAGGCTGCTTTCAGCCTCTCGGGCCAGGCCGTCTTCTCGTGGATGCGCTATGAGTCGGGCGTCCACCGCGTCCAACGTGTGCCGGACACGGAAACACAGGGCAGAATTCATACTTCCACCATTACTGTGGCGGTGATGCCGGAGGCTGAGGATGTTGAGGTGGAGGTGAATATGGCAGACGTCGAAATGCAGGTGTTTCGCTCCACAGGCTCCGGAGGACAAAGCGTCAACACCACGGACTCGGCGGTACGCCTCATCCACAAACCCACCGGTATTGTCGTCAAATGCCAACAGGAAAAAAGCCAAACCAAAAACCGCGCCATGGCTATGAAAATACTCAAGGCCAAATTGTTGGAGTTGGAGCAGGACAAACAACAAAAAGAGCGCGACAACCTGCGCAAAGGCCAAGTCGGCACGGCGGACAGGAGTGAAAAAATACGCACCTATAACTTTCCGCAGGACAGGTTGACGGATCACCGTATAGGCCTAACGCTACACAACCTGCCCTCCATTATGATGGGTAACCTTGAAGATATGGTTATTGCCTGCCGTACCTATTTTCAGGCGGAGGCTTTGCGGCATAATACGGCTAACTCCCCTGGTATCCCTCCCCTATGAGCCCTTCCCCCCATAACCCTACTCTGTGGACGGTCTCCTCTGTCCTGCTGTGGACTTCTCGCCAATTCCAAAAGCTCGACATGGACGCACCCAGGCTGAGCGCAGAGTTGCTGCTGGCGCATGTGCTTCAATGCAGCCGTATCGCCCTCTATTTGGAATATGACAGGCCGCTGGAGGCACAGGAGTTGCGCGCCTATCGCTCGCTGATTCAACGCCGCTGCAAGGGGGAGCCGACGCAATACCTCATCGGCTCCAAGGAGTTTTATCTGCGGCCTTTCCTCGTGGACTCCAGGGCGCTCATTCCTCGCTTCGAAACCGAATTGCTCGTCGACTTTGCACTCGAAAAATTGCCCAAAGACCAAAAAGCCCGCGTCGCGGATGTTGGAACGGGCTCCGGGTGCATCGCGCTTTCCCTCGCCCTTGAGCGGCCGGAGTTGGAAATATGGGCGACGGACATTTGCAAGGAGGCCCTCGGCCTTGCGCAGGAAAATTGCCAGCACCTGGGCGCGCCCCAAAACCTCCACTGGTGCGAGGGGAACCTGCTGGAGCCCCTGCCCCCTATGCCTTTTGAAATGGTGGTTTCTAACCCCCCCTACCTCTGCGCGCAGGAGCTTCAAAACCTTCAGCGCGAAGTCAGCTTTGAGCCCAAATTGGCCCTCGACGGCGGCGAGGATGGGATGCAACTCCTCTTTCAACTCATCCACCAGGCCCCCCGCTGCCTTGCCCCGGGAGGCTGGCTGCTGCTCGAAATAGGGGAGCAACAGGCGGAAAAAATTCACCAACAGCTTATAGAAGCTGGGTATGTTGACATTGTCATACATCAGGACTGGGCGGGATTTCACCGCATCGCCCAGGCCCGTCTGCCATAAGGGAAATATATGGACGCTCTTGCTGTTAGTGGAAATGGGCCTTTGAGAGGACAAACCTTCGCCTCCGGATCTAAAAATGCCGCCCTGCCCCTCCTCGCCTCCGCCCTCCTGGCCAAAGGCACCTGTCACTTTGAGAATGTCCCCCAGCTGGCCGACATACGCACCATGCTCAAATTGCTTCGCCACATCGGCTTGGAAGCTTCCATGGAGCAAAACAGCTGCACCTTGCACAACCCCGGAATGGCCAACCCGGAGGCCCCTTATGAGCTTGTCAAAACCATGCGCGCCTCTGTCCTCGTGTTGGGCCCCTTGCTTGCCAAATATGGAAAGGCCAAAGTCTCCCTGCCGGGAGGGTGCGCCATTGGCGCAAGGCCCATCGACTTGCACCTTAAGGCGCTGTCGGCCATGGGCGCCGACATTTCCCTGTCGGGAGGTTATGTGGAAGCCAGCGCCCAACGTCTGCGCGGGGCGGACTTTCGCTTCGACACCATCAGCGTGACGGGTACAGAAAACATCGTCATGGCGGCAAGCCTCGCCAAAGGCATAACCCGCATCCGCAACGCGGCCCAGGAGCCTGAAGTGACAGAATTGGTTGTGGCCCTCAAAAAAATGGGCGCAAAAATAGAATGGGAAAAGCCCAATGAGTTGGTGGTGGAGGGGGTGGAGGAGTTGACGCCGTGTCGTCACGCCGTCTGCGCAGACAGGATTGAAGCGGGCACTCTGCTCGTCGCTGCCGCCATTACGGGCGGGGACGTTCTCGTGCAAAATGCGCAAGCAGCTCACCTTGGCGCTGTCATTGACAAGTTGAAAGAAGCCGGTTGCGAAATTTCTGAGGCGCAGGAAAACGGCGGAGGGTTGCGCTTGGTTGCCCCCCCCCGCCCCCGCCCCCTGCAATTGCAAACCCAGGAATACCCCGGGTTCCCTACCGACATGCAAGCCCAATTCATGGCGCTGCTCAGCATGGCCGATGGAGACTCGGAAATTTCGGAAAACATTTTTGAAAATCGCTATATGCACGTGGCGGAGCTGTGCAGAATGGGCGCCCATATCCACGTTTCGGGCACACATGCCCTCATCCACGGCGTCCCCCAACTCTCCGGCGCCCCCGTCATGGCCACCGACTTGCGCGCCTCAGCCTCGCTGGTTTTGGCAGCACTTCGAGCAGAAGGCACCACCACCATCAGCCGCGTCTATCACCTGGACAGGGGTTATGAGCGGCTGGAGGAAAAATTGGCGCTTCTGGGGGCCAAAGTGGAGCGTATTCGCGGTTAGGGCGGTTTGGGGTGAGTTTTATACATTCCTTTCCCCTTCTTGACTCTGCGCGCTACCCACTTTCGTTTGCAGGAAAGAGGAGTGCTGGGTTTAACCGTATGCGTTTAAACAGAAAACGATCTGGCCCGGTTTCCAGTTGACGCAATCTGTGTGGAACAGAACTGTGTTCACCTTTCGGGCCTTGATGGGTTTGTGAATACCATGAGTTCAAAAAAACTCTGCCAAACAAAATAACACAAAAAACAAAACACCTTGCGTGAAATTACATACAAGGTGTTTTGCAATATTCAACCAAGGAATGCATATTCTAATGAAAATATTTAGAATGTGCCATTGCTGTTGCCAAATGCAGTTAAGACCTGACTATCTCCAAAACCAACAATGTCTGCACGACCGTCACCGTTTATATCTGCAAGAAAGCGCGGATGTATGTCTGTGCGCCAACCACCCGCAACATAGCCAAACTGCTGAAGAACCAGTCTAGGAGTATTAAAGGTTCCATCCCCGCTGCTGAGTGCAGTCCAAACCCCATCATATCCAAAGCCAACAATGTCTGCACGGCCGTCACCGTTTATATCTGCAAGAAAGCGCGGATGCATGTCTGTTCGCCAACCGCCCACAACATAGCTAAATTGCTGAAGAACAAGTCTTGGAGTATCAAAGGTTCCATCTCCTCTGCTGAGCGCAGTCCAAACCCCATCATATCCAAAACCAACAATGTCTGCACGGCCGTCACCGTTTATATCTGCAAGAAAACGCGGATGCATGTCCGTGCGCCAACCACCTATATCATAGCCAAATTGCTGAAGAACAAGTCTTGGAGTATCAAAAGTTCCATCTCCTCTGCTGAGCGCAGTCCAAACCCCGTCATATCCAAAAGCAACAATGTCTGCACGACCATCACCGTTTATATCTGCAATAAAACGCGGATGCATGTCTGTTCGCCAACCGCCCACAACATAGCCAAATTGCTGAAGAACAAGTCTTGGAGTATCAAAGGTTCCATCTCCTCTGCTGAGCGCAGTCCAAACCCCATCATATCCAAAACCAACAATGTCTGCACGACCATCACCGTTTATATCCGCAAGAAAACGCGGATGCATGTCTGTTCGCCAACCGCCCACAACATAGCCAAATTGCTGAAGAACAAGTCTTGGAGTATTAAAGGTTCCATCTCCTCTGCTGAGCGCAGTCCAAACCCCATCATATCCAAAACCAACAATGTCTGCACGGCCGTCACCGTTTATATCTGCAAGAAAGCGCGGGTGCATGTCTGTGCGCCAGCCGCCTATGTTATAGCCAAATTGTTCTAGAACAAGTCTGGAAGGCTCAAAAGTGCCATTTGCGTTGCTGCGAGCTGTGTATACGCCATCATCACCAAAAGCAACAATGTCTGCACGCCTATTGCCGGTTATATCTGCTAGAATAATAGGATGCCTATCAACACGCCACCCACTGTTGTAGGTAAATAGTTGTCTGTTTCTAAATCCAGCCACTCTTTGTGCTGTTTCATTCAAGACACGGACATTGTTATTGGTGTGGGATGTTCCTGTGACTATGCCGTTATAGCTCATGTTTGGGTTTGACCAATATGGGATTCTGGGACAAGAGGTATTGGTGCAAGCATATGCCATCACAGTTCTAAAGCTTTGCGAGGATGTGTTCGATGGATGGATATATCCATGCCCATAGGAGAAATATGGATTTCTATCTGTTTGTTCATCATGGCCAGCTCCTTGTATGTGACCAATCTCATGCGCAAAGGTATAATTTCCTGTTGCACAACTATAATGGACTAGGCCAAAAGCATATGAAGCTGACGGCAACAGATAAGCCATTCCGCAATAATCCTGCTGATTGACAATGAGCATTGCCACATCAGCACCGCTTGCATTACGCCTATCATTGACGATTGGCGATGCGGCAAAATTACTCAGAATAGTACTATAATCTCTGCCACTTTCTGAATAGTTAAACTCAAAACTATCTGTCAATCTTAACCGAATGTTGATTCCACTGTTTCGATAGGATTGGTTAGCTTCTTCAACAGCCAGTTGAATGAGTAATGCCATGTTATTATGTGCCCTGAGCGCTGCGGGTGTAAACGCGACAAGCACATCTATTTCGACGGGATTTGCATCTGCTGGGGCTGGGGCACTCAAAGCTCCAATGGTTGCAGATAAAGCATCGCTTTGTATTCTATCCACATAGTCTAAAAGAGGCTTCGCACTCGGAGGAAAGCTGGATTCGTCTATCTGAATCAGCGCGTGAACACCCTCACCAATGGGTTCAATGCTATAAAGCTCGTTATTTTCATCCCGAATGCTTCCTGCAATATTTCCATCTTGAACAACAAATGTGCTTGAAGAAAACGTCCCCAAAATCTCTCCAGACCAAGTGAAATTGTTCGAGTCTTTGGCTTCAAAATGTTTTTTAGAAAGACGAGGCCTTTTGTTGGATGGCAATGACACGAGAACATTGTCTGCCTTGAAAGCATTCACGTCCACTCGTGTCAAAGAAACAGATTTTGTTGTTCGTCTTTGTTTGATTGATTCAATGCGTTGTGATTGTTCTGCAGTTGCATTGTTATAGCTGTCCGATGGAAACGGAACAGCTGACGGTATTTGTCCTGTATTGTTTTGTTCCGTTATCAATGGCACAAACAACTCAGTCTCTGCAGCATTGTTGTCGTTGTCGTCGTCGTTGATAATTTTGTCGTTGTTATTGTTATCATCATTTCCACAAGCCGCAAAACTGAGGGCCAAAGCTAAAAATAAATAAAAAGTGGGACCTCTCCATTGTTTGACACCTATTTTCTTCCTATGTTTGATGGTTTCAACGTCCATTTTTTCTCCTATGTTTTTAAGTGACGACTCATTTCTAATACAACTTGTGTGCCAATCTATTTTTCCAATAAAATTAACTGCTTGCCGGGGGGGGGGGGGGGGGGTCACCACAACTCATTTTTTTGTAAAAAACTAAAGAAC
>WQYA01000010.1 GCA_009781495.1 Cystobacterineae bacterium
ACTTTTTTGTCACACAAAAAAGTGACTCGCCGGGAGGCGAAACCTGCTGCACCCGCGCAGCGGAGACAGCCGGGCCGCAGGCCCAGCAATAACCCCGCACGGAAGGGCAGAAGAATTGTTTTTCACTAAAACCACACCCCGAAAAGAAATGCTTTTAACCCCCCCCGGGCAGGGGAAAGAAATGTTTTTAAGGCCTAGTCCGCCGTTAACACATTCCCCGCATACATATTCTCTAAAATAGCCTTATATTTATTCTCAATAAACTTACGCTTCAGCTTTAGGCTATGCGTTAGCTCCCCACCCTCAACGCTAAACTCCCCCTCTAAAATGTGAAATTTCCGAATTTTTTCAAAATTAGCCAACCGTGCGTTAAACCGGTTAATATAGGAAATAATTAACTCAATAATTTTAGGGTGGTGGAGGAAGCCTTTGGTGATAGGGACATTGTTTTGGCGGGCCCAGCGTTGAATGGACTCGCTTTCGAGGGTGACGAGGGCGGAGCAGAAGTTGCGGTTATTGCCGTGCACCAGCACCTGGTTGATATAGGGGCACAGGGCCATGAGGGAGCTTTCGAGGGCCTGCGGGGCGATGTATTTCCCACTGGAGGTTTTAATCAGCTCCTTCTTCCTGTCCACAATTTGGATTTTGCCCTCCACCAGGCTGCCGATGTCCCCCGTATGCAGCCAACCGTCCCGAATGGCCTCGGCCGTCGCCTCCGGCTGGTGGTGGTAAGCACGCATAACCCCCCTATTTTTAATGAGTATTTCCCCATCCTCTGAAATTTTAATTTCGGTGCCGGGCAGGGGGGGGCCGACGGTGCCGAGTTTGAGGTTATAGGGGAGGTTTACCGAGGTGACGGCGCTGGTTTCCGTCAGTCCATAGCCCTCTAAAATAAGGACATTGCAGGCGTTGAAGAATTCGGCCACCTCCAAGGAGAGGGGTGCGCCGCCGCAGAGGATGAAGTGGAGGCGGCTGCCGAAGAGGGCTTTCACTTTGTTAAGGACGAGTTTTTGGGCGAGGTTATGTTGGGCGGTGAGGAGGGGTCCGGGTTTAGGGCGCGCGTGGAATTTTTTACCCACGTTAATGGCCCATTTAAACGTCCTATATTTAACAGCGCCGCCCTGTTTAGCGTTTTGAATGACTTTATTGCGTATTTTCTCTAAAATACGGGGGACGACGGCGAAGAAATTGGGCTGGAGGTGGGCGATGTTGTCGACAATTTTGTCGACGCGGCCGTCGACAGCGGAAGTAAACCCAATACGCAGTTGGGCCATTTCGAGGACTTTGCCGAAGACGTGGGAGAGGGGCAGCCAGAGGAATTGGATGTCCTCGAAGAAGAGGGCATTAACGGCCTCAATGCCCTCGGCCTCATAAAGCCAGCAGTCATGGGTTAGCTCCACCCCCTTGGGCACCCCGGTAGTCCCCGAGGTATAAATAAGGGTAGCCAGTGAAGAAGGCTGCAAGTGTTGCCAAACCTGTTGAAACTCGGCCAGGCTGGCCGAAGCGCCGAGGGAAGCCACCTCTTCCAAGGAGAGGGCCCAATTTTTCTCAAGGGGCGGGTTGGGCTCCTCCAGGAGTTGTTGGGCCTCTTGAAGGGGCTGTTGGGCCTCTTTGAGGAGTTGTTGAAGCTCTTCAGAGGGTTGTTGGGGCTCCTCCAGGAGTTGTTGGGCTTCTTGAAGGGGTTGTTGGGCCTCTTCGAGGAGTTGTTGAAGCTCTTCAGAGGGTTGTTGGGCCGCTTCGGGGGGTTGTATTTGGAAGCAAATAACGTGTTGAAGGAGGGGGAGTTGAGCCCTATGGGCCTCCAGTTGGGGGAGGGGGATATCGTTTTCGACGAAGAGGAAGCGTATGTTAGCGTCCTTCAATATATAGAGGGTTTCCTCCCAAGTGGCCGTAGGATAAATGGTGGTGGTTACCCCTGCGGCGCAGTTGATGGCGACTTCGGACAAAATCCACGAATAGCACGTAGCGGCCTGAATGGCGCAGCATTCGCCGTCTTGGAGGCCGAGGGCGCGCAGGCCCATGGCGAGGGCTTGGACTTGTTTGCCGAATTCCTCCCAGGAGACGGACTCCCAGGCTTCGCCTTTGGGATAGAGATAGGCGGTTTGTTGAGGGGAGGCCTGGACGCGGTGGGCGAGGAGTTCAGGAATGCTGTTAAACTGTAATGGCATAGAAGACTCCTTAAGCGAGGGGTAGGGGGCCCACGGACAAACCTGTCACCGAAGAGAGGAGAAGACAACATTTCCTGCATTTCCGACAGGAAATTATTTGCGAGCGGCGGCTTCGGCGGCCAAGCGCTCCTTATAGGCCTTTATCATCGCCTCCTGCTCGGCCTTGGGCACGGGCGCATATTTCGCAAACTCCATCGTAAACTCCCCCTTGCCCTGCGTAGCCGAGCGCAAGTCCGTAGAATAGCCGAACATGTTGTTGAGGGGGACTTCGGCGACAATGGAGACATAGTTGTTTTCAATGGCAGAGGTTTCCACAATGGTGCCGCGCCTCTGGTTAATTTGTCCCACAATGGAGCCTTGGAAGTCCGAGGGGCCTTGGACTTCCACCTTCATCATCGGCTCCAAAATGGTGGCTTTGGCGGCGGCATAACCTTCGCGGAAGGCCATGAGGGCGGCGGTTTTGAAGGCCTGCTCCGAGGAGTCCACAGGGTGGTGGAGGCCGTCGTTAATAACGCAACGTACGCCGACGACGGGGAAGCCGATGAGGGAGCCTTTTTTAATGGCTTCCATAAACCCCTTGTCGCAAGCGGGAATAAACTCCCTGGGAATGGCGCCGCCCACAATTTCGTCTACAAACTCATAAGTCATGACGGCATCGGCGGGCAAAGGCTCCATATAGCCGCAGACACGGGCAAACTGGCCTGCGCCGCCGGTTTGCTTTTTGTGCGTATAAGCAAACTCGCCGCGTTGACTAATGGTTTCGCGATAGGCGACTTGGGGTTTGCCTGAAACCACCTCGCAGGCATATTCGCGTTTCATTCTCTCTATATAAATTTCAAGGTGCAACTCCCCCATGCCGTCAATAATGGTTTGTCCGGACTCTTCGTCTCTGCGGACGCGGAAGGTGGGGTCCTCGCGGCAGAAGCGGCCCAGGGCTTTGGAGAAGTTGGCCTGGCTGCCTCTGTCCTTGGGGGCAATGGCCAGAGAAATGACGGCGTCGGGCACATGCATGGACGTCATGGTAACGTCCACCTGCCCATCGGTGAAGGTGTCGCCCGAAGCGCACTCTACGCCGAAGAGGGCAATAATGTCGCCGCAACGCGCTTCTTCCACGTCATGCATTTCATTGGAGTGCATGCGGACGATACGGGGCACTTTGACGCGCCTTTGCTGGTTGCTGCAATTAATAATAAAGTCGCCCTTCGCCAGTTTACCCTGATAAATGCGCATATAGGTAAGCTGGCCATAACGTCCGTCCTCCAGTTTAAAAGCGAGGCCGACGAAGGGTTTCTCAGGCTCATTTTCCAGGACAATTTTGGCTTCATTGTTTTTCTGGTCATGCCCATGGTTAACAATTTCCGTGGGGTTAGGCAGATAGTGGGTGACGGCCTGCAACACCAGTTGAACGCCTTTGTTTTTATAGGCGGAGCCGCAGAGGACGGGCGTCATTTTGAGGGCGATGGTGGCGCGTCGAATGGCCGCGCGTATGTCCTCAGCGCTGCAAGGCTCCTCGTTGAGGAATTTTTCGGCCAAAGTGTCGTCGACTTCGGCGACGCTTTGAATAATTTCCTCACGTGCGGCTTTGGCGGCTTCTGCATATTCAGCGGGAATGTCAAACTCGCGGACATTTTCTCCGTTGTCGCCCTCGAAGGCATAGGCTTTGCCGACAATGGGGTCCACAATGCCGTTGAAGTTGGCCTCAGCGCCCATGGGAATTTGGATGGGGACGGCATGGTGTCCCAGTTTTTCTTTCAACATGCTGACGACGCGCAAATAGTTGGCGCCGACTCTGTCCATTTTGTTGACATAGGCGATGCGTGGGACGCCATAGCGTTTCATTTGCCTGTCCACCGTAATGGACTGGGACTGGACGCCGGCGACGGAGTCCAACACGAGAATGGCCCCATCGAGGACGCGCAGGGCGCGCTCCACCTCAATGGTAAAGTCCACGTGTCCGGGAGTGTCGATGAGGTTAATGTTATAGTCGTCCCAAATGCAATAGCTGGCAGCCGACTGAATGGTAATGCCCTTTTCGCGCTCCAAGTCCATGGAGTCCATGACGGCGCCGACGCCGTCTTTGCCTTTGACTTCGTGGATGGAGTGGATTTTGCCCGTATAAAACAGGATGCGCTCCGAGAGGGTTGTTTTCCCCGAGTCAATGTGGGCAGAAATACCGATGTTACGAACTCTCTCTATTGGAATAATGGCCATAATGGTGAATGTGTTGCTGTTGAATGAAATACCGAGCCACGAAAGCCGCTCGGTGTGCAATGCATAAAAGACTCAAGTGTGTGTTGCCCCAAAAGCAACCATGAAAAAAGGCCTCCGCTGACCAACCCTCTCCTATGACGCGCCTTTCAATCTTCATCGCCGCTTTGTGTCAAGCCCCATTCTTTAAGACGTTTGAATAATGTCGATCTCGCGACCCCCAATTCCTTGGCGACGCGCTCCCTATTGTTTTTATGGCGCTTCAATGCGGTTTCAATGACATTTTTTTCGAAATTTTCAATAGCTTTATCAAGGGTTAACCCAGCGGGCAGCTCCGTATTAGAAAGGGGGAGGCCCTGAGGGTGAGGGGGCAGGGTGGTGGGGCCGTCGAAGAGGATGTCCTTAACGTCAATAACGGCGCCATCCCTCAGCAAGAGGGCCCTATGGATAACGTTGCGTAATTCGCGGACATTACCGGGCCAGGGGTGGGACAAGAGTTTTTGTTGGGCGGGGGGGGTGAGACAAACGCGCTGGCCGCTGGGGGAGAAGGCGGAGAGGAAGGCTTCGGTGAGCATTTCCAAGTCCCCCAAGCGTGCGCGCAGGGGGGGCAGGTGGAGGGGGATAACGCAGAGGCGATAATAGAGGTCCTCCCGGAATTTTCCTTCTTGGACTTGTTTACCCAAGTCGCGGTTGGTAGCAGAAATAATGCGGACGTCGACGGAGATGGGCCTGGAGGTGCCGACGCGTTTAATTTCGCCGGACTCAAGGGCGCGAAGGAGTTTGGCTTGCAAGTCCAAGGGGAGCTCGCCGACTTCGTCGAGGAAGAGGGAGCCTTGGTGAGCCTCTTCGAAAGCGCCTTTGCGGTGGGCGGCGGCGCCGGTGAAGGAGCCTTTTTCGTGTCCGAACAATTCGCTTTCAATGAGCTCTCTGGAGATGGCGGCGCAGTTAACGGGGATGAAGGTATTGTTAGAGCGCAAGGAGAGTTTATGGACGGCGCGGGCAATAAGCTCCTTGCCGGAGCCGGACTCGCCGAAGATAGCGACCGTAGCGTTAGAGGGTGCGACGCGCTCGACCATTTCCAGGAGGTGGCGCATGCCGGGGTCCGCGCCGATAATGCCATATTTGGTATGGACAGCAGGAGACTCTTTTTCGACAGGCTCAATGCTGATGGTGGTGTCGCCCAGCCTCAGCTGGGCATAAATAGGCAATTCTGCCTCATAAATACGGACATTGCCCAGCCAGGTGCCGTTGGTGGAATGCGGGTCTGCGACGATGAAGACGCCATTGCGTTGGGTAAGGCGCAGGTGTTTGGCGGAGACATATTTGTCTTCAATAATGACGTCATTGTCTTCTGCGGAGCCGATGCAGCTGATGTCGCGTTTCAGGGGGAAGACTTTTTCGCCTTTGGAGGAGGAGACGCGGATTTGGGCGGGGACGTTTTCGATTTTAGAGTTAGGGTGGAAGAGGGTACGAGGCCCCTGATAGAGTTGAGCCCCCTGGGCGTTTTGGATATGGAAGACGGCCTGCAATTTTCCGAAGGTGAGGATGTCGCCGTCTTTGAGGATGGTTTTTTGAGTGACGGCGCCTTGGACTTCGGTCCCCTGTCCTGACAAGTCTTCCAGGACATAGTGAGGCGGCTCAAAGCGTACCATGGCCTGTTGTGCAGCGACGCCCGGGTCTGCCAAAATAACGTCGCAATTGTTGGCGTGCCCCAGAATGGTATTCCGCGAAGCGAGCTTAAAGCGCATGACTTCAATACCGCGTCTGAGGAACAAAAGCTCAGCGTCGTCTTGCGAGGGCTGCTCGTCGCATTTTTGCAAATCTATCCTCGTCTCCATTCTCATAAACTATGCGCAATTGAGGCAAACTCAAAGTCCGAAAAACCGAAGGCAGGGTGTTATTTCATTTTCAGGCGTGAGAGTTGGCCAGAAAACTGGGCGCTGCGCCATTGAGCGTCCTTTGAGTCCACCGGGAGGGCGGCGACGGCGCCGCCATAGATGCCCAAGCGTTTGAGCAATTCGGGTTGTATTTGCAGACGCAGCGAAAGGTTGGTTTCTGAATAAGCGAGTTTTTTAGCCAGTTGAATGTTGGCATTGACTTCACACGTCAACTCATTGCTTTGGGTTTTGATTTGGGCATTTTGGATTTGTCCTTTTTTGATAGAAGCGGAGCTTTTAAAGTTTCCGAAAGCGACTCGCGGCAAGTCCAGGGGGGAGAAGTCAAACCCGGGGACAGCGATGCTGCCTTGTTTCAGGAGGAAGTCTTCCACCTCGACATGCCACTCTCCATTGGTTTCAGGGAGGTTTTGGTTTGGGGGAACGGAGAAGGAGATTTTTGCGTGGGTTAAAACGCCCTCCATTTCCAGTTTAGGCGTTAGCGTCCCCTGGTTATAGGTTTCAGGAGAAAGCAGCCACAGGAGGGCGGGAAAATGGATTTGGGACAAGTCCAGGTTTTTAGCTTCTGCGGTGAAGTGGTTTTGGCTAAAGATTCCGGTTATAAACTGGATAGTTCCGTTAGCTATTTTGGCATGGGCCTTCAGTTTCAAGAGCAGGGGGTTAGGGCTGATGGAGAGGGCATCCACATAGAAGGCTTCTATATGGGTTTGGGCCTTAGGGGAGAGGGGGCCGATATAAATGCCTTTGGCTTCTATTCCGAAGAGGGAGGGTTTGAGGGAGGCGATGCTCAGGGAAATGTCGGCTTGTTTGGCCTGGGCAGACAAATAGTTGGAGAGGCTATGGTAGGGGAAGACGAAGAAGAGGCTCAGCAGGAATACAAAGCTTGTGAAAGCCGCATAGCCCAGGAGTCGCAAGACGGTTTGGAGATATTTCTTCAGCATAAGCTAAGTCTTCTTCGAATAAGTGGCGACCGTAATCCAACAAGTCAACACATTTTGAGGGCGTGGTTCCATTCTCAATTGTTTAACGAAGACGATACCGGGGCCTATTTCGCAAGCTTTTAGGAATGCGACGAGGTTTTCCAAGCTAACGTCCGTCAGCGTCAGCTCCACGGAGCGCTCCAGAATATTTTCATCAATGGAGGCATCGGCCCTGGGGGTAATGGAGCTGATTTCTATATTGGCTTGTGCCGCGGCCTGCTCGACGTGGCTGGTAAGCCCTGGGATGGTTTTTTCGAGTTTATTTTCAAAATATTCGCGGCGTTTTTGTCCCAAATAATAGTTGCCGGTCAATTTCTCTATCTGCTCAAGTCTCTGTATTTTATCAGTTATTTTGCGTTGAATGGTTTGGGCTTTGCGTTCAATTTGCAGATGGATGATGAAGAAGACAGCCACCAGGAGAGCTGCCGCGACAGCCAGCAGCAAAATCCGCTCTCTGCGAGTAAGCCCCCAAAAGCGTTGGCTGAGGAGGCGGATATTGTCATGGATGGCCATTGTCAGGCTCCAAAGGGGGTGGGCAGGCGAGTTTAATGTCCAGGGGAAAATTCTTTTTGAGGCCGTCGCGGGATTTTTCGACTTTGCCTGCGTTGATTTCGCCGACGCAGGGGATGGTTTTGAGGGCTGCGGAGAGGGCGTCAATATCGAGTTTTTGACTGGCTTTGCTGCGCAGGCTGATGCGTTCGGGTTGGATGAGAATTTGTTCGAATTGGATATCGAATTGTGGAGGGAGGTATTGGACGAGGTGGGAGAGGAAGTCTGCTGCGGAGGGGTGGAAAAGCTCAGGAGCGGGGTTAGAGCTGCTGAGCAAAAGGCTTTCTGCGCGCACATAGTCGCGCTCGCAAGTGCCGAGGACGCGTGTGGTGAGAGCGCACAGTGCGTCGTCTATGTGTTGTTCATCCGTTTTCAGGAAGGAATTTCGGACGAATCCGCCGGCCAGGAAGAGCACGACGGCGCACAGGGCAAAAATGCTCAAAGGTTTGAGTTTGTCTTTGAGGAAGTCCAACTCACTTTTATAGGCAAGCTCTTTCTGGCGAAAATTAAACCGGCGCGTACGGGGTGCTGTGAGCGAATAAAAGGACAGCAAGGAAGCCACTTGGCCTGCGGAGGGGGGCAGGTTTTCTCTAAAACCTGTGAGGGGCAGGAGTTCCACAGGGAGGGCGAGGGATTTAGAGAGATAGGAGTCCAGTCCATGAAGCTGGGAGCCTCCTCCGACAAGGAAGAGGGTTTCGATGGGCTCCTGGCCTTGGGCCTCTCGCATTTTAAGGAGGATGCGCAATTCTCTTTCCATGGACAACAGGGCTTGCTGCATGACTTCTGCGGCTTTATGTGCTGCGGGGGGGTGCTCATTGGAGGGGAGCAGGGTGCCGTGTTTTTCTTTCCATGCAGCGGCTTCTTGTTCAGAGATTCCAAAGGCGCTGGAGAGCGCGGCAGTAATTTCCTTTCCTCCGCTTGGAAACACGCGGGCTATGTCGCAGCTGTTGGAGGCGTTGACAGCAAAAAAGCAGCAACGCTCGTGTCCAATGTCTGCGACGGCGAAGTTTTTTGGCAAGGGTTGGTGTTTTCGGCGTGCAGACGCGGAGGCCAAGAAGCCCAACTGAAGAGCTGGGTGTGCAATCCACCTGGGCTCGACAGAAAGTCCCGAGAGTTGTTGAATCCAAGGCACAAGCTCCTGGCGGAGGGCCATTCCCACCAGGAGGCGGTTGTCTTGGGAAGGGTTGGCAATGGGTTGATAGTCGAAGGCGAGCGCTGCCATATCCATCGCTGAAATATTTTCTATTTCAAACCCAAGGGTAGCTTCAATGCGTTTATGGTCCGCGAAGGGGAGGGGGAGTTGGTGTGTTGCGATGGAGGTGCCGGGCAAAGAGAAGAAGACTTGGTCCACGCCGGAGATTTTGGATCCAAAAATGCGGCCAAGTGCTGCGGACAGAGTGTCCAGGGGTGTGCCTTGGTTCAAAAATTCTTCAAAGCGTACGGATGGAGTGGCTTTTCGCATAGACTCCATCATCGCCAGCTTTAGGCTATAGGCTCCGACGTCTATGGCAAGGATTTTGGCCATGGCTTATTCCTCTCGATAATAGACGATTTGTCCCAACGGCTCTCTGTCCATTCGCATGACAGCCGTCAGAGTGCGTTTTGTTTTTCCGGAAGTCCCCACAGATTGGATGCGGAAGGTGGAGCTGGTGTCTCCGAGGTAGCGTTGGGTTTTCATGTTGGCGGTGACGGCGCTGTTGGTAGCGATGCCTGCGGCTTGCATCAAGCCGACGAAGTCTTCTATGGAGAGAGCGAAGCCCGACATGACTTTTATTTGGCGGATATAGCCGATGAGGGTTTCGACGAACAACGGGTCCTGCAGCCGCATATCGGGTTTCAGTGGGTCTGCAATGCTGCGGATGGCCAACTCCAGCAAGACAGGGTCATTCGTATTAATATTAAGGCGGGAGTTCATATCAGGGAAGACGGTGAGGCGGTCTCGGAACAAAGTCATGAAGCGGTCATCCACGCCATGGACCATATACAGCTCATCCAAGCTGTCAAACCGTGCATTTTTGGCATAATAATGAGGGACATATTTGGAAGCATAATAGAAATTTTCATCTGCGAACCCATCGAGGAAGGGGGCGCCTTGTCCGGAGAGGTTGAGGGTGGAGGTAGAGGTATTTTCATCAATCCAGTCGCGGATATTTTGGATAATTTCCGTAGGGGTAATAGGGGAAGCGCTCATATCCATAGGCTCATAAATAAAGCCATATTTTTTATCACCGATGAGGGCGAGGAGTTGGGCGACGGCGATGGTGGTTTTAAGGTTAGGAGCATCCAATTGATTGAGGTTAAGGCGTTCCTCTTCGTCGCTGATTTTGACGTCAAAACAAGCCGAAGCGACAGGGTCGGCCTGGTGCATGTCGAGCGAGGGTTCCCAAAGCATATGGGTGAGATAGCAGTCTATTTTGGCCAATCTCCACAGTTGCAGGGAGAGGTTTTGGGGCATAAACCCGCCGAACTGGCTGGTATTGGCTGTTGGGCCCAGAAGTGCGGCTAAGCTTGGAATTTTGATTTGCTCTACTTGTTTTTGAAGAACCAACATCAACCTGGAGAACTGAATTCCGCTGCGGGCGAGATAATGGGCTTTCAATTCGTCGCGCTGGTTGGTGGCCAAAGACAACTCCACGGAGCTGCGATAGGCCATTTCTTGAATGAGGACTGTCAGGATGGTCGTACCGACCAAGACGATGACGAGAGCGACGCCGCGAGGTGAGATTCTTTTTTTGCGGCGGGAATTTTTCATTCATACCTCGACAATTCTTTGGTCAACATCAGTTGCGCCTGCGTCACATAAGTCCTTTCAATGCCGTCTTCATGCAGGGTGATAGCAATTCTCACACGTGAGGGGAGGAGGGATTTTCTCTCGGGTTTTCTTGTGTCCCATTCGTCGACCCAGTCTTTTTGAAAAACATCCCAATAAGAGAATACAATGCGCTCCACATTTTCAAGAAAGACGCCCTCTGTTCCCCCCTCGTCGATACGGCCGCTGAGGACGGTTTTCTGGCGGCGCATAAGGTCTTTTTTCCCGGGGTTATTTTTTGAATTTTGAAGGTGGTATTCCACGAGCACCTGATCCGACTCTTTGGCATCCTGATAGAGGCGTTGGTGGGCGAAGGTTGTGAACAGCAGTCTGTCTTTGGTTCCGACGAAATTGGTTGGACGTCCATAGGCATCCTGATAGCGGCGGATGTCATATCTGTCGCTGACGAAAGAGGAGCCCAATTCGCGGCACAAGCGAGAGAAAGCGACTCTCAAGGAGCGGGCGTTTTCAGCGTCTTCTTCGAGAATTTCAGACGAGTTGATAATGGCCGAGAACGTAGAGCCGATGGACAAACTCATGACGGCCAGCAAAGTGATGGCAATCATCAGCTCAATGAGGGTGAGTCCTCGTTTCACCGGATATTTCCCCTTCCTGGGTTAAGGTTGGTGTTATTAGAGGGGAGGTTGGTGGGTTGTGCGGCAGACATTCTCTGGGCGAGGACGTGGGTAACAACCTCAAAGCTTTCTTTATTTCCTTGGTTTAACCAATGGATGGTGAGGCGGATTTCTCGGACTTGCCTTGTGAGGGTTTGTACCATTTGGGCGAATTGGGATTGCAAGGGAGCCAGGAGGGGGGCGAATGCGGCCATGGAGTTGGAAGCTGCGCCGGGCATAAGGGTTGAGAGGAGGGAGGTTGTGTCCAAGTTTTGTCCCATAGGAAGGCCGGCGAAGCCTGCCAAAAGTTGCTCTGGGGACAAGTCTTCTGTCTTTGGAATGAATATTTGAGCTGTCCATGAATAAGCAGGCCACCCTTCCTCAGAGAAGTCTCCAGAGTCCTCTTCATCGGTTGCGGGGAAGCCGTCTATTTGGAGTTTTTGCTCCACATCTGCCATTTTGGAGCGAGCGAGCAAAGTTGCGACGGTGAGCGAGCGGGCATAGCTTTGAGAAGTTGCTGCGGTGGAGCTGATTTGAAACAGCGACACGAGCACAATTCCCAAAATGCCCAAAGCCACCACCACCTCAAGCAAGGTGAATGCGCGGTTCATTTTTGCCATGTTGGCGGCTCCAATTCTTCTGAGACGACTTGGACTTTTCCGGTGAGTCCTGAGACAAGCAAAGTCCACGCATTGTTGGACTGCCTGACAACAATTTGAGCATTTTCGGCGAACCCCTGCGGGAAGAAATAGAGATAGGCCTTTCCTTGGGTTGTCGCTTTGAGTTGGTGCTCTGTCCAAACGGACAGAGTGACGGAGGAAGGCAGCGTGCGGGGTTTTGTTTCTTGCTCAGAGAAACCCGTTTGCAAGAGCAAGGCTTCAATTTTTTGACGCTCTTCTTTTTCTGTAGCTGTTTGAGGCGCCATGCTTTGTTTCAATTCAAACCGGGCTGTGCTTTCTCGGCGTATGGCCGTGGCTTTTTCAGAGCATTCTGCTTGATAGCGGGTCCCTGGCTCCATATCGTCGGCCAGAGAGAATGCCAGTCTACAAGTTCGACCTGTCAAAGCGGATGTGTCATAGAGTGTTCGAATGGCGCCTGCCAACTCGTTGGTTACGGCTTTTGCTTGAACGCCCGTAAGCGCTCCAATGCCCACGACGGTGAGTCCGAGAACAACCGCGATGATGGCCATTGAAACCAGCAATTCAATCAATGTCATGCCACGAGACACGCACACTCCAACGGCGAAGAAGTATTATTTAAGCTCTTTGCTTGAAATATCCGCATTGTCCCCTTGGCCGCCTGGGGCTCCATCTTTCCCATAGGAGATGATGACAGGGTTACCTCCTTCGTTGATGTAGACATAGGGGTTATTCCATGGATCCATCGGGATTTTTTCCAGAGCCCTCGCTGCAACCAATGCTTGCAAACCGGCTGCCGTATCAGGGTAGTTCCCTTTTTTGGCATAATAGATTTTGAGAGCATTCATGATGCTGCTGATTTCAATTTTAGCAGCCTCTCTTTTAGAATCTTCCAGCTGGGGGATAACCGCGACAGCCACGAGAGCGGTGAGGATAGCGATGATGGTAATAACGACAATCACCTCAATGAGCGTCATGCCTTTTTGAAGTCGTCGACGAGAGCTACGCGAATATGTTGTATGTTTTTTCATATAAAATGGCCTCCACGGTTTAGGTGAAAAACGCAATTCCGAGACTGGACAGCACCAAGACAAGCCCGAGCAAAACGCCCAACAGCACACGTTGCAGCCATAAGTCTGCTTTTGAAAATTGGGGTGTTGTTGGCATTATTTCACCAAGGTGTTGAGAGAAAACATGGGTTGTAAAATAGCGATGGCGACGAAGAAGATGACGCCTCCCATGGTGAGGATGATGAGGGGTTCCAAAATAGAGGTGAGAGCGCCGATGCGGACTTCGGTTTGTTGCTCATAGCTTTCTGCGATGCTGAGCAACATTTCCTCCAATTTTCCGCTGCGCTCTCCGACGGCAACCATATGGAAAACCAGAGGGGGAAATTCTCCTGAGCGTTTGAGAGGGGCGGAGATGCTTTCGCCTTCGCGAACGGACTCGCGCACATCCTTAATGACATTTGAAATGGCAGAATTTGAAATGACGTTTTGGACAATTTCGAGCGCGGTGAGAACAGGCACGCCGCTTTTGAGCAAGGTGGCGAGTGTCCGAGAAAACCGAGCCACCGTCACCATTCGGACAAGCTCTCCAACCACAGGCAATTTCAATTGCCAGCGATGCCAAACGGGTTGGCCGGATTTGCTTTTGCTCCATTTAAAAGTGGCAAAGGCAATGAGGGCAATCAGTGGAAAAATAATGAACCAATAATTTTGGAATATACGGGAGGTGAACATTAAAATTCGAGTGGTTATGGGCAGTGTGGACTGCATGTCCTCAAACAGTTTTGCCACCTTGGGAATGACATAAGTCATCAACACGGTGAGGATGAGGCCTCCCATAATAACCATGATGATGGGATAGGTGAGGGTGCCCAAAATCTTTTGTTTGAGGCGTGCTTGTCCCTCAGAGAATTCTGCCAGGCGCAAAAGCACGGCGTCCAAGGCGCCGGAATGTTCTCCTGCGCGAATCATGTTAATATAGAGGTCGCCGAAGTCCTTCTTGTGGGCTTCGAGCCCTTTGGCCAGCGAGGCGCCTTCATTCACACGTTGTTTGATGTCCGACAAAATGCGTTTGATGTTTTCTTCGCTGGCTTGATCGACAAGCGCAGAGAGTGCTTCTACCAGGGCAACGTCAGCAGCGAGCAATGTTGCCAGTTGGCGTGTGAAAGTGGCAAGTTGGCCGACGGAGATTTTGGATTTAAACAGTTTTCCAAATTTGACTTCTCGTTGAAGCATGCCTGCTGCAGACGATGGGCTTTGAGCATTTTTCCCTTTGCTGCTGACGTCTGTCAGGAAAATGCCTTCTTTGCGAAGCAGCATTCTCAAAGCTCGTGGCGAGTCTGCGTCTCGCAGCCCACGAATTTCTTTTCCCTCTTGGGTGAGTCCTTTGAATTCAAAAACAGGCATCAGGTATCTTCCTGTGTGACAGAAAGGACTTCCGCAATGCTGGTTTCTCCGGTAGCCACCTTTGCGGTTCCATCATCAAGCAACGTTGTCATGCCATTGAGAATGGCTCTTTTTTTAATTGCACTGGAGTCGGTGCTTTTGAGGACAATTTGTCGAATTTCATCATCCACCAGAAGAAGCTCATAAATACCCGTACGTCCCCGGTAGCCGCTTCTGTTGCATGCGGCGCATTCAGACGCTTTATAGATGGGTTTGTTTTGGCTGAGCACCAAAAAATTTTCGAGAGAGACACCCAATTTTACAACTTCTTCTTCGGTAGGCTCATAGGCTACGCGGCATTTTGTGCAAAGCCGTCGCACCAGCCGTTGAGCCAAGACAGTGGTGAGGGAGCTTGCGACGAGAAAAGGCTCAATGCCCATTTCAACCAAGCGAGTGACGGCGCCTGCAGAGTCGTTGGTATGCACAGTAGAGAGGACGAGGTGGCCGGTGAGGGAGGCTTCAATGGCGATTTGTGCGGTTTCCCGGTCGCGGATTTCACCCACCATAATAATATCCGGGTCCTGCCGGAGGAATGCGCGCAGACCCGCAGCAAACGTAAGCCCTATTTTGGGTTGAATGGCCATTTGGCCTATGCCTGGGAGTTGGTATTCCACAGGGTCTTCCACCGTAAGAATATTGACATCCGGTGTATTAAGGCGGTTAAGGGCGCCATAGAGGGTGGTGGTTTTTCCCGAGCCCGTAGGTCCGGTAACCAGAATAATTCCGTGGGAGCGTCGAATGGCTTCATCCATGGTGCTGAGAATGGATGTGCCCATGCCGATTTCACCCAAGTCCAGAATGGTTCCGGACTTGTCAAGCAAACGCATGACAATGCGCTCGCCGAAGGCGGTGGGGATGACGGAGACGCGGATGTCAATGTCGCGTCCAGCGAGGCGGATGCGGATGCGGCCGTCTTGGGGGAGGCGTTTTTCGGCGATGTTAAGGCGCGCCATAATTTTGACGCGGCTTAATATGGAGTTTTGATAGCGCTTAGGCGTTTTAATAATTTCTTGGAGCACGCCATCCACGCGAAAGCGAATGGCGACGCCTTGTTCCATGGGCTCAATGTGGATGTCGCTGGCGCGCTCTTTGGCTGCGCGGAACAGCAGCGAGTTGACCAAGCGGATGATGGGCGCTTCGTCGCCCGCATCCAGCAAGTCCTGGGTTTCTTCAAGCTCATGCCCGACAGTGTCTAAGTCTTGGGCCTCCATTTCGTCGACCACTTCTTCGGCTGCATTCATGGAGCGTTCAAAGCTGACGTTAATGGCTTCAACAATGGCGTCGGGGGCGGCGATATAAATATTGAGAGCAGAGTTAAGACACAGTCTGGCTTGATCTAAGGCGGAGAAGTCGAGGGGGTTAGCCACGGCGACGGCGATTTTTTCACCTTCCTTATGCAGGGGGACAAGCAGCGCCTGCTTGGCAAAGTTAATGGGAATCAGTTTAACCAACTCATAGTCCAGGGTATTTTTAGGAAGCTCTTCCAAGAAGGGATAACCCAATTGAATGCTGAGGGCGCGCCCGAGTTGCTCTGGGGCAATGGCTTTCATTTCCAGGAGGATTTCACCGAGGAACTGGCCTTTGTCTTTTTGAAGCAGAAGGGCCTGGGAAACAAGCTCTCCGGAGACCCCATATTCCGCTTGAAGAATTTCTCCAAGGGAGCTTCCTTTGGCCAAGGGTAGGCGGCGGGGAGGGGAAGCAGAGGGGGAATGGGGAGAGGTGGGGGCTTCCATTATTCAACCACTCCCATATTTTCAGGGGGGGGGAATGTTTCTGGTGAAGAGAAGTCCAAGACGGAGGGGTTAGAAGGGGGGGAGGGTTCCGTCGGGAGGGTATCTGAAGAGAACGTCAAAATTTTTGAATTTTCCGTTTTTGAATTTGCCTTTTGCGAGTTTGGCTTTGGAGAAATCAGCCGTTCTCCATCCACGCCTTGTCCGCCGTTTTCAAACTTACTCAATTCCCGGCTGGTCAGTTGAGCGATGCGGGCGATGGGGCCGGGTTTACGGGCATAGTCAATGAGCAAGTCATAGCCGGTTGCAGCGCCATAAAACTGCTCGACGAAACTTTGGCGCTCTTTGAGTTTGCGCTCCAAAATTCGTCTAAAGTCGCTGGAGTCTCGGATGATATAGGGGGTGAGAAACATGAGGAGGTTGGTTTTGGTTTTTTTCTTTGTTTGGGTTCTAAAGAGGTGGCCGAGGATGGGGATGTCTCCGAAGAAGGGGACTTTGGAGATATTTTCTATGTTATGGTCGCGCATCAGTCCGCCGATGACGACGGTCTCTTGGTCTTTAGCGACGACGGTGGTTTTAGCGACGCGTTTAGAAGTCGTAGGGCCGAGCATGGGGTCTACGGAAGCGATGTCTTCAATTTGTTCGTTAATGACGAGGCGGATATAGTCGCTCTCGTTGATATGGGGTTTAACGGTCAGTTTAAGTTGGACGTCCTGGCGGTTGATTTGGGGTCCATATCCGCCGAATCCGCCGAGGGCGCCCAAGGAATTTGTTGCGCCGGAAGCAGCGAGGTTGCCGAGGAAAGGATTGATGGAATAGCCTGCCTGCATGGGGACGTTTTGGCCGACGACGATTTCGGCTTCCTCGTTGTCCAAGGTGAGCAGGTGGGGTGTGGACAGCACATTGACATTCGAGTCTGACTGCAATGCGTTGAGGATGATTCCGAAGGCGGGGAGGTTGATGTTCAGTTTAGAGAGGGCGGGGACATTCAAGTCAGGCCCTTGGAGGCCTGCGAGGAAGCCGCCATAGCTGGCGAGGCTGGAGATGCCGGCGATGGTAGGGGGGAGGCCTTTGCCATAGTTGGTAGCGACAACGCCGGGCACGGTTCCGTTTTCCAGAGAAAAGCCTTGGTGGGCTTGAATGCCGAATTCGGTAGACCTGTCGAGGCTGACTTCCATGATAACGGCTTCGACGAAGACTTGTCGGCGGCGGATGTCGAGTTTTTCAATGACTTTCACCAGGGCGCGATAGTCGGCCTGGTTGGCCGTAATCACCAGCGAGTTGGTGGATTTATCAGCGGAGATACGGACTTCTCCCTGGAAAGTATCCGTGGTGGAGGAAGCTCTGGAACCTGTACGGGAGGAGGTATTGGCGCGTCGTGTTTGGGGTGCAGCGCCGCCGGCGGAGGAGAGGGAGGTTTGGGCGAAGACTTGGAGGGTTTGGGCGATTTCCTCTGCGGTTGCGTTTTCGAGATAATAGACGTGGATGCTGCCTTCGCCGGCGACGGGGATATCAATCTCACGGATAAGGGCTTGGATGGACTCCAGGGCAGCGGGGCTAGCGATGATGATGAGTTTATTGGTGCGGTCATCCGGAATGAGTTGCGTCAAGGTAGAGGGGGCGAGGGATTCACCGGAGGCAGGGGGTGGGGGTGGAGGGGAGGAGCTTCTGCCGGAGCTACCGGAGCGTCTGGCAGGGGAAGAGGCAGGGGAGGAGGGGGAGGCGTCGAAGAGTTTTTCTATTTTTTCGGCGATGCTGGAGGCGGTTGCGTGTTGGATTTGGAAGGCGCGGATTTCTTCACCGGAGGGGCGCAAGTCCAGTTGTGCGAGGATTTTTTCAAGGCGAGCGAGGTTGGAAGCCAAGTCGTTGATAATGAGGCCATTGGGGGGGACGGAGAGGACGTCGCCGGAGGGGGAGACCAGCTGTTGGAGGACCGTGCGCGTATTTTCAGAGTCGACATATTTAAGTCTAAACATTTTGGTAATCATCTGATCTGCGAACGCGCTGGAAGTATCGCTGCCGGTGAAGGTAGGGATGGGATAATTTTTAGCGCGTTGTTTTTCGATGATTTTCTGGAATTTTCCTTGGCGATAGACGGAAAAGCCATTGGCGTCGAGGGAGGCGAGGAAGGCGGCATAGAATTCATCGGCGGAGACTTCGACTTTGCCGTTTTCGGGGCCGATGATGGAGATTTTGCCGCGTACATTTTCCGGGAGGATAAACGTCCTGCACGTAGCGTCCGAGACGGTTTGGACGAGTTTATCAATATCGACTTTGTCGAAATAGATATTGAAGCGGGCCTGTTTTTTAATTTCCTCACAACTGAGGACGGAGGGGTTAAGGGGGCCAGAGGCGCTAGGGGAGGGGGAAGAGGGGGGGGCAGGGTCAGGGGGGGGCTCTCTTCGGCTGGGCGTAGGGGTTTGGGGAGTCGGGGAGGGTATGGGCTGGGCCGGTGGCTGGGCGGAGCTGTTGGGCGGTGTTTTGCTGTTGCGTTCTCTTTGCATGCGCCGGCGCATAGCGCGGTAGCTTTCACCGGGGAGGGGGGTAGGGGTATTCCCCATGGCCGGCGTGGGGGCATTTTCGGGCAAAGCATTTTCGAGCACTGTCGGAATGCTTTCGGGCATGGGGGGAGGGTTTTCGTTTCCCGGCAAGGGGAGTGGGGGGGGTTCGTTTTCCGGTGAAGGCGCGTTTTCGGTTTCGGTTTGAGCGCCGGCGGGGTACGCGGACAACAGGAGGAGGAGGAAGGGGATGGCGGTGAGCTGTCTCATGGATTGCTGATGTTATAGGTTTTTTTAAGGGAATTTCCGCCGCGTTCAATTTCCAAGTCCACGCGGGCGGAGTCTTTGAGTTTCGAATAAAGCTCCAAAGCTTTTTCGGGGCTATTCATGTCAAAGCCATTAATCCGTTTGACGATGTCGCCGTTTTGTATGCCGATTTTTTGATAAAAGGAGTTGGGGCGGATGGAATAGAGGCGGAAGCCCTGGGAGACGCCGTCCTTAAAGGCGGGGACGATGCGGGCCTGCATAGCGACTTCGTTGAGGTTGCCGAGCATTTTTTCAAGCTCATTGCGAGGGACTTCATAGTTGTTGGGGGAGACCTCGCGTATATTGGAGGTAGCGTCGGCCTGGGGCATAGAGGGGGGTGGGGTGGTTGGGGCGGTACCCGGGGCATTGGCGTCGATGTATTCTCTTTGGCCGTTGTTGACGATGATGACTCTGTTGCGCTCAATGTTGACAATGGTAGCGCCCTCAACCGTATCGCCGACGGCGAGGCTTAAGGGTTTTTGGGTTGTGGTATTTTGGAGGGAAGCGAGGGACCATTGAGGGGGGAAGGAGAGGAGGGTGCCGAGGAGTCGAGAGGGGAGGCTGCTTCTGGGGAGGTTGTTGTTGTCTGCTTGGACGGAGGTTTCGCGGGCGAGGGGGTTTTGGCTGGCCAACTCGATGCCGAGCAATTTGGCCAAAGCGGCGGTATCCAACAGGGGTTTACTTGGGCTAAAGTTGGTTATGGGTTGATGAATCTCTTGGGGTTGGGGTGCGATTTGGAGGGAGGAAGCGATGAAGAAGGAGACCAGGCGTGCCGAGAGCCAGGCGGCGATGGCGAGGAAGAGCAGCCAGACAATCCAAAAATTTCTTTTAAATAAAAACTCCACCCTCCACGTCGTTGCAAATGTGGTGCCACGGATTTTTTCATAACCCATTGAATTTTGGAGGAGGCATTGAAGGCAGGGCCTCGGGGTTTTTGTCAAAATGGCGCGTTAGCGGGGCATTTCATGACGAGCTGTCATTAGGCTTGGGGGGCATAGCTAGAGGCGAAGCTGGGGGAAGCTCATTCTCGTCGGAAGCGAGTTTACGGTAGATGGTACGTGTAGCGATACCGAGGAGGCGGGCGGCGAGGTTTTTATCTCCCCGGGTATAGCGCAGGGTTTCGTGGATGACGCGGCGCTCAATTTCTTCCATAGGTGTGCCCATGGGGATGAGCATTTGGCTGGCATAGCCCTTGGGGCCTTTGCGTACGCTTTCGGGCAAGTCCGACAATTCAATGGAGGTGTTGCGGCAGAGGACGACGGCGCGCTCCATGGCATGCTCCAACTCACGCACATTGCCGGGCCACGCATGGTTTTCGAGGGCTTCCAAGGCTTCGGGTGTGAGCCCTTGGAGGGTTTTGTTGTTTTTGAGGCAGAAGCGTTTGAGGAAGTGCTCTGCGAGCAGGGGGATGTCTTCGCGGCGGGAGGCCAAAGAAGGCACATGCAGCTCAACGACGTTGAGGCGATAGAACAAGTCCTCGCGAAAGCGCCCTTCCTGGACTTCCTTGTGCAGGTTTTTGTGGGTTGCGGCGATGAAGCGCACATCGACTTTAATGGCTTGAGTCCCCCCCAGGCGTTCAATTTCGCCCTCTTGCAAGACGCGCAAGAGTTTGACTTGTGCGGTGGGGCTCATATCCCCCACCTCGTCTAAAAAGAGGGTTCCCTTGTCGGCGCGTACAAAGCGCCCATCCCTCTTGCTGACGGCCCCCGTATAAGCGCCGCGCTCCACGCCAAACAGCTCCGCCTCCAGAATGGACTCGGGCAGAGCGGCGCAGTTAACAGCGACGAAGGGGTGTTTGGCGCGAAGGGAAAAGCCGTGCAGTGCGCGCGCCGCCAACTCTTTGCCTGTGCCGGACTCTCCTGTCAGGAGGACGGAGGCGGTGGAGGGGGCAATTTGCAAAAGGCTTTCATAGAAGGCGCGGAAGGCGGGGGACTGGCCGACGAGGGCCTTGGAGTCCAAGACGCCGAGGCGTGCGCGCAGGGTTTGGTTTTCTCTGACGAGGGCTTGTTTTTCGAGGGCTTTTTCGACGGCGCGGACGAGGGAGTGGCGTTTGAGAGGTTTGGTAATAAAGTCATAAGCGCCCTCTCTCATGGCGGAGACAGCTGTTTCCACGGTAGCATAGGCCGTCATGAGGATGAATTCCACATCCGGCCGCATGGAGCGGCAAGCGCGCAACAACTCTTGGCCGTCGACGCCGGCCATCATGAGGTCGCTAACGACGACGCTGACTTCGGGTTTCAAAAGCCATTCCAAGGCTTCCTTGCCCTGAGTGGTTGCCAGGGTTTGGAAACCTTCTCTTTGGAATATTTTGCAGACGGAGTCCAAGTTTGCCTTATCGTCATCGACGATGAGCACCGTTGAAGAAGGAAGAGCGTCAACATCCATGGCCTGAGTCATTTATGAAGAGGATGTGTGAGGAGCAGAATGCCGGCGGCTTTAACGGTGAAGCGAGAGGGTTCAGAAAGGGCAATAGGGTTTCAAAAAATTCTACGGGGAAGATAGGGTTATTTCAGGAAGAGCAACAGTGTTATCTGTCCATATAAGAAAAAAGCTCAGCGGTGGGACAGAGCTTGGCTTTGTGCTACACATGGAGCAACTGCATGAGTTCACCTAAAAGTTCAAGCCTAAGGTCGTCGCAGAAGGGGAAATTTTCCAAGAGGGAAGATTTGACTTCTGTCCGAAAACAAGCTCCTCTTTCTGAAGAGGACCCTACCCACAGCAAGGCTTCTTTGGCGCAAGTGGAGAGGGGACACCAACAAAAATCCTCTAAGCATTCTTATTCAAAAAGGAAAAGTCAATCATCCCTTCCGAGCGTTCAGCTTTCAGAATCGTTTGATGAAGAGAGTTCGGCGATGGAGGCGGCGCTTTTGGAGAGGGAGGATGCCGAAGAATCGGGGGAGAGGTTGGGGGCGCTTGAGCCGGATTTGGATGAGCTTCGGGAGCCTCATACGGAGCGAGCGTCTCCCGGCTATGACGACAACCAGACGCGTGTGGCTGTATTGGCCAAGTTGGTTGTTCTTGAAGGGCCGGATGCGGGGAGAGAAGTGCCTTTTATTGGGATTCGCATGGTTTTGGGGCGGGCGCCCAATTTAGAAATAACCCTCAAGGACCCAGCTGTTTCTCGGCGTCACATAGAGTTTATCCAAGGCGACAAGGGTATGCTTTTAAGGGATTTGGGGAGTGGGAATGGAACGTTGATAAATGAGGAGCGGGTTACGGAGAAGATTCTCGCCCATCATGACGTCATTACCGTAGGGACGACCCGACTGCGTTATATCGACAACGGGGCCAAAGCTGTTGTTGCTGCATCTGAGGACACATCCGCAAAATCGGTTTCTCAGCTTGCATTGCGCAAGAAAGAGGAGCCCGCGAAGGAAGCGGAGCCGGAGCCGGAAGCGGAGAAAGAGCTTGTTCGCCAGGAGCTGCCGCCCATAGAGCGTGTCCGGCGAAAACGCAAGAAAGGCGAGAAACAGGAAGGCGTTAACAAGAAGAAGCGGCTTATTTTGATTTTAGGAGGCGCCGGCGTTTTGTTGTGTGGGTTGTTGGCTGTTTTTCTTGCCAGTGGGAAGAAAGAGCCGCCGCCGGAGTTGGGCAACGCTGTGGTTGTCACTACAGAAAGCCTTATAAGCCAGGCGCGCAAAGCGGTTCGTGATGGGGAAGATGAGGAGGCATTGCGTTTGCTGGAGCAGATAGCGGCAATCAGCCCTCAAACGGATACTTCTCATTTTCGCAAGCAGGTGGAGCTTGAGAAAGAAGTGAAAACAAGTCTTCAAGAGGTTGAGACTTTGGTGGCTCGAAAAGAATTTGAGTTGGCCAAAGGCAACTTGGACAAAATTCCCGAAGCCAGTGCGCGTTTAAATGAGAGGAAGAAGGAGCTTTTGGAGCGCATGCTCAAAGAGGAGCAACAATTTCACCTGCAGCGTGCAGAAGAATTGTTGATGTTGGGTGATTTTGATGCAGCCCTAAAGACATTGAGTGTGTTGCCAAGGGCCATGCAGGCAGCGGTGGGACAGAAGGTGGAAGAAGGGCGAGCTTCCTATGAAGAAGCGAAACGGCAGGTGGGGAGGAGAATAGATGATGACAGAAGAAACGACAAAATCAGACGCACAGAAGAACAAAAACAGAAAGTCGCTTTAGCGTTTGCGGACGTACAAAGAAAGTTCAATGGAGAGGAGTGGAAGCGTGCGGCGGATGAGTGTGACAGAGTTTTTGCTTCACATCCCAAGGAAGCGGAAATCAAAAATTTGGCGAAGAAGTTGCAGAAACAAATTCTGGAGTTTGGGTTTGCTTATGATGAAGGAGTGAGAAAATACCGAGCGGGGCAGCTTGCAGCTGCAGCCAAACCTCTGTCCAAAGCATATGCCTTATATAGCAAAATGAGTCTCCATTCTGCGGCAGGCGAGTCGTTGAAGGAGATGTTGAGCCAGGCTGCGTTGTTGGCAGGAGAGGATGCTTTTTCAAGAGGAGATTTTGCAGCTGCCGCCACGCATTGCAAGGAAGCCAAACAAATACAGTCTTCAAGCGAGAGAGCCCAAAGGTGCATCCAGAGGGTGGCCGAGAAGGCCGAGGATTTGTTTGGGATGGGCTATACTCTCAAGTCCTCAAACGCTAGGGAGGCCTTGCGTTATTTTAAATTAGTCATGGAGATTACCCCACGAGGCTCCATTTGGTATGAGAAAGCTAAAAACCAGATAGATTCCATGAGCGTCAAGAGTTTGGAGCAGAGGTTTGACGAGCGCTGGAACTAGACCGCTTCAAAGTTTGTGTCGCAGCGGCTCATTTCAACTTTGAACCGGTCTAGCGTTTTTTTCGATTTTTTTTCTTGTTGGCTTTTTCTCGTTTTCGGCGCTCTCGGATGGCATCGCGGGAGAGGGCGTTGGGTGTTTTGTTTTGTGCTTCGGGCGCATAGCCCATCAGTCTGGCGCGTGCCAGCGCCGAAGAATTCATGGGAGCGCTGATTCCGGGGGCTATTTTCGGCGCTTCAAAAGGAGAGGGGCCCTCAGCGCCGCCCATGAGTTGCTGCATTTTTTTGGTGTCGCCCCCAAACAACGCGCCCAAGTCCATGTTTTTCATTTGGGACAGTTGGCCAAGCTGTTTGAACCCGGGAAGCCGGCCCAACAGCCCGGGATTTTTGCCGATGCCCCCCATGACTTGCTGCATGAGCTGAAATTTTTGGAGCAGCCCAAGCACGTCTTGTTTTTTGTGGCCGGAGCCTTTGGCAATACGCAAGGCCCGGCTGTCGTTGATGAGCGCAGGGTTTTTTCTCTCGGCCGCTGTCATGGAGTTGAACAGCACGACAATGCGCTCCAACTCTTTGTCATCCGGGTTGAGTTGCTCTGAAAAATCTCCAAAAAGAGGAAACTTGTCCAGCAGACTCTTCAGCGAGCCCATCTTCCGAATGGTTTGAATTTGCTCGACAAAGTCGCGCATGTCGAATTTGCCGGAGAGCAGTTTTTGAGCGTCCTCTTCGGCTTTCTGCTCATCCACAACGGCCTCAAAGTCCTTCATGAGGCCAACAATGTCGCCAAACCCGAGAATGCGGCCTGCCAGGCCTTCTGGACGAAATTCCTCAAGGAAGTCCATGGTTTCACCCATGCCGAGGAATTTGATGGGTTTTCCCGTCACTTCTTTGATGGAGAGGGCGGCGCCTCCGCGCGCGTCGCCGTCCAGTTTGGTTAGAATAAAACCATCCATGGAAAGACGCTTGTCAAACTCTGCCGCCGTGCGTACAGCATCCTGGCCAATCATCGCATCACAGACGAGCAGAATGTTGTCGAGCTCGACGGCCTTTTGAATGGCCTCAAGCTCCTGCATCAGCGTTTCGTCAATGGCCAAACGGCCTGCCGTGTCGACAATCACCACATCCAACTTCTCTTTTTTGGCAAATTCCCAGGCTTTGGAGGCCAACTCGGGCGGAGAGGCGTCGGGCTCATGGAAAACAGGGACGCCCAGCCCTTCTCCGAGGATTTTGAGTTGCTCCACCGCAGCGGGCCTATAAATGTCGGCGGCTACCAGGAGCGGTTTTCTGCCTTCGCCCAACAGACGTTTGGCCAGTTTGCCTGCGGTGGTCGTCTTGCCGGAGCCCTGTAGCCCCACCATCATAATTCCACTGACTTGCCCTTTGGGTTTGAAGGACAGGGCGGTGTCCACAGGCCCCATCAAAGCTTCCAACTCGTCGTGGCAGATTTTGATGAAGTGGTCTACCGGGGTGACTTTGCGTTTTTTCCCTCGTTTGTCGGTGAGAGAGACGGAAACCACCTCCCCCACGGCTTTTTCACGCACACGTGCGACGAATTTTTTGACGACATTAAAGGCGACGTCGGCTTCCAAAAGGGAGATACGGATGTCCCTTAGGGATTCTTCGACGAGGGCTTCGGTTATCTCAGACTTGCCTTGGAGGCGGTTTTTGGCAGAGCGAAAACCTTTGGTGACGGTTTCAAGCATGGCGCGTAACAGGTTGTTTTAAACAGCGTTTATAACATAGCCCGCAGTTTATTTTAGACTGCATGGAGGATTTGGGGAGTGCTAGCACGCTATTCCCCATGCGTCCATAGGGTGTTGAACCCCCCCTCCCCCAGCTGTGGCCTTAGGCCCCGCAGCTTGGCCAAACAAAAATACGGCAACAGGGCTTCGGGGGGGGTGGGGTGGCCCTCACCCATACCGGCGAGTTGGGCGAGCAGGCCTACCAGTTGCGGCCCCGTCATACCGCGCTCGCGCAGGGCCGCTATGGAGAGGGCGCCGCCGCGTTTGGCGAGGCGGCGGCCGAGGCTGTCTTCAACACAGGGCACATGGGCATAGGCGGGGGTGCTCAGCCCCAGCGCCCTCTGTAACTGTATTTGGCAAAAAGTAGCCCCCGCTAAGTCCGCACCCCTCAATACCTGGCTAATACCCTGGGCCGCGTCGTCTATAACCACCGCCAGCATGTAGCTGTATTGCCCCTCCCGGCATAACACAAAGTCCCTGGGCGGGGGGGGGTGGGGGGTTTGCAAACCCAATACAGCGTCCTCAAAGGAGGGGTAGGGGGGCCTACAGCGAAAGCGTAGGGAGGTGGGGCGGCCTTTGCCCGGGCTACAGCGGCCCGTACACGAGGGGCTGGTTTCGTCGACATGGGGCGCCAGGGCGATTTCCTTGCGGGAGCAGTGGCATTCAAAGCAATGCCCCGCGGCCTGCAGACGGGCCACGGCCTGCGCATAGAGGCGGTGGCGTTGGCTTTGCAGGAGGGGCTGGGCCTCCCAGGAAAGCCCCAGAAAACGCAAGTCCTCCAGCAGCAGGCGCGCATATTCCGGTTTGCAGCGTTGGGTGTCCAAGTCTTCCATACGTACCAGCCAGTAGCCGTGCTGTTGTTTGGCCCAAAGCCAGGACAGCAGGGCGACGAAGGCATTGCCCAGGTGCATGGGCCCCGTAGGGCTGGGGGCGAAGCGTCCCACAGGGGGGGGAGGGGGCATAGGGGGGGCTATAGCACAGAGCGGCGGTTAACCCAACCCTGGCCTGGCCTAAACCGGCCCTTGCCCCCCTGCCCTGAGGCGGAGGAGGGCGATTTCCGGGGGGGCGCCGACGCGCAGGGGGGGCCCCCAATAGCCGGCGCCGGGGGTAACATAGAGCAGGGAGGCCCCCTGGCGATAGAAGCCCTGTACCCTAGGGGTAGTCCAGGCTACCATAAAGTGAAAGGGCCACATTTGCCCCCCATGCGTATGCCCTGAAAGCTGCAAGTCCACACCGGCCTCCTGGGCCTGTTTCCAGGGGCCCGGCTGGTGGGAGAGCAGCACCAGGGGTGTTTTTTTGTCCCAGCCTTCGAGGGCGGCAGGCAAGTCGCTGCGCAACCCGGCGCCGGTAAGGCGGTTGGCCATCAAGTCATGGATGCCGGCAAAGGCGAGGCGGGCAGGGGGGTAGCCGGGGCCCTGGGGGGAGGGGAGGGTTATTTCCACACGCTCATTAGCGAGTACACGGAAGCCCAAGGCGCTCAAATGGGCCACCCAGGCCTGCGCCCCCATAAAATACTCGTGGTTGCCGGTGACAAACAGCACGCCGTGCTTGGCGCGCAGGTTTTGGAAGGGCGCAACGGCCTCAGCGAGGCCATATACGCTGCCGTCCGCCAAGTCCCCCAGCACGGCAATAACGTCGGCGTCCAGCGCGTTGAGTTGGGCCACCACCTTTTCACTGAAGGCGCGCCCCAGCGTAGGCCCCAGGTGCATGTCCGAAATGACGGCCACGCGAAAGCCGTCGAAGGCCGGCGAAAGTTTGTCCAACACCACCTCGTGCTCCACCACCCTAGGCCCCCGTGCGGCTACCCAAGCCCCATAGGCGCAGGCGCTAAGGACGCTGAGGGCGCAGGTGGCCGCCACACACTGGCGCAGCAGGAGGCTGGGTGTACAAAAAAAGTGCGCAAGCCACAGGGCGAGGCCTGAAAGCGCGAGGGCGCAGGCGGCATAAAACAATACGCCTAACCAGAAATAGCCTAGCCAGCTAAGGCCAGCCGCTAGGGGGCTAAACCGGGTATGCCCCAGCAAATGCCAGCCTACGGCCCCCAGAGGTACCGAAAGCCACAGGGCCCACATGAGGGCGAGCACGGCGGTTTTGGCCTCAAAGGGCCAAATGGGGGGCCTAAGCCACCGGGAATAGACGAGGTAGGTACCCAGCCCTGGAATGAGGCACATGGCGGTGGAGAAGAAAACCAAGGAGCCTAGAGAGGGGCGCATGGGCCATGGCTAGCAAATTGCCCATGCCCGAGCAAACTTTGGGGTGGGTATTTTTTTCAAAAGCGGAGGAATTTTCCTTGAAAAAAGTGTGTGAGTTATGAGTGAATATAGGTGGGTTCAAAAATATGGAATGATGGAATTGAGAGGGGAACCGAGGGGGCCTTGAAGTAGGGGGGGGGAGAGCCACGGAGGAGAGCACCGATGGAAGCAAAGAGGCTTTGTACACTGGTTGCGTTGTTCATCCTAACAGCTTGCGAGTCCTATACCGGCACGTGCAAAATGGGGAGTGTTGGAAACTGTCCACAGGGGACGGTTTGTTATGCGCAAGGGAGCACACAACCGGGGGCAGAAGGCGAGTGTGTCGTAGGAGAGTTGGACGCGGAGGGGCGGTTGAAAGTCACCATCAAAAGCTGGAAGCTTTTTCGAGCGAGCGAAGAGGTGACGCCTTTGCGTTTTGACAAGAGCGATGCGGAGTGGAGCCCGGGGGACAACCCGAATGCGGACTGGGTGGGCAATGGGGAGGCAGAGCTTCGTTTGTTGGCGACAGACAGCATTGAAGCAGAGAGGGGTTTGGAGGTGATGGCGCAGGGGACGACTTATGCCTGCAAGCATGTTGCCGGGAGATGCAGGACAGCCAACTGCGAGTGGTTGTGCAGCTTGCCCAAGGGGTGGGCAGGCGAGGGGCCCGAGACGGAGGTTGCCATAAGGCTTGGGGAGCAGGGGTTGGAGCGCAAGCGCACCTACCGTGTCAGCGCGGCGTCTCCCGACATTCGCATAGGCATGAATGCTTCGGAGTTGCTTGCGGGGGAGGAGTTGAAGTTTTGCGCGACGCTGGAAAGCGATGGGGGTGTACCCATAACGAGGTGGGGGATAGAAGAGACGAAGCTTCTGCAGGATGGGTTAGAAATACCCATGGAGTGGAGGCAAGAGACCCAAGGGACGGAGCCTCTTGAGGTGTGTTGGCGTGCTGTTTTGCCGTTGACGGCCCCGTTGGGGGCCTTGAGGCAAAACGCAGCGCAGTTGAAGATTTCGCTGGCGGTCAGCAATATGGCGAGAAACACCTTTGACTTTCGAGAGGAGATGCCGCTTCGTCTGACGCGCATTGCTTGCCAAACCGAAGCCGTCAACGAGAGAGGCTATGTCACCCAGCCTTTGGTTTATGCGAATGGCCGTCTCCTGTTTGCGAGCAGTGGTTGGAAAGATGAAGACCCGGGGGTTGCAGCGGCGCCTGAGAACAACAGCCTCTATCTCTACCATCCGGATTGTGAAGCTGCCGGAGAGCTTTATACCGGTTCCATTCAAGGGCCGATGGTGGCGCTGGGGAATACGGGGCAAGTAGCTATAGCCATTGTAGCGGGGGGGCCTCGTGGAGGGAATGCGCGTTTAGCGGTGGTGAATACGACGAGGACGCCTATGGACTTTCATTATTCGGAAGCGGAGATGGATTGCAGCAATCTCCTCAGTTATTATTATGGCGAACCGCGATGCAGCAATTTGGCTTTGTTCGCCACCCCTCCCATTTTCACCAGGGGACTTGCGCTGGTCCGCATAGGGAGTGGGCTGCCCAACCCCTCCAACTGGCGTTTGGTGGCTCCTGGAACCCCTGCAACCAGCGGCGCCGTCCTTTTTGCTTTTGCGCCGGAGAAGACAAACACTTGCCTACGTTGCCAAGCAAGCCCTCCCGGCGCCCTTAATTCCCCCGTACACCTGACGCCTATACAAGTGGGGAGTGGTGAAAATTTTGTGGTACGCTCTTGGACTCAACACATTGCTTATTGGCAAATCTACCCTGAAACCACCTACCAGGTTATTTTTGGCGACAACATCCCGCCTCCAAGACAAGAAAGCGGGAGCTTTGGAGCATTGCTGGCGCCCACAGGCATTGCGACAGCCAATCAAACAGCAGGGACTCGAAACATTTGGCTGAGCGGCCAAAACACCAACGGCCCAACCCTTCAGCGATGGGAGTCTTGGAGGAATGAGGTTTTGGTGGATGTGCAGACAGGATATGCGACAAGTCCTGCAGCTGTGGATGCCAATGGACGGCCCTATGTGGTGGTGCAAACAGGGCCCCATGCCTATGAGCTTCGTCGTTTTGGCGCCCAGGCGAGAAAAGACGAAGCTCCGGAAAGCATAGAAGCGTTTCCTGCCGGTGTTTCATGGCCTGTAGGCAGTCCCATTTTGGGTGAGCCCATGGACGGCAATACCCCTGCAGAAGTCTATGTTGTCACCACCGATGGCAGCGTGCTGGCCTTCCGTGCGGACACGCTGAAGCATTTGTGGACACTGCGGTTGGACATGAGCATTTCAGACGCGGCGCAGCCGGTGTTGGTGGACAACACGCTGTGGGTGGTGAGCAAGCGTGGCGAACTGCATGGCCTTCGTGTAGCCAGCAAGGGTTTGAACCAAAGGGCGCATTGGGCCAAGGCTTTTCGCGACAATTGCAACAGCAGCGCTCAAATTTCCAGGCCTACGCCCGCTAACGCCAGCAATGTGATGTTAAATTGCTTCTAGCATTAGATTATTTATATATATTGTCTCAAGAAAACAGCCTTTAAGGAGGGGCCGCTCAAGCCTCCAAAGCCTCTTGCCGTTTGGCATTGGCCTCTGTATTTCTGAAAAACCTTCCATAGTTGCGACAAGCTGTCACAAAGCCTTGGTTGGAGCGTCTTGGATTTTGAGAGGCCTGAATTCCCCTATTTGCAAAGTCAAGTGGGCGTACGGATGTGCAGAAGGTGAAATAAAAGCGTTCATGGGATAAGCTGAGGGAGGTTTTAGGTGCAAGGGAGGTTGTGATGGCAACAGAAGGAGAGACGAGAGGGCATGGGTTGCTTTGTGGGGTATGGGGTTTTCTGCTGATGGTGATGGGCATAGGGTGTGGGTGTCCCACTCCGGAGGGGGTGTGTACGCAGAAGCAAGGGTGGGCGTGTCCGGAGGGCAGCTATTGTTTAAAAAGCAGCAGCCATGAAGGCATATGCACATGGGGGAAGCTGGGCGAGAATGGGATGGTGGTGCCGGACGTACGCATTCACCTTGTTGAAGGCAAGCTGAGTGCAGGCAAGCGCAGCAACAGTGCTGCAATGAAAATCCAAATAGAAATTTATGGCGCCTCTAAAGGTGTGGAGACATGGTTTGAGACCCCCGGTATGGGGCAATTCTTTTTTTGTACAGAGTTGAGTCAGGAGGCCAAAGGAGAGCGTCGACGTCTCGAATGCGTGCTGCAGAGCGAGGGTGAAGGGAAGCATGTGTTGACGGTGGATGCTACAGGGGCAAGCGGCAGGACGGTGGAGGCATTTTCGTGGACTTATGATGTGACGCCGCCCAAAGTTAGCCTAAAGCTTGCGAGCCAAAGGGAGTGGGGGCGAGACGACACACTCTATGTGCAAATGGAAAGCACAAAAGCCGACATGGATTGGGAGCGAACGGAGCTGTTTTTTGACGCAGGCCAGCAGCACCGCGCCATACGTACGGCTTGCCCTGGGAGTTTGCCTGTCAAGCCTCAGGCCGAGTGTTTTGCGGTGTCGCTTGCGCAGCTGCCCCAGTTGCCGCATGGGGACTACCCGCTGAATTTGACAGCCAGGCCTGTGGATGAGGTAGGCAACACAAGCCTCCACGTGGCGAGCTTCAACATACGCATCAACCGCCGGTTATGGAGTTTGGACTCTGTCAGTGGAATAACTTCAACTGGGGTTGTAACGCGAGAGGGCAACTTGGTGGTGGTGGTGGTGGAGGATAGGAGTGGGCAGCTGGAAGATTTTCTGGTGGCCATAGATACCGAAGGAAGAAGGGTATGGGAGCGAAGGTTGTCCGACGTTGTTGTCGAGAGGAGGTTGTTGTTGGGCAGACACCGAGACACCGACGTGGTGGTGGCCAGTTGCGCTGCTCCGGATGGACGCAGCGGTTTTTATGCGTTTCATGCGGGCACCGGAAAAGCATTGTTTTCAGATTGCGAGGAACCCCGATGGGACGGCTCACATTGGGCGCTTTTGCAGGGGGGGCCCGGCAAGGACTTGGTGGTGGCGCGAAGGGGTTCATCTGGCAACAACTATATTTTAGAGGCGTGCCGCTTCATTCAAACGACACCCACATGGAGGTTGGATTGTCTTGCGTCAGGCATTTTTCCGGATACAGGAAACAGCGGTCTCTGGACGGAGCTTTTGGTGCGCCAAACACCTGGAGGAGCTTCGAGGGTATTTGCGGACTCTGAGAGTTCTTATTGGTGTGCGAAGGAGTGGAGCAACGGAAATTGGAGCCCCACCCCAGACTGTGCGGAGGAAGGCCCTTCTATGGGCCCAGGTTTGGAATGGGCGCAGACACATTTCCTGGGCTCTGAATCCCGGTGGGTTCTTTATATGGATAACACCCTCACAACCGGGCTGCGGGGTTTTGACTCCAGCAACCGTCCGGGAGCGACTGTGGGCGTGGGAATGCGTCCTTTGTTGATGGGGGCTGACGACGAGTTGATTGGAAAGAATGGCCGCGAAGCCATTCAACGGTTTTCCCTGGCAGGCGTCTCGCTTGCCGAAGGGACTTTTGGGGAGGCTGTGGAACTCAACCAGAGGAGGGTTGCGTTGATAGAGAGCGGGGACAGGTGGGGCAACCTGGTATTTCCCAGCGCAGACGACGTTGGAGAGACAAGTGTGGCCTGTTTGGACTCTGGCCTCAAAGGGTGTTGGGAGGGCGGCTCCACGGAGGGTGCTTCTGCACAGTTTTTGGGCATTTTGCCCAAGTCGTCCACGCGGGGTGTTGCGGTTTTTGGCTATGATACAGACACGCTTGTCGGCTTCCTCATAGACGCGCCGGGCCTCAAGGCAAACGTGCCCTGGCCCCTATGGAGGCATGACCTATGCCGCAGCTCCAACGCCAACGTACCCATTGACAACTGTTGGGACGGCCCAAGGCCCTAGAGCGGTTTTATGTTGAAGTGCGTGCAGGCAGACGTTTCCATGCTCCATTGGACGGGGGCGAGGGGGTTTCTGCGGGCAGAAACTCCCTTGCCCCCAGCTCGCTTTTCCTCCCCATTTCCACCCGTCGCAGCAGCTTAAGTCAACATAAAACCGGTCTAGGTGTTCTGTCCCGGCATGCGGAGAGGGGGCTTCGTCGCTCATGCTATAGGCCTATATTCCTTCGTTCTGTCCCGGCATGCGGAGAGGGGGCGGCCATCAACCTTCCCCAGTATGGGGAGGGGCCGAGCAGGGAGGCCAGGGGCTTATGTGGCTATGGGGGTGCAGATGTTGTGGCGCCGAAGCCCTAGGCCAATACATACATAAGAGTGAACGCTCATTTAGAAGACATAAAAACAGGGAGACTGTGGGGCCTAAGCATACTTTTGGCCATAGGTACCGGTTGTGGAGGGAGCATGCTGCTTTGGGATTTGCCCGGCATTTGCCGAGTGGGAGACGTGGCCGGTTGCCCCATCGGCAGCCACTGCGTGGGGGCCGAGTTTGGGGAATGGGGGCGTTGCGAGAAGGACCCTCCCGAATGCCACGTCGGCGACGAAAGCTGCCAGGAAGGCTATGTTTGCGTGGGCATTCAAAGCACCACCAACGGTGCGCCGGGCGCCTGCCAGCCTTTGCCCGAATGCACCCCTCGTCACTTTCTGTGTGGTCTTGTTTGCTGCGACGAAATGACAGAACGTTGCAGCAACCAAGGCCAATGTGAGTTGCTGGGCCCATGCGAAAGAAAGCCCAACGGCTTTCCCTGTGACGATGGGGAGGGGGTTTGCAAAATGGGCGAGTGTTTGCCCAAGCCGCCGCCGGACGAGTGCGCAGAGCAGCAGGATGGCGCCACATGTGACAACGACAACGGTGTTTGCGAGTGGGGCGACTGCGTGCCGAGACTCAGAGACTTCCACATTCTCCTCACCCAACAACGCGCCGTGGTGCCCTTGCGTGCCGACGGCGCCGTCGCGAATGACCCGCATGCGGATTGGGTAGGCCCAGGCTCGGCACAAATGCATGTTACTGCCAAAGGGCCCGGCGCGGGGACGGACTTATATGTGCAAACCTACCTTGGACTTTTGGACCCCTCGGCATGCGATGTCCACTGCTTGGGCAGCTCCTGCGAATGGACGTGCACCTTGCCCGCAGGCTGGGCAGGCCCTTTGAGCGAAACCGTGGTGGAAGTGGGCATCGGCACTCAGACAGCGCAATTGTGGACCTATAAAGTCAGCCTGGAACCCCCACGCATTGTCTTCAATGTGCCGCAAACAGCCGCGCTGGGCGACATCTTGAGGGTGTGTGTTGCCGTGACAACCCTGGACGCCCCGCTGAGTTACTCCGATGCGTCCATGGAATTGTGGAACAACACTGTTTTGTTGCCCCTCAACTGGATAGAAAGCAGCAAAAGTGAAACCGGGGCGACAACGGAAAAGTGCTGGATAGCGCAGCTGCCTTTGACATTGGCATGGGCCGGCACAGGACCCTTGTCAACACAGCTGCATGTGGATGCACAAGCTGTGGACACAGTGGGCAGAGCGACGACGGAAGTTTATGATGGGACGCTAACGTTGACGCGCCTGGCTTGCGACACCGTCATTTCCTCTGCCGTCACAACCCCCTTGGTTTTTGTGGGTGAACGCCTGGCTTTTGCTGCGGGCACCAACCTCTATTTCTTCGAGCCGGACATATGTGCTGTAACAGCGGGCTCTCCTTTGGTGGCAGGCACCATGCGGACCCCCATGGTGGCGCTTGGCGACGGAAGTTTGGCCGTGGCAACCGCCTCCAACGCAGGGCCTGCGGAGAAACGCAACCGCCTCTTCACGGTGGATGCAGCCACACAATACCCTGAGTTTGTGGACAGTGAGTGTGTTATTGGGACGTCGGCCGGCACCGCTGCGACGGCACAGTTTGACAAAGGGCTTTCCTTGCTGAGTTTGAGCCCCGCGCGTCTTGCAGCGCCTGCCAATGCCGACAGCAATACGGTGTTGGTGGCCTATACCCCCTCTGAAGCGAATGAGGCCGACAGGTGCATAGGTTCCGCAAGCATGAATGCTGTTGCGCTGACGACGGCACAATCCACCACCTCCTCTGAAGTGCTTGCCGTCTATGACAGCAGCCTCTCCACGTGGCGCTTTAACGGCTCTGCATGGACACCGGGCAGTTGGAGCAGCGTCCACACCCTGCCCACGGGAACACTGACGGGGGTTGGCTTGAATGGCGGCAACATTTGGCTTTCCGGCCACCCGGCTGCTTCCCAACCCTTTCTTCAGTTGTGGCAAAACGGGGCAACCTCACCCACGACGCTTCCTATTTCCACCACCATTGTCACTCCAACTGGCAGTTCAACTTATACCGCATCCTATGTGGGTCCTGCTGCCGTTGACAGCCAAGACCGGGCCTATATGGTGAGCTATGGCCCTCTGGCGGGCAGCGGCTCAAGTTATGTATTGCTTCGCCTGAATGCCAACGGCACAGGCATTGTCGGCACGGCGTTTCCCACAGGCTCCACAGGCGATATTGTCGGCAGCCCGCTGCTGGGCAACCCTTTGCCGGGCAGCAACCCGGAGGTTTATGTGGTCAGAGGCAATGGCAGAGTGGTGGCTTTTGATGCCGAAACTTTGGCGCAGTTGTGGATGACAGAGCTGGGCTTCCATGTCCCTGTCGTGGCACAGCCCGTTCTGGTCGGCAACACGCTGTGGGTGGTGGGCACGCAGGGCCAGGTGCGCGGCATCCGCGTGGCCAGCGACGGCTTGAGCCGTACCGCCAAATGGCCCAAGGCCTTCCATGACAACTGCAACACCAGCAGCGACTTCATAACGCCGACGAATATGCCGGTTTGCTTCGAATGAGGCATGCTTGGAACGGAGGTGCGCTCCAAGGCTTTGTCTTGGGGCGCATAGGCTAAACAGGAATAGGCCGCCCGGGTTTCCCCGGAATGTATTTTTTAGTCTTAGGCCTATTTCTTTAAGAGACTGTCCGTAAATATAGACCAACCAACATAAAACAGAGCTCTTGCTTCAAGAGACACTTTTAGAATTCTTCAGAATATGCTACACTTACTTACTTATTGGTTTGTGGGAGATACAGGAGCTTTCTAAGAGGAGAATGTTTATGCAGCCGTGGAAAATATATGGGTTAAGTTTAGCTTTGGTTTTGTTGGCGGCCTGCGACAGTGGCGGCGGCATAGTTGTGGGTACGATAGAAATAGGGGAAAATTCCGTTAAGTGTGCGCTGGCGGCAGACGGCACGCCCTGTGACAATGGCAAGGGTGTTTGCGAAGGCGGCGCCTGCGTAGCGATGGTCCCTGAAGAGTGCGAAGGCGCAACAGACGGCGAGCCCTGTGACAACGGCATTTGCAGCGGCGGCATCTGTGTGCAGGTACAGGTGCATACTGAGTGCGAAAGCCTAGAAGAAGGCACGCCCTGTGACAATGGCAAAGGCGTTTGCGAAGACGGCGTTTGCGTGACAACAACACCTGACGAGTGCGAAGGCCTGGCAGACGGCACACTTTGCAACAACGACGACGGTGTTTGCGAAGACGGCGTTTGCGTGACAACAACACCTGACGAGTGCGAAGGCCTGGCAGACGGCACACTCTGCAACAACGACAACGGTGTTTGCGAAGACGGCGTTTGCGTGACAACACCGCCTGACGAGTGCGAAGGCCTGGCAGACGGCACACTCTGCAACAACGACAACGGTGTTTGCGAAGACGGCGTTTGCGTGACAACAACACCTGACGAGTGCGAAGGCCTGGCAGACGGCACACTTTGCAACAACGACAACGGCGTTTGCGAAGATGGCGTTTGCGTGACAACACCGCCTGACGAGTGCGAGGGCCTGGCAGACGGCACACTCTGCAACAACGACAACGGCGTTTGCGAAGATGGCGTTTGCGTGACAACACCGCCTGACGAGTGCGAAGGCCTGGCAGACGGCACACTTTGCAACAACGACAACGGTGTTTGCGAAGATGGCGTTTGTGTCACAGTGGTATGCATGGAGACCCCGGCTGCCTTCTGCCAGCGAATGGCGAGGGATGAGGGGCTGGCATGCGGGGAAATAACCGCGAACGACAACTGCGGCACAGAGAGGACAGAGGACTGTGGAGTGGGCGCCTGCGTGAGCGGAACGGAATGCGACACACGCGCCAACCGATGCATCAGCAGCGGTGAAACACCCTCGAATGACATGTGTGCTGGAGCTGCTGTGCTGACGCCTGGGACTCTGTTTTATGGAGACACGAGCCACGCGACGCTAAGCTATGGAGATGCTCTCTCGGAGGTTTGTCGTTCAGCCATCGGCAACAACAATGCCCAAGGGCCCGAAGTGGTCTATTCATACACCCCGACAGCAGAGGGTCAATTCCTCGTTAGGGTGACGTCTATGGGGAATTATGATCCGTTGCTTTGGATGACGGAAGAGGACTGTGGCGGCGACGGGAGCGCTTGCACAGCTGCCAGCTGGCAAAACGGGGTTGAAGAGTTGGAAGTGGCAGGCGACCCCAGGATAACCTATTATTTCTATGTGGACTCTAGGAATACCGGCCAAGGCACCATAGGCATGTTTAGTATTGAAGTCCTTCCTCTATAAACCACCTAAGCCCAGGCCATAGCTTGGCCAAAAAAACACCGCCCGGCAAAACTTGGACGGTGTTTTTTTTACCCTTTTTCAGAAAGCCATTTCTCATAGTTTTCCAAGAGGGCTTTTCCTATGGCCTGCCAGCCGAAGTGGGCACAGGCCATTTGGAAAGCTTCCTCGGCCAGGCGCTTTTGCAAAGTCTCGTCTTCGGCCAGGCGCAGGCAAGCATTCGCAAAACCCTCGGGCGTGTCTTCAAGAAGGGCCGTTTTCTCGTGTGTCAACGCAATGCCCTCGCAACCTATGCGCGTCGTCACCATGGGTTTTTTCATGGCCATGGCTTCGGCAATTTTGAGGCGCGTGCCGCCGCCCATACGCAGGGGCACCACATAGACGCAGGCCTCGTCCACATAGGGGCGTACGTCTTCCACCGTCCCCGTCACCCTCACGCTTTCGCTTTGGCGTGCCAGCAAAAACGGCGGCGGGTTTTTGCCGACAATGGTGAAGCGCGCTTCGGGGCGCTGGTGCACAATACGCGGCCAAATGTGGTCCAAAAACCAGCCCACGCCGTCATGGTTGGGCACATAGGCCATCATCCCCGTAAACACAAAATGGAGGGGCTTAGGGGGGCAGGGGGAGGGGCGGAAATATTCTAAATCTACCCCGTTAGGCACCACCGCGCCGCGCAACTTCGGCAAGTATTGCCCCAACAACTCCAAATCCCTCGCGGAGGTGGTGACAATGCCGTCATGCGCCAGGCAAGTCTTCAACTCGTCGCTGCGTTGCTTTTTGTATTCCGCCCAATAGTGCAGCTTTTTGAGGCCGAAGGCGGAGGCTTCATACATACGCCGGAAGTTGTCCCATTCCACGTTGTGCGCGTCCAACACTTTGAGGGCCTTCGTCTGCATTTTGAAGGGCCCAAAGTGAGAAAACTCCGTATGCACAATGTCAAACGCGCCTTTGTCAAGCAGCGCATTCAGCGCGCGCCCATAGGTGGGGGTGGTGACGGACTGCTGAAAAAAACTGTGGTGCGTAAAGCAGGAATAAAGTTGCCCCAAGCGCCTATGCCGGTGCTTCCACGCATAGGGCAACAGGTGCACCTCTTTCAGCGGCATGGCTTCCAACAAGTTTTTTTTGTCCTCAAGGTTGCCATAGCCCAGCACCGTCACCTCGTGGTGCAAGGCCACCTGGTTGAGCAGGTGAAACATACGCATGGCGCCGCCGAAATTGGCGGGCAAGGGGGGGAAGGGGAGGGCGAAAAGGACTTTCATGGTTTCTCTTTTGCCAAACTCAACTCCACCACGGCCAGGGAAAAAGGCGGCAAGGAGAGGGCGTCGCCGGGTTTGGCTTGGCTTTGCACAAGGCCCGCAGCGTCAAAGCGCGTCACAAATTGGCGCTGCTGTTGTATGGGGCTACAGTTTTGGAGTGTCAAGCTTAGTGTTTTAGGCTGGGTAGCGCTCAAATTCAGCACCACCAGAACCAGCTTGTCCCTGGCCTCGTTGGTAGAAACGAAAATGGACACCTCTTCAGGCGCGGTGCCGGGCAAAAAGTGTTGGAGGAAGCGGGCGCCCTTGCCGTCATAGTTGCGAAAGGCGCGAAAGGCCTGGGCCGCGGCGCTGCCCTTTTTGGGGTAATACCAGGCGAAGGCATAGTCCAGGCCCTCCTGGGCGAAGCGGCCCAAAGCTTCTGCCTGGGCGAGGCCGCCGGAGGGGTGGTTTTCGGCGCCGAAATTATATTCGCCCAGGGAGAGTTTAAGCCCGGGGTAATTTTCGGCTACCCATTCGCGCATGAGGGGAATGAGGCGCATCTTTTCATTCACCCAGGACTCTTCTTTATAGCTGGGGTCCCACAGGGAGCGCGTCATCCGCAGGCGCAGGGCGCTGGTGGGTGCGTCCACCCCGCCACCCTCCCCTATGCCTACCCCCTGGCCTTGGGGGTAGTGGTGCAAGTCCAATACGTCCAGCATGCGCTCCCCGGTTTTTTGCTGGTGCTCATAGAGTTTTTTTAAATACCAGGGGACCAGCGGCATGCCGTCGTGGGCGCGCCTGTCGGGGGCGAGGCGGGGGCCCCCTTGCGCAATGTCCTTGGCGGACCAGAAAAAATTCGTCCACCCCCACTCGCAGGGGCCCGCAATGAGGGCCTGCGGGTCCGCCTTGCGAATGGCGTTGACGGTGGCAATGGTTTTCTCCAGCAACTCGTCATAGCTGAGCGGCTCCGGGTGAATGTCTCGGTGTGTCTGGTTCCAAAGGTTGGGCTCATTGTCCAAAAAATAGAGGTGGACGGAGCGGCCATAACCCTTGGCGGCGTCTTCTTTGCGCAGGGTTTTTACCCATTCTCCCATCATTTCAGGGGGGGCGGGGACGGAAGTCAGCGTAGGGGGGCCCGGGGGGAGGGGTTTGCCATCCGGGCCTATGCCGTTGCCGAATGGGGGATGTTGGGGGTCAAAGGCCTGTTGTTTCGGAAATTGCTGGAGAGGAAAACCCGAAGAGGTGGTGTCCTTGGCCACCCAGCCCAGCATGGGAATGGAAAGGGCCGTCTGCATGTTCCACTGGCGTTGTTGCTTCAAAAAGTCGTTGTAGTGCCAACGCGGGTTTCCCGTATAGTTGACATTTCTGAAATACCAGTCGGAGGCCGTGTTCCACGCATTTCCGAGTTTCCAATTAAACCGGGTGCTTAGGTTACCTCCCCAACGGCGCATGGTGGCCCCCAAATGTTGGGCTGTGTCGTCGCCTGCGCGTTGTGGGTCAAACGCCACCCCATAAATGAAGGGGCTAATGGGGGTAGGTTTGGCCTGGCAATCCACGGCCAAGGCAGGGGTAGCCAGGGGCTTGGCTTGTGCGGCGGGGATTGGCCAGGGGGAAGAAGCATTTCCGGGGGGTATTTGAGGCGTATTTTCAAGGGCTGCCTGAGAAGTATTTTCAGGTGGCGTTTGAGGAGTGCTTGCAACCTGGGGTTTACATGCGCACAATGCGAGGCTGGCGCCCAGCATCAGGCCGAGGGCGCCGTTTGCCGCGGTTGTTTGTGCTCGTTTTCTTGGGTTTGTCATGGACAAGGTTTTGTTGCTTTCCGTCATCGCCATGATGGTCATCCTCCCGATGCGCGCAGCGAAAACCCCCCAACCCGGGTTGGCTCTGCGCAAAGCCATGTTCCACTTTTTTGCTTATAATGTCTTTTATTGGATTGCTGTTGTCTTCATTTATTTTTTCATTATTCAAGGCCGCGACGCTCAGGAAGTCCTTTCTAAAACCGTCCATGACTAAGCCATGCAACAAACACAAACCCCTATTCCGTTGAGAAACCCTGCCGACGTCGACACGTCGGCCGCTCTCTTTGACTATCGCCTTATTTTCCTGTGGATGAGTTTTATTCTCCGCTCCGTTAAGCGCCACCCCTTCATCGCCTTCTTCTCCTTTGTCGGCCTGACGGCTTTGGTGGTGTTGGTTGTCCTCATTATTCCTCCCAAATACCACTCGGAGGCGGTGCTTTTGGCCAACCGAAACTCCATGCTTGCAAGCCTGGGCAACCCCCACCGCAACATGGCCCAGGACACCGAAGGCCCCACCCAGGCGGCCCGAGAAACCGTTATGGCCCACGACAACCTCGTCTCCATGGTGCGCCAGTTGGAGCTTGTGGAGCACTGGCAAACCACCCGCAACCCCGTCTTGGGCTTGAAGGACAAACTCATGGGCCTTTTGTCCAAACCCCCCACAGAGGAGGACAAAATAGAGGGTATGGTGGACATTCTCGAAAAACGTCTCATTGTTTATACGGGGCAAAACGGAACGGTCAGCATTGAGGTTTATTGGCCCGAAGCTTCGCTGGCGCGCCGTATTGTGGAAACGGCCCAACAAAACTTTTTGGAAGCGCGCCACTTGGCAGAGGTGTCGGCCATTTCCGAGGCCATTTCCATTCTCGAAGGCTATGTCGCCAACGACGAGTTGTCCATTGAGCAACTGGTGTCCAACATGGAAAAAGCCGTGGAAGAGCGCCGGGCCGCCAGAGGCAAGGGACGGACCCCCTCCTCAAGCGCCGCCGCAGAAACCAAAACCACAAAGACGATGCCTCGGCCTTCTTCGGAAACCGCCAACGCACAAATGCTGGCACAACTGCGCTTTAACATTCGCTCCCGGGCAAGGGCCATTGAAGACCTTGAAGAATCCCGCAGCCGAAGGGTTGCCGAATTGCAAAACCAACTGACGGACCAACGCACCGTCTATGCTTCAAGCCACCCCAACATTACGGACTTGGAGCACCGCATACGCGCAGCCCGCGAGGATTCGCCGCAGTTGGCTTCTTTGAGACGCGAAATGCTTCAATTCCTGGACGAATACCGCAGCCTGGGCGGCAGGGACCCTGAAACCGACTCCCTCTCAACCTCCTCCATACGCCGCTCCGGCGTCAACCGCAATACCAGTGAGCTTTTGGACCAATTGCTGCCTGAAATGGATGATGACCCTTCCGTGCTTGTGGCGCGGGAGCAGCTGCGTATGTCCATTGCCAAACTCCAAGAGTTGCAAATGCGTTTGGACTCGGCACGCATTGAGTCGGATGCGGCGAGAGCTGCATTTAAATACCGCTATAGCGTTATTAAACCTGCACAAATGCCTAAACGCGCCGCCTCCCCCAACCGCCCCCTCATCGCCGTCGCGGGGCTTGCGGTAGGCGCACTCCTGTCTGTCTTCATCTGCTTCCTCTTGGACTTCCTCAGCGGGCGCATTATGGAGTCCTGGCAGATAGAAAACCGCCTCAAATTGCCCGTATTGTCTGAATTTCAGTCCTGACATGCCATGAATCTCCTGGACTTCCTCCTGTGCATTGCGGCAGGCTTCTCGGCCCTCCCCTGCCTCTATTTGGCGGCCCTCGCCTTGCTGTCTGCACGTGTTCCTACGCCGCCCCTCAAAACCTCTACGCTGCGCTTTGACATTCTCGTCCCCTCACACAACGAAGAGACAGGCATTGCACGCACCGTTGAAAACCTTCTCAAACAAGCTTGGCCCAAACAGCAGTTTCGTGTCGTCGTCGTCGCCGACAACTGTACGGACAACACCGCCTTCCTCGCTCGAAAAGCCGGCGCTACCGTTTGGGAGCGCCACAGCGAAACACAGCGCGGCAAGGGCTATGCCTTGGAGTTTGCCTTTCAAAAAAGCCTCGAAGAAGGCTTCGCCCATGCCGTCGTCGTCGTCGACGCCGACAGCCTCCTCTCAGAGAATGCTCTCAAGGCCTTTGCCGCACGCATTCACATGGGCGCCATGGCCATGCAGGTGCATTATGGCGTCCTCGAAGTCAACAGCACCTGGCGTACGCGCCTGATGCGCATCGCCTTTGCCACCTTCCACGGCGTACGCTCCCTGGCCAGAGAGCGCCTGTGCCTCTCCTGCGGCTTGCGCGGCAACGGCATGTGTTTCACCTCAACACTCATTCGCGAAGTCCCCCACCGCGCCCACTCCGTTGTGGAAGACGTGGAATATGGCATTTTGCTCGGACGCGCCGGCTACCGCGTCTTCTATGTCAGCGAAGCCGAAGTCCTCGGCGAAATGACAGGCAACGAGAAAGCCTCTCGCTCCCAACGCCAACGCTGGGAGGGGGGACGCCTCGCCCTCATGAAAAGCTTCGGCCTTCCCCTTCTGTGGCAGGGCATAGGCCAACGGAACCCCCTCTGGATAGACTTGGCCCTGGATGTGCTGATTCCCCCCTTAAGCTGGCTGGTGCTTTGCAGTACCCTGGGGCTTTCGCTTGCACTCGGCTTGAGTTTTTGGACGGGGCATGGGTTGGTGGCTACCCTTGCCTTCGGGGCGGGCTTCCTCTGGCTGCTCATCTATGTGCTGCGCGGCTGGCAACTCTCAGGGGCAGGGCTTAGGGGCTTGGTGGACTTGGCCTGTGCGCCTTGGTTTATTGCCTGGAAACTGGCCTTGGTCCTGACAGGGAAAAACAAGTCCCCCCAAACCTGGGTGCGTACCCAGCGCGAAGCGGAAAAAAAAAACCCCCTTCCACCGCCGGATGAACCCCCCTCTCCACCCCCCTCCCTAACCGGTAGGCCTTCTCTACCCATACCTCCTCCAAACGGCCCGCCTCCCTCACCCCCCCACGCGGGAAGGCTTTCCAGTGAGTCTTTCATCCTTACCCCCGCGGAGCCCTTTAACGCGCTCCTTCTGAAGCCGCCGACAAGGCCCGCTACCCCAACACCCCCCCCGGCCCTGTCGCCCCCAAGCCTCTCCCCCCCGCCACTGCCCCCCCCTACGGAGGAGCTGCTGACTCCTGTGGGGCCTGTGGGCCTACCCCTGGAGGCGTTGCCCGCTACCCCAACACCCCCCCCCGCCCCCTCCCCCCCCCCCCCCCCCCCCCCCCCCCCCCCCCCCCCCCCCCCCGCGCCCCCCCCCCCCCCCCCCCCCCCCCCCCCCCCCCCCCCCCCCCCCCCCCCCCCCCCCCCCCCCCCCCCCCCCCCCCCCCCC